>NZ_CP015193.1:1200000-1500000 GCF_002214605.1 Thermococcus chitonophagus | reverse complement strand
TTGAGGAAAAGCTCGCCAAGGAAATTCCAGTGTTTACCAACGCAAGAGCCCATCGTTATGATGAAGATGTGCCAATTCTAGTACCAGAAGTCAACAAAGAGCACCTAGAACTCATAAAGGTTCAAAAGGAAAAGAGGGACTGGAAAGGATTTATAGTCACTAACCCAAACTGCTCAACGGCCATCCTAACTGTATCACTGGCGGCGTTGAGGAGTTTTGGCATAAAGAAGGTTAGGGTAGCCACAATGCAGGCAATCAGCGGCGCTGGTTTCTCTGGTCTTTCTGCCTATGCCATCCACGATAACGTAATTCCGTTCATAAGCGGGGAGGAGTGGAAGATAGAGAACGAAAGCAGGAAGATCCTGGGAACACTCAGGGATGATAAGATAGAGTTCGCAGATTTTGATATCTCTGCAATAGCAACGAGAGTTCCCGTAATACACGGACACACGGAGGCAGTTTTTGTTGAGCTTGAGAATCCAGATGTCGAGGAAATTAGGAGGGCGTTTGAGGAGTTTGATCCTCTAAAGGATTTGGACCTGCCCTCTTACGAGAAGCCCATAGTTTACACAGAAGTTCCTCAACCTAGACTTCACAGGGATCGCGGAAAAGGGCTCACGGTGACCGTGGGAAGGCTTGAGGAGATAAGTGGTGGAGTTAAATACGTTGTCCTAGGGCACAACCTTGTCAGGGGAGCCGCTGGAGGCTCAGTTTTAAACGCTGAACTTGCATACAGGCTTGGATATCTTTGAGTTTTTTGAGCATAACCTTTTTTATATAATTCTGCTTAGAATAATTCCCAGGAGAATCGAGGTTGAGACATTAAAATCCCCTGGATGGAAGATGGTATATGGGCGGAGAAAGACTGGAAAAACGTTCTTGGTTGAGAAATTCACAAAATGGGACAAGTCTTATTTCGTAAAAAGGGATGGGAGTGTTTTTGACAAGCAAGATGCAACCTCTATGACTTATCAAGAATTCATTAGTGGCCTGCTTCAGGATTTAAGAGAAAGCAAAAGGATCGTTATAGATGAATTTCACAGACTGCCAGATGAATTCCTTGACTTCCTTCATGCATATTCCGGCACTAGAGACCTTATACTCATAACGTCAACGCTCTGGCTCGCAACTAGGCTCATTGCCCGAAAGGAAAGCCCTCTGCTTGGAATAGCAGAGCCAATTAAAGTTGGCTTAATTGATGAGAGGGAATTGCTTGTTGAACTTGAAAAGGATGTTAATGGAAAAGAGTTAATCGAAGCAACGACGTACTTGAGGGAGCCCATTTTAGTCCCGATATACAGGCCGCCGTTGAGGAAATTCCTTGCAGAATACTTGGCAAGTTCTGGGGCTATAGTTGAAGAGATCGTCGGAGAAGCTTTTAGGGAAGAGGAAGTTACCATGTCCAGGGTATATTTAGCTATTTTATCTGCTGTAGCGGATGGAATGCAGAAGAGTGGAGAAATAGCTAGCGTTTTAATAAATAAGGGGTTGATAGAGTCACTCTCTGCAGTTCAGAAGTACTTGAAAATCCTTACGGCCATGGGATTTCTTGAAAAAATCCCCATATATGGAAAGAAAAGGTTCAGATACAGGATATCCTCCCCCTTATTAGATCTTCACTTTTACCTCGAGGAAAAGTATTCTTACACGGAGCTTGAGACACCAGTATAGTCAAAGTTATTGAGATGAAGCTTCCCCTTCATGTTCAATACTTCGTGGAGAATTTGCTAAGCAAAGTGTATGGGCTGAGAAAAACAAAAATCGAGGAGCCAAAACTTGAAGTTGACATAGCCCTCCTAAGGTTCAATCGACTCGAAATTGTCGGTGAAGTAAAGTGGGAGTCAAGAGTTAGGGGGGAAGAAATTAGAAAAATCGAAGAAAAGCTCCAAAAATTCAAATGCAGAAAGATACTGTTTGTTCCATCCTTGGATGTTCTTGAGAGGGAACCAAAGAACGTTGACGTGCTAACACCGGAAGATCTAGTGGAGCTTGCCAGGGAAAGCATTGCCACCTACGGTGAGTAAATAAACTTTCTTAAACCTCTTCCCAATTATTTTACGGTGATGAAATGTTCAGATTGAGCGATTTTGATTTCCACAATAAGGCGGTTTTCCTTCGCGCTGACCTCAATTCACCGATGAAGGATGGGAAGATCATCAGCGACGCGAGATTTAGGGCCGTGCTTCCAACGATAAGGTACCTGCTCGAAAGTGGAGCGAGGCTTGTTATAGGCACTCATCAGGGAAAGCCATACAGCGAGGACTACGCCACAACAGAAGAGCATGCAAGGGTTCTCTCTGAACTGTTAGACCAGCACGTTGAGTACGTTGAAGATGTGTTTGGAAAGTACGCTAGAGAAAAGATTAGAGAGCTTAAACCCGGAGAGGTTCTAATGCTTGAAAACCTTAGATTTTCGGCTGAGGAAGTTAAAAACAAGCCTATAGAGGAGTGTGAAAAAACGTTCTTCGTTAAAAAGCTCTCCCAGGTTATAGATCTGGTCGTGAATGATGCCTTTGCCGCTGCACATAGAAGTCAGCCCTCCTTAGTTGGCTTTGCAAGGGTAAAGCCCATGATAATGGGCTTTCTAATGGAGAGGGAAGTTGAAGCTCTAAGCAGAGCTTATTACAGCAAGGAGAGACCCAGGGTATACGTCCTGGGAGGGGCAAAGGTCGATGACTCCTTGAGGGTTGCCGAGAACGTGTTGAGAAAAGGGAAGGCTGATATAATTCTAACTGGGGGATTGGTTGCAAACATCTTTACTTTGGCCAAGGGCTTCGACTTGGGAAGGAAGAACATAGAATTTATGGAACGTAAAGGCATCTTAAAATACGTAGACTGGGCTGGGAAGATACTAGATGAGTTCTATCCCTTCGTTAAAACTCCCGTAGACTTTGCAATAGATTACAAGGGGGAGAGACTGGAGATAGACTTGCTGAGTGAAGAAAAGAGGCTATTCGATGAGTACCAGATACTAGATATAGGCTCGAGAACAGTAGAGAAGTACAGGCAGGTTCTCATGCAGGCAAAGGTAATAGTAGCCAACGGACCTATGGGCGTTTTTGAGAGGGAGGAGTTTGCTGTGGGAACAGTAGGAGTGTTTAAAGCCATAGCTGAAAGCCCAGCGTTCAGCGTTGTCGGTGGGGGCCACTCAATAGCCAGCATACACAAGTATGGAATAGAAGGTATAAGCCACGTTTCAACCGGTGGAGGTGCGATGTTAACGTTCTTTGCTGGAGAGAAACTGCCTGTGCTCGAGGCTCTAAGCCTGAGCTACGAGAAGTTCAAGGGGCGTCTGTAATTTTCAATTTATTTATCTTTATCTCAGTAACCTCTCTTGCAATCTCTTGAGGAATTTCGTAGATAGTCTGGATATCCCACTTCTACAACAAATTTCGTATAGGCTTATCAAATTCAGCATCGATTTCCCTATATAGGTAAAAAAAGAAACGCTTTTAGAGCTTTTTCAGCTACTTGTGTGTTTAACGTTGATTTAGTTGGAGCATTCAATATTTTAAAGAAGGTTGTGAGTAGGATAACCCCGAGCCTGGCGGGTTTAACAGTAGGTAGGGGTAGCTGGCTCAAGGCTGAGCCAGAGGGGTCGAAGACCCGCTTTATCTTGGGTCTAAATGAGACCTCTCAAACCTCCCCCTGGTGAGTGGTTCCATGAACTCTCGTCAAGGGGAGGAGGTCGGATTTCTCCAAATATAGTGGAGGAGACGTTCTTTAAACTGCTCTATATGAAAACAGAAAGGTTATTTGGCCGTACCGGAAAATTCAGGGTTAAAAAATGTTCATGCAAAAACGAGAGAGGTTTGATACTGTTTTTAAGTATCTTTCGGAGTTTATACTGGAGAACATTGAGCTTGGGATTATAGGGTTGCTCCTACCTAATAAGGAAATCCTAAACGAAACAGTTGCCCTTTCCAAGGAATTTGGTTTATTGCCAAATGATGCTCTCATAGCAACCACGTGCAAGTTTTATGGGGTTTCGAGAATTGCCACGCTTGATAAGGATTTTGAGAAGGTACTTTTCCTCGAAGTTCTCCATCAAGCTCCATAAGATTTTCTAACCTTTTGACACTAAAACTTTTAACTTCTCCCTTCTAACTCCGTTAAGGGGTGAGGGAGTGAAAGCGGTAATACTAGCTGCAGGATACGGGACGAGAATGGGTGAGAAGCCAAAGGGTCTAATCAAGGTTGCGGGCAGAGAGCTCATATATAGGACGATCAAAAACCTCCAGAAGTTTGGAGTGAGCGAGTTCGTGATAGTGACGAACGAAAAGTACAAGGATCTTTACGAGGAGTTCGTAAGGAAGCATGGTTTTAACGCCAAAGTTGTAGTTAATCCGAAGCCTGAGAGGGGCAACGGCTTTTCCCTTCACGTGGCTAAAGGACATGTAACTGGTAGGTTCGTGCTCGTTATGAGCGACCACATCTACGAGGAGAGGTTTTACGAGCTTGCCATTAAGGGTAGAGGATTGATAGCCGATAGGAGACCAAGGTTTGTCGATGTTGATGAGGCAACGAAAGTTAAAGTGAAAGATGGGAGGGTTGAGGACATAGGAAAGCAACTCAAAGAGTGGGATGCCCTAGATACCGGCTTTTTCGTGCTTGACGACTCGATATTTGAAGTTACTGAGAGATTAGCTAATGAAAAAGAAATCGTTGAGCTTAGGGATGTTGTAAGGGAGGCAAGGCTTGAAGTCACCTTTGTGGATGGCCTCTTCTGGATGGACGTTGATACGCCTGAGGAGCTCAAGAAGGCAAGAAAGCTCATAGTCTACACCTCCGTTAAGGGGGTTGGAGATGGATTCATAAGCAGGCACATAAACAGGAAGATCTCCACGAGGATCTCCGCTCTATTGGTTGAGCACTTCACACCTAACCAGCTCACCGTTATAACTTTCCTATTTGGCATATTCTCGGGCCTCATGAACCTCGTCAGCGTCCCCTTGGCAGGAATTCTGTATCAGATAAGCTCAATCCTCGATGGTGTTGATGGAGAGATAGCGAGGGCCAGGATGCAGACGAGTAAGTTCGGCGGCTACTTTGACTCTATCCTTGACAGGTACGTTGACTTCACGTTCCTCCTAACCTTAGCTTATGTTTCGATAAGGGAACCCATATGGTGGGTTATAGCTGGAATCGCAATGTTCTCCTCAGCCATGGTCAGCTACTCAACCGAGAGATTTAAGGGTGCCTACTGTGCCGATGCCTACAAGGTGATTCCAGCCCTAAGGAAGATCCCAGGGAAGAGGGATGAGAGGATATTCGTAACCATGCTCTTTACACTGCTGGGATGGATAAAGCTCCTGTTCGCCCTACTTGCGGTGTGGAGCACGTTGAGGGTTGCAATCACTATCTACTTAGTTAGGAGGTGGGATCATGCTCACTGAGGAGCACGTTAGAATGGCGGAGGAGATGATAAGGAAAGGATACGACGAGAAGAAAATTAAGAGGGCTTTAGGTCTTCCTGAGGAAGAATTTAAGTTGGCGTTGGAGGTTGCGAGGGCTAGAATAAAGGCGAAGGACAAGTTCTCAAGGACAGATCTTTGGTTTGACCTTGAGGGGCTTAGGTACGCAACCCACGAGGTTGTAGCTAATTACAGGGGGAGAAGACTGAAAGAGCAGGGAGTGGAGAGCATAGCTGATGTTTCTTGTGGCGTTGGAATTCAGTTGATATTCTTCGCCAAGCACGGGATAAGGGCAGTAGGCGTTGATATAGATCCCCTCAAGATAGAGTTCGCAAAGAGAAACGCGGAGAAGTACGGAGTCAACATTGAGTTTCTGGTAGGTGACTCCCTAAGTCCTGATATTGTCGAGAAAATTGACGCTGAGCTTATATTCTCTGACCCCGCAAGGCCTCCAGAGGTTCCGGAGAGAAACCTTGAGGATCTTCTTCCGAGCCCTTTGAAGGTTTACGAGGCCTATAGGGAAAAGACCGAAGCTTTCATTTTCGATTTACCTCCCCAGATAAGGCGTGAGAAGGTTCCTTGGAAGGGGGAGTTCGAGTACATAGACCTCTACGGCCATGTTAATAGGCTAACTTTCTACACCGAACCCTTGGCTAAGGCCGAGAGGAGTGCCGTCATATTACCCCAGGGGGCGAGGCTCGAGAGCAATCCCAACTTAGAAAACATAGTTGAGGAAGCCGAAACCCCAGGAAAGTACCTTTACGAAATTCCCCAGGCCATAGACTATGCTGACTTAATAAACGAGCTCTTCCACAAGGTTAGGGGTGAGCTTAAGCTTCTGCTGAGGGAGAAGAGGAGAATCCTTGCCACTGGAGATGAGGAGGTAAAGAGCGAATACTTCAAGAGGTCTTACGTTGTCATTGCAACCATGCCGTTCCACCCGGTAAGGATAAACGACTTCCTGAGGAAGGAAGGCTACGGAAGGGCCACCCTGCGGATGAGCGTTCCTGAGGAGGAATACTGGAGGGTAAGGAGGAAGATCGAGCAGGGGCTTAAAGGTGAGAAGAGGGCCTTCGTCTTCAAGGTTAGGGATCTAGCCGTTATTGCTGAGCCTCTGGATCAATGACGACGTAGGGTCCTGTGCTGAGTTTCTTTATCTCCTCCTTTGTCAGCCTCCTGCTCTTAACCTTCTCCCCTATCAGGGCACTGTTGCCGAAGGGATCCATTACCCTAACTGTCAGGGGCTTCTTGCCTTCCTTGACCTCTTCGATGTACTTCAACAGCTCATCTATCTTCTTCACTGCCTCTTCATCGTTCTCTTCTTTCTTGAAGTCCCTTGCCATAAGGAGAACTTCTTTTGCCCTCTCCAGAACTCCTTCTACGTTGCTCACGAATCCCTGGGCTGCGGGTCCGGGCTCTATCTTTATTCCGAGTTCCTCAAGTTCTATGGTTCCGCTCTTGCTCCTAACCACCCTCGTGAAGAGATCCTTCTCGTTCTCCACCTTAACTTCGTACAGCCTTGGCTCTCTCTCCTCGAGGATCATTACGTCAGCACTCCTGTAGCCGCACCTCTCGCAGATTACCGTTGACTCCATGACCTCGCCGAAGTAGGGAATCTTGTGGATGAACTGAATGGCCTTTAACGTTCCTTTCCCCCCACAAATCGGGCAGTCTCCCAGCTTAATCTCCTGAATCTTCTCGGGCTTTAGTTCCTCGTCCACCTTCTCTCCCCCTTCCTTGGCATAATGAATTAGCTTATATAGATTTTGAAAATCCTAAGGTCTGGAGCAACATCTCAACGCTTCCTTTCCACACTGCCAAGCCCACGTATCTATCGGCCGCCCCATAGTAGAAGAGCGTTCTCTCGTGACTCTCTACCAGACCTTCCAAAAACACGACGTTGTTAACGTGCCCAAACTTTTCCCAGGGATATTCAGGCTCTAAAATTGGGTTCTCTGATTTCCATATCACCTTCTCTGGATTCTCCCTATCAAAGACTGCAACCCTGACCCTGTAGACTAGGCTTTTACCTGCAGAGTTGTAGAATAGAACGATCCCTTCCTTGGTTAGTAAAGGTGGAGGGCCTGGTTCTACCAGCAACAACTTTCCTGGGCTCAAAACTGGCTTTTCTAAGTACTCCCAAGTTTTGCCATCTTTTGAATATGCGATCCAAATGTTCGAATCTCCGAAGTACATGATGTACCTACCGTTGACTTTAACTGGAAGTATCGCACCGCTCTTCGTCCATCCTCTAGGCCTTAAATAGTTCTCTGGGAAGTCGTCAAATATCGGCCCATGCTTCTTCCATGAGAGAAGGTTCTTTGATGTGGCCAAGCAAAGCCTTGCAACTTTACCGTCATAACCAGTGTAAGTCATTACGTACTTTTTTCCCAGCTTAACAACCCTCGGATCCTCAACTCCCTTTGCCTCCCAGGGATATTCAGACTCAAGTACGGGGTCAGGAAACTTTGTGAAACTAATTCCATCTTCGCTTATCGCCAGTCCTATTCTTCCCGTTTTCCCATCCTCGCATTCTCCCCTATACAGCATCACGAACTTCCCCTTTCTGAAAACTACGGACGGATTGTATGCATTTTTGCAGTCAAAGTTATCTGATGATGGCAACAAAATTGGAAAAGGGAGCTTTTTGAGCATTCTCTCACCTTAGCGGATGGTGGCAGGCGACAAAGTGTTCGTGTGAGATCTCAATTAGTTCTGGCTCCTTGCTCTTGCATTCTTCAGTTGCCAATGGGCATCTCGGGTGGAACCTGCAACCACTTGGCGGGTTCGCGGCGTTTGGAACCTCTCCGGTAATTTCTATCTTCTTCTCCTTCTTCTTCCTTGCAATTGAGGGCACTGCCTGTATTAAGGCCATCGTATAGGGATGGGCTGGGTTTTTGAGAACTTCACCCGTAGGCCCTATCTCAACGATCTTACCCAGGTACATTACCGCTATCCTGTCGGCTATCAGCTTTCCTACCGCTATATCGTGCGTAATGAAGAGCTGGCTCATGTTGTACTCTTTCCTAAAGCTCTCCAACAAATCGAGAATTGCAGCCCTCATGGATACATCGATCATTGAAACTGCCTCATCTGCAACAACGAATTCCGGTTTGAGGATCATCGCCCTAGCTATTACAACCCTCTGCCTCTGACCTCCACTTAAGTGGTGCGGGTACCTCTCGTAAAACTCATCTTCGGGAGTTAAGCCGACTCTCCTGAGCATCTTTAGGGCGAGTTCTTTTGCCTCTTCTTTATCTGCAAGTCCGTGGACTAGGAGTGGATGCGCTATGGCATCTCCTATTTTCATCCTGGGGCTCAAACTTGCATATGGATCTTGGAAGATTATCTGCATCCTCCTTCTGAATGGCCTGAGCTCTTCCCTGCTAAGCTTGGTTATATCCACTCCATCGAAGATTATCCTTCCGTCCGTAGGTTCTATCAGCCTTAATATGGTTCTCCCTGCAGTAGTCTTTCCGCAACCGCTCTCACCTATAAGTGCGAGAACCTCTCCCCTCTTTATCTCAAAGCTTATGCCATCAACGGCCTTAACGTACCTTACTGGTGCCTTTCTTAGAGTTTCAAGTATGCTCCTCTTTATGGGAAAGTACTTTTTCAGGTTCTCAACTTTCAGTAGGGGCTCACTCATTTCTGCTCCCTCCATAGAGGTGACATGCGACGAAGTGTCCCTTTTCGTATTCGATCATCATCGGCTCTTCTGCATCGCACAGCCCCTTTAGTTCTCCCTTCTCAGCAAAGACGTGGCACCTTGGATGGAATCTGCATCCCCTTGGCGGATTCCTTAAGTCTGGCGGATAACCTGGGATGGCCTTTATGGGCTTCTCAGTCCATAAATCGGGAACGCTGTTGAGGAGGGCTTGGGTGTATGGGTGTAGGGGGTTCTCTACAATCTGCTCAACGGTTCCAAACTCTACGAGCTTGCCGGCGTACATTACCGCTATCTTATCGCTCCTCTCAGCCGCAAGTGAAATGTCGTGGGTAACGAAGAATATACTCGTCCCCTCTTCCTTCAGGCTCTGGATTAGATCCATGATTGAATCTTGAACTATAACATCCAAGGCGGTAGTGGGCTCGTCGGCGATGAGAAGTTTAGGATTAAAAGCCATTGCAATTGCAATGCTGACCCTCTGCCTCTGGCCTCCGGAGAGCTGGTGTGGGTAATAGTCGAGTCTGTCTGGAGGGATGTTCACCTTTTCTAACAACTCTTTCGCTCTTTCCTTAGCCTCATCTTCATCGACTCCGTGGACTGTCATTGCCTCAACGAGCTGATCTCCAATCTTTCTCAAGGGATCGAGGCTCGTCATAGGATCTTGGAACACCATGCTGATGTCTTTTCCTCTAATCTGCCTCATCTCCTCTTCACTTAGCTTTAGCAGTTCTTTCCCTTCTAACATTATCTGACCACTAACTATCTTTCCTGGGGGCGGGACTAGCCTGATTATGGCACTAGCGACGGTTGATTTTCCACTACCACTTTCCCCAACGAACGTTACCCACTCCTTCTTATCTATGGAAAATGTAACCCCTTCAACCGCCCTGACGACTCCTGAGAGCGTGTAATAGTGAATGGAGAGATCTTTAACATCTAGTAGCATTACCTCACCCCCAGGGAGATCCTCTCGTTTAGGGCCTCACCTATCAGTGCGAACGCCATCGCTAAGAGCATGATCATCACTCCGGGGAAGAAGACCAGCCACCAATAGCCGTCAAGCAAGAACGGCTGGCCTACTCTCAGATCATAACCCCAGTCCGGCGTTGGCGGCGTTACAGAAAGGCCGAGGAAACTTAAACCTGCTTCAGTTAATATTGCATCAGCAACGCTCAGCGTGAATACTACGAGAATAGTTGGGCCCAGATTTGGGAGTATGTACTTCACCATGACTTCTCTGTCTTTCGCTCCTATTGCATGTGCAGCCTCAACGAACAGCTGGTTCTTTAGGCTTAATGTTTGCCCCCTGACCATTCTGAAGTAAGTCGGTACGTAGACGAAGCTTATTGCTATTGCAGTGTTCACCGGGCTTGGTCCTAAAACTACAGCGATGACAATGGCCAATATTAAAGCTGGGAATGCGTAGATGCTGTCCATTATAATGCTCAGCAACCTGTCTATTTTTCCTCCATAATAGCCTGAGATAAGGCCAAGGGGAATTCCAATGCTCATGGACAGAAGGGTAGCCATGAAAACTACAGAGAGGACAACCCTTGATCCCCAAACTATCCTTGAAAACACATCCTGCCCCAGTCTGTTGGTTCCCATTGGGTGCTTAAGGCTTGGGGGAGCAAAAACATCCTCGGTGCTCTTGGTTGGATCGTAGGGAGCGATTATTGGAGCGAAAATTGCCATTATAACTACAACAAGAACTATAGCTATTCCAAAGAGTAGCATCCCTTTTCCTGGCTTTTTCTCAAGGAGGAACTTTGCTATTGGCCTTATCATTTCCATGGTATCACCTCAGTACTTAACCCTTGGATCCAGAATTGCATAGATCACATCAACTATCAGGCTGATTAGGCCGACGAAGAACGCGAAGAATATTACCGCACCTTGAATTGCGTTGTAGTCCCTGTAGTCTATTCTGTCCACTATGAAAGTTCCCATCCCTGGCCAGCTGAAAGTAGTTTCCGTCAGAACTGCTCCGCCAAGGAGTATCGCAAACTGGAGGCCCATTAGAGTAACTATGGGAATGAAAGCGTTCTTTAGAGCGT
Source organism: Thermococcus chitonophagus (assembly GCF_002214605.1). Classification (NCBI taxonomy): domain Archaea; kingdom Methanobacteriati; phylum Methanobacteriota; class Thermococci; order Thermococcales; family Thermococcaceae; genus Thermococcus; species Thermococcus chitonophagus. The sequence continues at coordinate 1,488,859 of NZ_CP015193.1, read as the reverse complement.
ACCATGTAACCTTCCTTGGGGGAACGCCCCTCGCGTGGTAGGCTCTTATGAAGTCCTGACTCAGCACATCCACCATGTTGTTCCTGACTAGCCTCGTATAAGCACCGCTAAGAACGATTCCGAGGGTAAATGCCGGTAGAATTAGGTGCTTTACCGAGCTGACAAAGGCAGGCCAATTTCCTGTTAATATGCTATCGAGGACGTACAGGCCAGTTATTGTCTTGAGCTGTATTCCTGGATCAAGCCTTCCAGAGGTTGGAAGGAGGTGTAGCTTTACCCCAAATATGTACTGGAGCATCATCCCAAACCACGGGATGAACAAAGTGTATGCTACAATGCTGTACAGCCTCATCGCAGTATCGACTTTGGTTCCCTTTCTAGTTGCTCCAATAACCCCAGTTAGAAGGCCCAAGAGAACGCTGATAGTAAATGCCCAGATCGTCAGTTCAAGGGTTGCCGGAAACCTCTGCTTCAGATAATCCCATACTGGTTTGCCCATTGGGAATGCGAGAGTAACCCCAAAGTCGCCATGCAGAATCTTCCAGAGGTACTCAAAATACTGGACATGATATGGTTTATCCAAACCGGCCATCTTCATCAAGTGCTCCAGCTGTTCCGGAGAGATGCTCTTAGTTCCAACTACCGCCAGTATTGGATTGCCTGGGAGGATCCTCAGGAATATGAACACCACAGTATACAAAATTAGAATCGTTGGGATGATCATCAAAGCCCTAATAAGGATATAGCGTCCTAGCCCCCTGCTCATTTAAACACCTCCAGAAAAAAATTAGAGAGAAAGGAATGTCATCCTTCTTTATAGAGCGTGGAGTAACGGAATATCATATCGGGACCAATTATAACTCCCTTAACGTTCTTCTGAGTTACGAGGTAAAGCTTGCCCTGCACTAGTGGTATGTACGGGACGTCCTCGGCAAGGATCTTCTGCACCTCCTCGTATAGCTTCGCCCTCTCATTCTGATCAGTAAGCCTCTGAGCCTTCGTTAGCAACTCGTCAACAGTTGGATTAGCGTAGCCAGTTCCAGCCCAGCTGTTGGCGGTGCTCTTGAGGAACGGGGTTGTGTAGTCATCTGGATCGAGATAGTCTGGGTACCAGCCGAGCAGATAGACCTGCATCTGTCCCTTCCTTGCATAGTCAACGTAGGTTCCCCACTCGGCGCTCTTTATGTCAACCTTAATCATTCCAGTCCTTTCCCACTGCTCCTTGAGTATCTGGGCTAGGTCAGCCTCGGTATCTCCATAGTGGGTTGGCGTGTACCAGAGGGTTATCTGGAGCGGGTTGCTCTCGCTGTAGCCTGCCTCCTGCAGGAGCTTCTTTGCGAGCTCTATGTTGGCGTCACCGTACTTCTCCTTAAATGCATCTATGTGACTCCACATTCCGTTTGGAATGAGACTATACAGAGGCTCAACGGTTCCCATAAAGACCTTCTCTGCGATCTCCTTTCTGTCGATGGCTGCAGCTAGCGCCTGCCTTACCTTCACGTTCTTAGTTGGGTCGACCTTGGTGTTCAGGCATATGTACCTTATGAATCCTCCCGGAACCTCAATCACGTTGAAGTTGCCGCTCTGTTTGAGGCTCTTTATATCGCTTGGCCTCAGCGTTCTCCAGGCTATATCTATTTCCCCGTTCTGTAGGGCTAGCCTCATTGTAGAGGCATCCCTGTAGAACTTGATAACTATCCTCTTCGTCTTTGGCTTCTCCCCGTAGTAGTAGGGGTTAGCCTCGAAAACTAGTTCCTCATCCCTCACCCACTTGACGATCCTGTAGGGACCAGCTCCACCATAAGTTGCATCGCTCTCTATCTGAGTGTCGGAGTAGTTCGGGTGAACTGGGAAGTATGGTGGCGTAGTTAGCAATGCAAGGAAGTAGCTCGTCGGCTGCTTAAGGTAGAACACTACTGTGTAATCGTCTTTAGCTACAACATCCTTAACGAAGTCAGTTACAAGCCATGCAGGATCCCCGTTGATCTTCATTACCCTCTTTATGCTCCTCACGACGTCCTTAGCAGTTAGAGGAGTTCCATCTGCAAACTTAACGTCCTTCCTTAAGTAGAACGTCCATACGGTTGAATCTTCGTTTACTTCCCACCTCTCCGCAATGGCTGGCTCAATCTCTAGTGTTCCCGGCTTGTACTTTACCAGCCCTTCCATTATGTTGTTCAGGACTTCCCATGTGTAGAAATCGTAGGCATTTGCTGGATCAAGGTCGGTGACCTTATCGGTGACACCAATTACTATCTGTGTAACCTCTTCCTTCGCCTGGGTCTGGGTGCTCTGGCCTCCAATACACCCGCTTGCTACAACGCCAAGGGCTAAAAGCAACACCAATGCCAAAACTTGGACTTTCAACCTCATATAATTTCACCAGTATTGAACTCCATCCAGCGTTGAATTTAAATTTTTTGGATTTTCAGCCATGTTAAAGTTGCTATATGTTTCGATGCAATTTCTGTTTCATGAAAAATTCTCGAGACAAAATTTAAGGAGTGGAGAATGTGATGCAAATGGGGGATGGGGATGATCAAGGTAAAAGTCATTGGAAGGGGGATAGAAAAGGAGATTGAGTGGAGGAAAGGCATGAAGGTCAGGGACGTGCTGAGGGAAGTTGGCTTCAACACTGAGAGCGCCATTGCAAAAGTAAACGGTAAGGTTGCCTTAGAGGACAAAGAAGTTAAGGATGGGGATTTCGTCGAGGTAATTCCAGTCGTTTCCGGTGGTTGATTATTCTTACTTTTAAGCCACCAAAATGTTTATTAACGAACCTCTCAACGCTTAAGTGGAGCAAGACACTCTTCTGAGTGCCTTGCTCCAATGTTGGATGGATGTGTTGGAAATGTATGGTGGAAAAGGTGGAAAGAGAAGGTTTAATGGAGAGCCCAGGAGATTTGAAGCTCCAGTTAAGGTTGGAGAAAGGTACAAAGTTAAGATTGAGGGCATGGGCAAAGGTGGAGATGGGATAGCCAGAATTAAGGGCTTTGTTATCTTCGTCCCCCACACGCACGTTGGGGATGAGGTAGAGATCGTGATAAACTCAGTTAAGAAGAGATTTGCGTTTGCGGAAGTTATTGAGTGAACTTTTTAATTTCCCCATTCCTTTTTCTTACATGCTTCACGAAATTCCTAAAGATGAAATTTTAAGGGAACTCCAAAAGCTGAACGCTAGGAAGGTTCTTATTCAGTCTCCTGAAGGCCTTAGAAGAGAAGCTTACGAGCTTGCGGTGTTCTTAGATGAGAACGGAATAAATGCGATAATCCACGGTGAAGTGAATTATGGGGCCTGCGATCCGGCGGATAAAGAGGCTGAGATATTAGGTTGCGATGCATTGATTCACTTGGGCCACTCTTACATGAAGCTTCATCTTGAAGTTCCAACGATATTCGTCCCAGCCTTCGCGAAAGTTGATGTTGTTGAGGCTTTAAGGAAAAATGTTGAAGAGATAAGGAAACTAGGGAGGAGGATAATACTCGTAACGACTGCCCAGCATATACACCAGCTCGAGAGGGCAAAGAAGTTCCTGAAGGAAAATGGATTTCAAGTTGTCATCGGTAAGGGTGATTCAAGGGTTTCTTGGCCGGGTCAAGTTCTCGGGTGCAACTACTCAGCTGCAAAAGTTGAGGGGGATGGAGTTTTGTTCCTGGGCTCGGGGACATTTCATCCCCTCGGCCTCGCCCTTTCAACGAAGAAGAAAGTTCTGGCAATAAACCCCTACAGCGGCGACTTCATGTGGATGGACGAGCTTAAGGAGAGGTTCATAAGGAAGAGGTGGGCTCAGATTGCAAAGGCTATTGATGCCAAGAGGTTTGGCGTTATAGTGAGCATCAAGAAAGGCCAGCTAAGGCTCAGGGAGGCCCAGAGAATCATAAAACTCCTGAGGGAGCACGGGAGGGAGGCAAGGCTTATAGTCATGAATGACATAAGCTACATGAAGCTTGAAGGCTTTCCGTTTGATGCCTACGTAGTGGTCGCGTGCCCGAGAGTTCCAATAGATGACTACGAAAACTGGAGGAAGCCAGTCTTAACGCCCAGGGAAGTTGAACTACTGCTCGGCCTAAAGGAGGAGTACGAGTTCGATGAGATTCCTGGGGGAAGGAGGGAAAGAGATGAACCTCTCGGCATATCCCTTCATAAAGCCGGCTGACTTCCTCGTTCTGGCAGTTGGAATCTTCGCCTATTACGAGTTCCTAAAGACGGGGTTTGAGATATTTACGTACAGGAGGCCCAGGAAGCTAGTGCTCCTTGTGATATCAGGAATTTCCGTATTCTTGTTGCTATTCGTTCACCTCTTAGCGGCATTCGCCTTTACGCTAATCTTCATAATAATGGAGGGAGTCAACGTTAAGGATTCATTTATAGTGGCCCTAACTGCTGAGTTCGGCTTCTTCATAAGCTTTATAGCCCTCTACTTCATCTTCACGACTGTAGGAACCATGTTTGGTATTGAAGGGTTGCAGCTTAACCTGGACTGGGATGAGCTTTTGCATTATGCCATGGGTCGCTCATAGCCCAGTTGGGCTGTCTATGAAGACCGTTTTTACTCCAAACTTCTCCCTTATCATGGGCATCAGGGCCTTAACTCCCAGGGTTTCAGTTGCATAGTGGCCTGCAGCTATAACGCTGAGCCTTAAGTCTTCAGCAGTTCTGTAGTCCGCGTGCGTGAACTCTCCCGTGATCAAGAGGTCAGCCCTTTCGCTGGCTTCCTCTATCGCGAACCCTCCCGCCCCGCTCATAACTGCAACCCTCTTAACCTCCTGAAGGCCGAACTCGTAGCTCTTAACGTAGTCCACGGGGAGCTTCTCAGCCAAAATTTGGGCTATCATGGGGAGGGGTTTTGGCTTATCAAACTCACCTATGAACCCTATCTTCACACCCCTGTACTCGCCGAAGGGCTCCTTCGGTTCCAAGCCCAGAAGCTTCAGCAACTGAGCGTTGTTTCCGACCTCAGGATGGGCGTCGAGGGGTATGTGGGCAACGTACAGGTTCATCTCGGCTCTCATCAGCTCCTTCAGCCTCTTAGCGAACAGCCCTTTAACGTAGTTCACGCCACCCCATATTATCCCGTGGTGGACTATAAGCATGTCAGCGTTAAAAGCCCTCGCTTTAACTATCGTATCTAAACACGCATCAACCGCAAACGCCACCGTGTTTACCTCTTTCTTTCCCTCCACTTGAAGTCCATTGCTCGACTTGTCGGGGTAGGCTGAGATGTTTAGAAATTCGTCGAGGAACCTTACTATCTCATCCCTTTCCATGGGACCACCACAAGGTAGAGGAACTTGGCTGGCTTTAAGGTTAATTTATTAAACTTCATTCAAACATTAAGATGGTGGTCGAAGTGAATGCTAGGCATTTATTCCCTGGACTCGAAAGGTTTAGGGCATACCTAAACACGGCGGGCCTTGGATTGATGCCCGTGACTGTTCTCAAAGCCGTGAACGAGTTCCTCCTTGACGTTATAAACTACAAAGAGGGGATAAATGCAGTTGAAGAGCTCGATCCAATGTACCTTGAACCCGTTCAGAGGGAAGCGGCAAAGCTACTTAGGGTTAAGAGGGATAACGTGACATTCAGCATTCAGACTACGGACGGCTTAAAGAGAGCCCTACAGGCCCTTAAACCCGGGAAAGGCATGAAGATAGTATCCTTTGACCTCGAGTTCCCAACGATATCCGCTATAGTCAAGAGCTACGCCAAGCTTCATGGTCTGAGGGTTGAAGTTGTTGAGAACGAGAACGGCCTCTACACTCCGGAGATGGTCGAGAAAGTTATAGATGATGAAACTTTCGCCGTAGTTTACAGCGACGTTCAGTGGATAACCGGCCAAAGGATGCCTCGGGAGATAGCGGAGATAGCAAAGGAACACGGAGCTTGGGTTATAGTTGATGCCGTTCAATCTTTGGGAGCCCTTAAGGTTGACCTGAGAAACGTTGATGTCCTCGTCGCCGGAGGAGAGAAGTGGTTGCTCAACCCCAACACCGGAAGCGGGGTCATGTATTTATCCAACGAGTTCTTGGAGGAGTGCGAGCCCGTCATAGGGTTGCTCAACACGGAACCTCCTGTGCCGTGGTCCGATTGGTGGGGAGACAAGGATAAGGATCTCTGGGATCTCCTCCCGCTGAGGAATGATGCGAGGGTTCTTGATCACGGAACTCCTCCCTACCTAAGCATAGTTGCCCTGGGGGCCTCGCTTGAGCTACTAAACTCGTTGGGTGTGGAGAGAATAGAGAAGCACGACCTGAAGCTTGCCGAAAAGGTTAGAGAGTGGGCCAGGGAGAGGGGATTTGAAGTCCTGGGGAACTCTCAGATAGTTCTGATTAGAACTGGCCTGGGATTTGAAAAGGAGAGGGAAGCTGTGGCAAAGCTTAAGGAAGAGGGAGTAGTTGTGTCTCTTAGGGGGGCCAAGGGAATTTACGGGGTAAGGGTCTCACCGCACCTCTACAACACCGAAGAGGATGTTGAGGTGTTTATTGAGAAGTTCTCCAGTATTCTAGGGCTTTGATTTTTCAATTATTGTTTGAATTTTCAGTTTAGAAACATACTCAAACAAGAGATTCTTGAATAAGGAAAAGTAGATGTTTTTAGTACACTTGCTACAACCCTCTACTTCTCAGAAATACTTCTCAGAAAGCTCCAGCAAGAAGAAAGGCACATCCTCCCTCTCAAGCACCACAACCCCCCTAGGATACCTCCTGTGAGCCTTTCCGGCCTTTACTTCCACTTTCATGTTTCCTGCAATTGCATCGATCTCGTAAGAATTCCTATAATAATAAACTTCGCCAAATCTCCGATATAAATGCTCCTGAACGACCCATTCATAAATGGCATCTTCCCTTAGCTCTGCCCCGCTCCACGATGAGAAAAGTCTGGCCAAAAGAGGATCCCTGAAAAAGAACTTTTTCTCCCTCCTATACATAATCCTGTCCCCTTCTTTTAGATGCGCCACCCCCAGGATGTATAGCTCTTGGAAGAGCTCTACATAGCTTTGAATTACCTTGTAGGAGTAGCCTGAAGTCATGTGTGCTAATGCCCTATAGCTCGTCGCGGAGGGAGCGCTTTCAATAATCGCATAAAATGTCTCCTTAGCTATCTCGAGGCTCTTCCCAAACCTTATGAACTCCCCTAGGTAAGCCCCGAGAAGATCGTCCATTGGAAGACCGTTAAGTGAGCCGGGAAATCCACCTGTTCTCAAGTACTCCTCAAATAGCTTCAGGGTTTTCTCTCGGTGAAGTTCCGGCCTTTTGAGGCCCATTACCTCAACGTACTCTCTGAAGGAGAGGGGCATCACCTCGAGAGTTTTCCCTTTTCCCCTCCTTCCTGGGAACATCTCCACGTCTCTTTTTACTTTTAGTGAGCTTGATCCTGTGACGGTAATAACGTCATTGTCCAAAAGACCTGTATCGATTAGTGGCTTAACGCCTCTCCACCAACCTTCAAGTGATGAGGCCTCGTCCAAAAAGATGTAGCCCTTTCTAATCCCTTCCTTCTCCTTCATCTCGTGAAACTCCTTTAGCAGGGCCAAAAGTTCTCTGTAATCTGGCAGGATCTCAACGTTGATATATATGACTGATTCTGGAGGATTTTCCTTCAAAAGCTTCTCAATTAAAAGTTTTATTCCCGTTGTTTTTCCGACCTGCCTTGGGCCAAAGATGAAGTTTAGTGAAAAAGGTTCAAGGGGAATTTTGTCAATCCATTTCGGCCACCAACGGATCTTTTGCCTTCTCCACTGTCTCACGTGGTAATCCTCTTTTCCTTCCCACCACGGGTTCATGTAAGTTAGATCTCCAAGCCTCATGTTGACACCTGAGAAGTTCTAGTTCTCATGTCTTTATAAATGTTGAGAATTTAAACTTCTCATTGTTGAACATATATCGGCAATTGAAAAATATGTTTAAATGTAGAACTGTGCCTTCAAAGGCTGGAGGAGATAGCTCATGGAGAAAAAAGCATTAGCCCTTAGAGAATTCATAAAAAGAGTTGAGGACAAGTTTGGTGGCTCTGTTGAAAGTATCGTGCTATTCGGATCCTATGCGAGAGGAGACTATAGTGAAGATAGCGATATAGATGTGCTCATTGTGGGTGATGTTGATTTTTATGAGATTATGGAAATTGTCACTGATATCCTCCTTGAATACGGAGAGCTCATAAGGTCCAATATTATTAGGGCCAGAAGAAATCCGAAAAAGGAAAGACAGCTTTATAAAAACTATCCTAACTGAAGGGAGGGTTGTATATTCAAAAACCGGTTGAGCTTTTTATTGTGAGGGAAAAGGCATGGACAAAACTGGAAACAAAGTTGAAAGGAGAGTTAAGATAGAACTTGCGATAAGGCTTTACGAAACAGGCTGGAAGGTTGGCAGGTCTCATTAAGTGGAAATTCTTCGAGCTTTTAGCTAAAGAAGGTGAGGTATCTCAAAAATAAAATCTACTGATGGAGAAATTTAAACCTCCATCTCCTCTAACCCCCGAATTACACCCTCTAAATTAATCTCTCTGCCACCAGGAATCTCCATTGCAATTCTGCCGTCGTGAACAACCACTATTTTATCAACGTACTTGAGTATTCCTGGCCTGTGTGCTATTATTATGCTCGTCCTTCCCTCCATAAGCTTGAGCATAGCCTCCTGAACCAGCCTTTCCGTCTTGGGATCAACGCTTGACAGTGCCTCATCAAGAATCACTATGTCTGGATCCTTAAGCATGGCCCTGGCAATTGCTATCAGCTGTCTCTCCCCCAGGGAAAGCAGTTTCCCAGCCTCTCCAGCTGGAGTGTCGTACCCCTTGGGGAGCTTCATTATGAATTCGTGTATGCCGAGCTGTTTGCAGACCCTTATCACATCCTCCCTACTTGCCCCAGGATTTGCTATCAGAATGTTCTCCATTATCGTCCCAGGGAAGAGGTAGGTTTCCTGGGGAACGTAGCCTATCCTCTTCCTGAGGCTCTTCCTGCTTATCTTCCTCCCGTCTATTCCGTCATACAGGATTTTTCCCCTTGTGGGATCGTAGAACCTCATGATTAGGTTCGCTATTGTTGTTTTTCCAGCTCCAGTCTTGCCGACGAGGGCTATTCTGCTCCCCGCTGGTATTTCCAAGTTAACGTCCTTCAGAACCGGCCTACCCTTCTCGTACTCGAACCATACGCTCTCAAACTTTATCTCGCCCTCAAGCTTTTCAACTTCAATTCCCTCGTAGCTCTCAACGTTTTCATCGTCTATTATCTCGTATATCCTGTCCAAGGCTGCCAAAGCCGATTGAAGGCTGTCGTACATGCTCACAACGTTGTTTATCGGCCCCCTAAACCTCTGGGCGTACTGGACGAAGGCTACAACAACGCCTATGCTCACCGCACCCTTGTACGCTAGGTAGCCCCCGTAGGCTATCACGATTATGACGGAGAGTAGGCTTGTAATGTTCATGAGGGGCCAGAAGAGGCCCATGTATATTGCAACCCTCAGGTAGGCCTTCACGGTTTCGAGTGAGGCCTTAGAAAATTCCTTCTCAACGTCCTTCTCCTTTCCAAACGCCCTTATCGTTTCTATCCCGGAAACGCTCTCCTCGACTATGCTCGAAATCTTCGCGACCTTCTCCCTGGTTTCTCTGTAGGCCCTCCTCATCCTCCCACCGAAGTAGTAGGCAACTACAACCATCAGCGGGACGCTCAGGAGAGTCGCTAAGGTCAGCTTTGGGCTTAAGAAGAGCATCGCAGCTATTATCCCGGCTATGCTCAGTATACTGCTTATCCCTCCCAGCAGGCCCGAAACGAGTATATCGTTCACCATGTTTGTGTCGTTTATTATCCTTGAAACTAAGTCCCCAGTAGACCTGTTCTTGAAGAAGTCTAAGTTCGAAACGAGAATCTTCTCATACAGCTGCCTCCTAAGGCTTTTCAGGACGTTCTGCCCGAGCATTTCCGTGTAGTAGGTCTGGAGCATCGTGAAGAACCACTGGGCAACTAAGGCCAAGAGATATAGTGCGGCGATGAAGGGTAATCCTTCAAGCTTTCTGGGGATTATGTAGTGGTCTATTGCCACCCTGAGCAGGTAGGGAGAGGCAAGCGTCGCTAGGGTTGAGCCTATTATTGCAACAACAGCTATCCCCAGGATCTTCCTCTGTGATAGTGCCTCCCTGAGAAACCTCAGGAAGAGGGACTTATCCCCCATACTCACCACCCACGAGCTCTCTGAAAATGCTCTCCCTCTTGAGAAGCTCCTCTGGCTTTCCTTCCTCTACTATTCTCCCGTCTTTCAGTACGATTACCCTATCAACGATCCTCGCCAAAGAAGGCCTTTGGGAGACTATTAGGGCAGTCTTATCCCTCAAGATGTCCTTTAGGTCTTCAACGAGTTTCCTCTCTGTTTCTAAATCTAGATTTGACACTGGATCGTCAAGGAGGACTATCTTTGGGTTAAGTAGCATTGCCCTAGCTAGCGCCAGCCTCTGCCTCTGCCCGCCGGAGAGGGTTATGCCCTTCTCCCCAACGACGGTGTTATAGCCCTTAGGCAATGAAGAAATGAAATCGTGTATCTTCGCTATTTTAGCTGCCTTCACGATTTCCTCCATGCTTGCATCCGGCTTTGCGAGCGCTATGTTCTCTTTTATGCTCCTGTTGAATATGAACGGTTCCTGGGGAACGTAGGCAACTATCTTTCTGAGACTGCTGATCTTGATCTTCCTGACATCTATTCCATCGATTAGCACCTCTCCTTTTTGGGGCTCATAAAGCCTCGCTATGAGCTTAAGGATGGTGCTCTTCCCCGATCCTGGTGGCCCAGTTATTAGAACCTTCTCTCCGGGCTTCACCTTAAAGCTAACGCCTTTGAGCACCGTCCTCCCTGTGGCCTCGTATGTAAACCACACATTCCTAAATTCGACTTCCCCCCTAGGGTTCTCGAGGTCTACGGCATCTGGAGCATCGACGCTTTCAGGGGCTGAATCTATGACTTCAAACAGCCTCGATGCCGCAGCTAGGGTTCTCTGCATGTCCCCTATTATGAAGCCGAGGGCTCTCAAGGGCCACATTAAGGTGAGCATGTAAGTAAGGAAAGCTGTAAGCTCTCCCACGGTTAGGGTTCCCGCTATTATCCCTTTGCCTCCGTAGTAAAACATTGCGCTCATCGAAAGCCCGAGAACGAGGAATGGAGAATTACCGTAGATTGAGGTTATCTTGGTGGCCTTAACGTTTAGGGAGTACAGCTTTTCATTGTCTTTGTCAAACTTTGAGAGTGAGTAATTTTCAGCGGCCAAGGCCTTTATCGTCTTTATACCCGCTATCGCCCCGGTCACCAGCGATGCAAGAACTCCGGTTTGATGTCTTATGCTGTCGTAAATTGGCCTTACCTTCTTTATGTACGTCATGTTTATCATTACGACTACGATTATCGTCACGACAGCAACGAGCGTCAGCCTTCCACTCATCCTGAGCATGTAGTACAGGGATATCAAGATCAAGAATGAGGAATAGACGAGCATTCTCAGCCTGAATGAGAGGAAAGCCATTATCCTCTCAGTGTCATTGGTTATTCTGCTTATTATCTGACCCGAGAAAGTTTTATCAAAGAACTCCATCCTGTGTCTCTGAATTGCTCTAAATGCGTCCATTCTTATCATGTAGATCGCATGTTGGGAGGCTTTCGTTAGGAGATAGCGAGCTGAAAAGCTGAACGCTCCATTCAAAACTCCAGCGAGGATTATTAAGAGGGCGTATCTTATTGCAACATCATAATTCTTTGCAGATATTCCCTTATCTATTGCGTTCCTTATTAGAACTGGGATGACTCCGTTCGTGTAGGACATTAAAACTACCAGGATCATGGCTATCCCAAATTCGAGCTCATGCCCCTTGAGGTACCCCAGGATCCTCATGAACTGCCTAGTTGAGCCCATGTTAGTACATCCATTCCGTTTCTATAAATATTTATCGGTTAGATGGCTATCTAAACCAGATGGTAAGTAGCACAAAAAGCTTATAAATAACCCATTGGAATGCCGAATAGCGAGGTGAGATTAAATGGCGATCTGGCAGGGAAGATCACTTAAGAAGCCTTCAGGTGGAAGGATTGTACTCGCGAGGAAGAAGAGGAAGAGGGAGCTCGGTAGGGAGCCCGCTAACACAAGGGTTGCCGAGCAGGACAAGAGGAAGATCATAAGGACTTACGGAGGAAACAGGAAGGTCAGATTGACCGCTGCAGCTTATGCAAACGTCTTTGACAAGACCGGCAAGGGCAGGAAGGTTAGGATCATTAGGGTACTCGAGAACTCTGCAAACAGGCAGTTCGCGAGGAGAAACATAATCACCAGGGGCGCAATAATCGAGACCGAGCTTGGGAAGGCTAAGGTCACTTCAAGGCCTGGCCAGGATGGTGTCGTCAACGCTATCCTCCTCGAGGAGAAGACTATTGAGTGACTTTCGATTTTCCCTCGTTCTCCCCAAATCTATAATTGAGGAAATTCTTAAAAGGGCGAGCTCTTCTCCCGTTGAGATTTGTGGCTTCCTCCTTGGAAGGGGAAATGAAGTTAGCGAAGTGGTGTTCATCAAGAACAGGCTTGATTCTCCGGTAGAGTTTGAAATGGAGCCTGAGGAAATGCTGAGGGCCTTAGAGTATGCCGAGAATAGAGGCTTGGAGATCCTTGCAATATTCCACTCCCATCTCTCCTGCCTTCCAACTCCAAGCGGTAAGGATCTAAGGGGGATGAACCTTTGGCCAGTTGTTTGGCTCATAGTTAACTCCTCTGGGAAGTACAAGGCGTGGAAGCTTGAGAATGGAAAAGTTGTAGAGGTTGAAGTTAAAATAGTGAACAGGAGTTCATGAATATTTTACAGATGTTAAATACTAATCCACGTGAGAAGTGCTAAGGTTTTTACATTCTTCAACTACTCCTAAAGTGCAATGTGCCTCATAGCTGGAGGAATCTCTCTATCGGCAAGGAGCATAGTTACAATGATAGAAAAAGGCAAGCATAGGGGGCCCGATTCTTTTGGGGTCTGGAGCGATGGCTTCGTGTTAAAATCAAGTAACTTTAGCGATGTAAGGAATGTTAGGGGAGGAGAATTCGTTCTCGTACAGTGCAGATTAGCAATAACTGGATCGAAGAGCTACACTCAACCCTTCTACAATGATCTCGTTTTGGTTCACAATGGGGAGATATACAACCATGCCTACCTTAGGGAGTTCCTAGTCGAGAGGGGCTTGAGCTTCGAGAGCGATGTAGATAGTGAAGTGATACTAAGGCTCCTTGAGTACCTCATATATGACAAGGGGCTTCATCCAAAGGATGCCGTTGAGAAGTCCACGAGGATGCTCAACGGGGATTATGCTGTGGCTTTTAAACACGGAGATAAAATTTACCTCTTTAGGGATCCGATAGGTATAAGGCCCCTTTACTATTCGCCGAGCGGCCACTTTGCGTCTGAAAAGAAAGTTCTGTGGGCCCTCGGAGAGGAGGCAATTCCCGTTAATCCTGGGGAAGTCGTAGAGCTATCAAAGGGAGGAATAAGGAAGTGGAAGGTGTTTGATCCCCTCGAAATCAAAACCCGAGGAGTTGAGTATCGTGAAGGCCTCAAGAACCTCCTCCTCTACTCTGTTAGGCTCAGGACTAGGGATGAAATTGGCATTCTATTTTCCGGAGGCTTGGACAGCTCCCTCATAGCCCTTCTCGCCTCAAAGTTTTCCAAGAAGGTCGTGCTTTACACTGCGGGGACGGAAGACAGTAAAGATGTTGAATGGGCAAGGAAAGTTGCCGAGGAGCTCGGCCTTACCCTTAGGGAGTACGTATTCTCACGAGAGGAAATTAAGGCTGTAGTTGAGAAGGTAGCCTTTGCTGTGGAAGAGCCAAACCCAATGAACCTTGCCATAGCAATTCCCCTTTACTTCTCCACTAAACTAGCGAGGGAAGATGGGATTAGAGTTCTTCTAAGTGGACAGGGTGCGGACGAGCTGTTCGGAGGATACGCGAAGTACCTTGATAACCCTGGGCTGATGATTGAGGACTTTAAGACGCTCGCCGAGAGGAATTTGGCTAGGGACGATAAGGTCTCGATGCTGAACGGCGTTGAGGTTAGGTATCCTTACCTCGACCTTTCATTTGCAGTCCTAGCCCTTAACGTGCCCTTAAATGAGAAGATAGGGAACGGGATCAGGAAAAAGATCCTGAGGGAGATAGCCCTTGAGATGGGGCTTCCCCAGGATGTTGCTTATAGAGAGAAAAAGGCCATGCAGTATGGGAGTAACTCTCAAAAGCTATTAGAGAGGATAGCTAAATCGAGGGGAATGAGGCTTAGGGAGTTTGCTGAGTACTTGTTTGAGCGGATGAGGAGAGGGATTGGTCCTGAATGGTGATGAGAGTCCTCCCAGAGCCGACGCTTTTCTTCAATTAAATAATTGAACAATTCATTAATTCTGTCATTGAATAAGGAGATAAATTTTTATATACCTTTGCACCCAGTTAGGTACAGAAAATTGTACTACAAAAATCTGTACCTGGTGGTATCATGGAGGATCTAAGGAAGCAACTTGAGGAACTGAAGAAGAGGCTGGAGGTGCTTGAAGAGAGAATTGACCCAATAGATGAAGTAATGCTATCAATAAAGGCAAGACTGAAGAGAAAGCTCGAAACGCTCCCGGAGCTTGACGAAGAGAAGGCAGCTAAGATGCTTAAGGCTTTAGCTAATCCGGACAGAATTAGAATCCTGAAGATGCTGTCCGAGAGGCCTATGGGCTTCAAGGAGATTAAAGAGATACTAGGAGTTGAGAGTCCTACCGTTTCACATCACCTAAAGCTCCTTTTGAAAACCAGGATGGTGAGGAAGGGGGAGAAGTACGAGATAACCCCTGATGGTAGGTTGTTCCTCAGGATATTGGAGATATTATCTGCTCTAGAAGAGGTGGAGGAAAATGTTTGAGGAGGAGGGGTTGAGGTTTAGGATTAGGAACTTCCTGAAGGGCATAACAGCCCTTCTGTTGGTGATTTGGGTGTTTAGAGGATGGCTAGACTTGGAGAGATATAACGAACAAATTGCCTTGGCAATAATCGCGCTAATATTCATAATAGAGCTCTTAGGAGTAGGTAGATGGCTTGGGATAACGCTCAGCGGAATAATATTCGCAGTTGCAAAGGCGTTCTTCATAGTGGCACTGTTCATATTCGTTGGTGGATGGCTTGGTCTGCCCTCAGAGTTGGCCATTTATGGATTCACGATTACGGCAAAGAAGGCCCTAGCTTACTCAATAGTCCTGGGTATAGCCGGGTTACTTGTGGCAAGGTTTGACTTTCCCATAAGGAGAAAACGAGATTTTATGCCCAAGGTAGAGAAGAAGGCCTACGAGTTCACAGGACTAACGTACGATGGAATAGTTGTTAGGGGAAGCGGAAAGGCCTACCCAATAAAGTTTGGAAAGAAGAGAGTTGGATGGGCCATTGAGGGAGATGTCACGGTTGAAGTCAAGACCCCAATAGGAACCGTTAGAAAGAGGCTGGTAGGGCCGACGGTGATATGGACAAGGCTGAACCTGGAGGGCAAGAAGGTAAGCCCGAACCCAGCCTTCGTTGATACAGTGACTTCAATGCTTTCCCCCAGAATATACGAGGGCAAGGCTGAATCTATAATCGATCTAGGGTTCATAAAAGTGTACGAGGGAGATGGCTTTGAGTATGTCAAGTTGCCGTTCCTTGAAGTCATAAGCACTCCGGAGGGAGAAGAGGTAAGGATTGGCCCAATAAAGATACACGATGGCAGGCCGAGGAAAATAAAGGGGGAGATGTTCACGATAAGGGAGCTTGGCAACGGCTTCCAGCTCACAAAGGTTGATGACAGGCTAAGCATAGTGACTGACGAATTCAGGATAGAGATAGTCGGGAACAAGGTAACTTATAGGAGCGGCAGTGAAAAGCTAACCGTTGGGGACAACTACGTCTCCCTTTCTTCCGGGGATATCTCGATAAGCGTTGGAAAGGGATCGGCGAAAATAAGGATAGAGGATGCAATAATCTCGGCAAGGGACGGAAAGGTAAAGATAAGGATTGGGGATAGTATACACACGATAAAAAGCGAGGAAGCATTCAAGCTCGTTCTCAAGAAGGCCAAGGAGATTGTGGAGGAGCAGAGCGAGGACGTCATTGAGGGACTTGGCGTGGATAAGGCGAGGCTGAACAGGAGGGTTAAGGAGCTCTTGGATGAACTAATGAAGTTCCTGGGGTGAGAAAATGATATTTGAGGAGGTTAGGGAGGTTATAGTTTCCAGCGTTAGCGGCAAGATAACAGTAGAGGAACATAAGGAGGACTTCGTTGAAGTGGACTACATAATAGAGGGAGAGTGTGACGTGAAAATTAAGCAGGAAGGTGAAAAGTTGATAATCAAAGAGGAGCCCAAGAAAAAGAAAATCCTTGGAATAATAAACAAGGATCTGAAGGGGAAGGCGGATATAACAGTTAAGGTTCCTGAAAGCGTTTTTGTCACTGCGTCCACCGTAAACGGAACAGTGCTCATAGAGGGGGCAAAGACCAGAAAGATAACCTCTGTTAACGGCTCAATAGTGCTGAGAGAAGCAAGAGTATCGGAAATTTCGACCGTTAATGGAGGAATTTCTGGGAGCATAGCTTTAGCTGAAGACTTGGAAGTTTCCGCAGTGAACGGTTCAATAAGCCTTGACATAGAGGACATTGAAGGCGATGGAATAGTTTCGACTGTGAACGGAAGCGTCAGGATTAGGCTGAGTGACCTTTGCGATGTCACAGTTTTAGCTAGCGCGGTTAATGGCAGAATTCACGTGGATGACTTTGAGGATGGTGAGTTCAAGCTCAAAGTCTCCACCGTGAACGGGAGCGTGGTTGTTGAGAGGTTCTAACATTCTTCAATTCTTTAGTTGAATAATTATTTAATTGCAGAATTATGGGAGGTTAGTGAAAATGCCAGCCCTTGGGAGGGACTTTTGGCTCTTCGCCATTGGCAGGTTCATTTCCCAGGTTGGATGGGCAGTTCAAGAAGTAGCTTTACCTCTGTACGTTTTAGACGTAACGCACAGCGCTAAAATCATGACTCTCTTCGTGTTAGCTGACTTAATCCCCTCGCTATTAACGATGCCCATCGCCGGCGTCATTGGAGATCGATACAACAGGAAAGCTTTAATGGTAGGTTTGGACTTGGCGAGGGGAGCGTTGCTCTTTGGTGTTGTTGCCTTCAACTTCCTGGGGATAAAAGAGCTATTGGCAGTTCAAGTAGTTCTGGCTATAATGAGCTCATTCTTCTCCGCAGGAACGTCTGCGATGTACCCGGATTTAGTCAGACAGGAGGATCTCGAAAGGGCCAACTCAATAGTAATGTCCGCTGGAATAGTGGCAAGGCTCATTGGTCCGGCCTTAGGTGGATTTATCTACGCTTTTGGAGGAATAAAGCTTGCGATTCTGGTTAACTCGGTAAGCTTTTTTGGCTCCGGTCTGTTTGAGGTGTTCATAAGGTACGAGTGGAAGAGCAGAAAGATCGAGAATCTCTCCGAGGTAATTGAGGATCTCGTGGAGGGGATAAGGTTCATAAGGAGTAGCAGGTATCTCATGGTTCTGGTTACCTTTGCTTTAGCTATGAACGCCTTTGGAAATCCATTCGGGGCAGTAATATGGCCGTACTCACTCAGGGAAGTTCTGAAGTTCTCAAGTCAGCAGTTTGGAATAGTCGAGAGCTCTTTCATGCTCGGTGCCCTGCTTGGAAACGTGCTGATAGCTACAATCCTGGGAAGGAAGACTGGGAGGTATATATTCAAGCTGATGTTGGTGAATGGAATGCTTCTTCTACCGTTCATCTGGATTATCTCGCCGTATTCCACCATTCCCAGGGACATTGCATTTTACGTCCTAATAGGGATGGGCATAGGAATGGGAATGTCGAATGCCATGATAAACGTCCCCATAAACTCCAACCTGCAGAGGGCCGTTCCAACGGAGTTCAGGGGAAGAGTTTTCTCAGCCTTGGGAGTTCTGGCCAATCTAACTGTTCCCATAGGCTTAGTTATCGTCGGTCCGCTGATTGATCACTTAGGGGCATGGAAGGTCTCGGCATTACTCTGGGTAGGAATGGGAGCAGTTGTGCTATACTACTGGCTGTTCCATAGGGACGTGCTTACGAACCACGAGCCCGGCCCCCAGGAACATCAGTGAAACTACCACGAGCCCCGCTTTTATTCCAATTTTTCCCAAGTATTGTTCCTAGGAGGGAGATATAAGTTCCGTTGATCAAAGACGCGAATAATGAGTAAAATGAGCCAAGAGTTGCCCTCTTATCATCGGGGATTGCTCCCTGGAATACCCTCTGCCATTCCTTAAATGCTTGGGCAAAGATTAAACTTCCCAACACCAAAGTTAAAAAGCCGAACCAAGAGCTTAGTCCAGCCAATACCGTTAAACCTGGAATTAAAACTGGGGAGTATATGTACAAAACCTTCCTACGATTTTCACCAACGTCAACGTACCACGAAATTCCGTTGATTAGCGTGTAAAGGCCGAAAAGCCAAGATACTCCAAGTATTGAAGGCATAAATTCGTAGAAGTAGAGTTGCATGAAGGAGGTAAAGCTTGCCAGCGATAGCCCTATTAAGCTTGCATATGCAAAGAGGAGTGTTAACACGCGTGAGCTTCTCAGAAATCTAAAAGTCTCTATTAGGTGATAACCATAAGGAAGCCTACTCTTTGCGGTATCGGAAGGTACTGTGAGCACTATCAAAAAGGACATCAAGATGAAGGGGACGCTCAGCAGAATTGTCACCCTCATGCCTAAGAGCCTTGCCATGAACCCTCCCAGGGTGGCACCCAGGAAGCTACCTGCCATTTCGAATGCTCTAAGCCTACCGTAGATCTTTGGATACTCATCTCTCCTTCCATTCCGGGAAAGGAGTTCGTAGAGCCAACCAGTCTCCGCTCCAGTAAGAAATGCTACTGCGAGGGAGTTGAATATAGTTGCAAAAAGAACATGCCAAAATGAGTTAGCCAAGTAGAGGAGTAGCGTTCCTGGGATCAGAAGTATCTTTGACAGAAGGACGCTAGTCTTTTTTGATATCTTGTCTGCGACAATTCCAGTTGGAATCTCAAAGAGGGCAACGAGAATCAAGGAAAGCCCTATCAAAAACCCAATCTGGGACTTTGATAATGAAAGCGACTGGAGGTAGATGAGGTAAAAGCCAGAATAAAACGTTAAATGAAGTAGGCTGGAGATGTAGAAACGCTTAACATAATCCATGACCTAGCTTTTCACATGAATCTTTATTAAGTTTTTCTCTTTCGATATAAATCTTAACGGAAAGACTTTTATACTTCCGAGCGCATAGATGTATACACCACTACGAGGTGATGAGCATGCATGACTTAGTTGAGTTCGCGGTAGAGAGGGCTCTAAATCTAGGGGCAGAGTATGCGGAGGCAAGGTTTGAGGAAAAACAGGGAACTTCAATTGCAATGAAGAATGGTGTTCCAGAGGGATTAAGCCTGCTCTCTGACAGGGGAATTGGAATTAGAGTTCTCGTCAACGGCGGAATGGGTTTCGCAAGCACGAACGTCCTAACTAAGGAGAGCGTTGCTGAAGCTGTTGAAAGAGCTGTAAAGCTTGCTAAATCTGCTTCAAAGCTCAGGAAAGAGCCGATAAAGTTCAGCGAAGAGTACTTTCACCAGGTCAAGTACGAGGTCAAGATGAAGAAGGATTTTAGGGATGTTCCTCCGGAAGAGAAGCTTGAACTCCTAAAGAAGATCGAGGAGGAGGTTACGGGGACTGGAATAAAGGTGCCAATGAGGTATCTTGCATATTCTGACCATGTTTGGCACAAGATATTCATGAACAGCGAAGGAGCGTTGGTTGAGAGCTTAATCCCAAGGGTTTCCGTAATGTACAACTTGGTAGTCTTTGAGAACGGCCAGATGGAACAGGCCCCCTTCATTTCTAGGGCTTTCTCAGGAGGGCTTGAGCTGATTGAGAGGGATGAACCCTGGGAGAGGGCCAAGAGGGAAGTTGAGACCTTAAGAAAGCTGATAGTTGAAGGAAAGAGGCCTCCAGAGGGCAAAGTTGATCTCGTTATAAGCCCTGAGGTAGCCGGAATTGCGGTTCATGAGAGCGTTGGGCACCCCTATGAGCTCGACAGGATAATGGGAAGGGAGGCCGCTCAGGCAGGGGAGAGCTTCGTTAAGCCGGACATGCTTGGAGAGAGAATCGGAAGTGAAGTTGTAACTGTAATAGATGATCCAACGATTCCAAACAGCTGGGGCTTCTACCTCTACGATGACGAGGGCGTAAAAGCGAGACCGAGGTACCTGATAAGGAACGGAATAATAACTGAATTCCTCATGAACAGGGAGTACGCTTACAAGCTTGGCCTTAAATCAAACGCCGCAGCTAGGGCGATCAACTACAACAGGGAGCCGATAGTTAGGATGGCCAACACCTACCTCGCGCCCGGTGATTACTCCTTCGAGGAGCTCATCGAGGACATAAAGCTCGGCGTCTACATGGTCTCCTTCAACGAGTGGAACATCGACGATAGAAGATACCAGCAGAGGTACATCGGCAGGGAAGCCTACCTGATCGAGAACGGCGAGATAAAGCATCCCGTGAAGAGGCCGATTCTTGAGATCACAACCAGAGGGCTGTGGAGTAGCGTTGATGCCGTGGGCAAGGAAGTTGAGTTCCACCCAGGAACCTGCGGTAAAGGTGAGCCAGGCCAAGGAGTTCCCGTTTGGATGGGTGGAGCGCACGCGAGGCTTAGGGACATTCCCTTAAGGAGGCCGTGAGGTGGTGGAGATGTTTGATGTTAACGAGCTCATCCTTAAGAAGGCCAAGGAGCTCGGCTTTGGAGATGTCGTAGTTTTGAGCTATGAGATGAACAGGAGGCAGGTTAGGTTCGCGAACAACGAGGTCACCGTTGCGAAGCACTGGCACGAGAAGAAGGTGGAGCTGTTCGTCGAGTGGGAGAAGAGAATCGCGGGGACGAGCATTACCGACTTGAGCGAGGAGAACATAGAGAAGACCCTCAAGACCCTAAAGGCCAACCTCGAGAAGATGAAGCCCAAGGAGGACTACTACGGAATCGCCGAGGGGCCCTTCAAGTACAAGGACATCCCCGAGACCTTTGACAAGGCGATAGTAGAGCTTGACGATCCTAGCGAGTACGTTGAGAGGGCGATAAATGCGGCGCTTGAAGAGGGAGCCAAGAGGGTTGCTGGAGTTCTCTACACAGATCACAACAAGCTGTACTTAACGACGAGCAATGGCGTTGAGGCATTCGATGAAGGAACCGGAATAGAGATAAGCGTTAGGGCCTTCATCGGCGACCTCGAGAGCGGACACGGGACGAACTCAGTCAGGGTTCTCAAGAAGTTCGATCCAGAATCCGCGGGAAGGAAGGCTGGAGAGATAGCCAAGCTGGCAAGGAACCCCGAGCAGGGGCCCGAGGGAAGGTTTGATGTAATCTTCGATCCACTGGCCTTCGCCAACCTGCTCAGCTACATGGGCTGGGCGTTTTCAGCCTTCGCCGTTGAAGCTGGCTTCAGCTACTTCGCCAACAAGCTCGACCAGAAAGTCGCGAGTGATGTGGTAACGATAAAGGACATCGGCAATCTGCCCAACGGCTACGCAACGAGGAAGTTCGATGACGAGGGAGTTCCCACTAGGGAAACTACCCTCATAGAGAACGGCGTCCTGAAGACTTATCTCTTCAATACGAGCTTGGCCAAGAAGTACAAGAGGGAGACAACAGCAAACGCTGGTTTAATTGCCCCGAGGGCATGGAACATAGTCCTCGAGCCCGGAGACTACACCAAGGATGAGCTCTTCCAGGAGGTGAAGAAGGGAATCTACATCACGAACGTCTGGTACACTAGGTTCCAGAACTACATGACCGGTGATTTCTCGACGATACCCAGGGACGGAATATTCCTCGTTGAGAACGGTGAACTAAAGCCGATAAGGAACATTAGAGTGAGTGACAACATGCTCAGAATTCTCCAGAATGTAGTTGCTTTAACGAAGGATTCATATCACATCCACTGGTGGGAGGTTTCGAGGCCGGTAACTACTCCGTACGTTCTGGTGAAAGAGGTGGGAATAACTAGGGCTACCAAATGATTTCCTTTTCTTATTTTTGGGGCAAGATTTTTATTTATAAATATCCCTACCCCCTTTTGGGGTACCTCCCATGCTGTTCAGCGTTGAACCTAAGACATCTATAAAGGATGTATTTGGGAGGAAAGCTGAATTCTTAGATTTCCTTGAGAAGCTTGAAAATGGGAGAAGACTGTTCGTTATAACCGGCCCAAGGAGAATTGGAAAAACGAGCTTTCTCTATGCCAGCCTGAATGAAATATATAGAATGAAAAAGATCCCATACATAATAGTTGACGCAAGGAAGGTGATCTCAGTTAACGCACATAATCCGGGCGAAGTTATAGCAAAGGACATCCTGAAATTAGCACAGGGCAAGATTTCAAGAACGTTGTCAAGACTTGAGGAAATTACCGTGAGAGGGTATGGAATAAGGCT
This sequence comes from Thermococcus chitonophagus, assembly GCF_002214605.1. Taxonomy (NCBI): domain Archaea; kingdom Methanobacteriati; phylum Methanobacteriota; class Thermococci; order Thermococcales; family Thermococcaceae; genus Thermococcus; species Thermococcus chitonophagus. The sequence goes on along the minus strand of NZ_CP015193.1, from coordinate 1,466,341 downwards.
TAGGAGCAAAAGTAGGGAGCTTACGGAGATCCTTGAGAAGATTAATGAAAAGTACGAGAGGGCAATAGTTGCCTTTGATGAGGCTCAGTACCTGAGGTTTGCGCAGAGGGATTTCACGCTACTCCTTGCTTGGATTTACGATAACCTCCAGAACCTCGTGATAGTTCTGACGGGCTCTCAAGTCGGAGTACTCGAAAAGTTCCTCCGCTTTAATGATTATAAAGCTCCTTTATACGGGAGATATCATGTAAGGATAAAGCTTCCCCGCTTCAATCCTTCGGAGGCCCTTGAGTTCCTTGAGAGGGGATTTGCCGAATACAATATGAACGTTCCAACTCGGGAGCTTCTCTCAGCAGTTAAAACGTTGGATGGTGTTCCTGGGTGGTTAACCCATTACGGGGCGTATAGAGTTGACGGCCTCTCCCACTGGGATGCAATAGAGAAAGTGCTTGAGGAGGCAAAAGGGTATATAGAGTCTGAATTTAAGGAATTAGATGAATTAAGTCCAAGGTACAGGGCGATAATGGAGATAGTTGCAACGATAACATCAACACAGCCAACGGCCCGCAGGAAAGATATCCTTAACGCTTTAACACTCCGTGAAGGGAAGGAAATAGATAGCAAGGATCTGAGGAAGTACCTCATGAGATTGGTTGACTACGGCTTCCTAGAGCACACAGGCTACGGGGAGTACTACATCCCTGACCCAGTCGTTAAGAGGGTCTTTCAGCGCTGACAAGTTCAAAGTCTTTCAGATCCCACAGGAGCCAGCTCTCCTCTTGTTTCTTGTTTTCAATTCTCTTGGCTATTAATCCGTAGTATTTTTCCCAGTTTTCCAGCCCAACAAGCTTGCTTTTGCGCTCTAACCTTCTTAGAATTCTTCTAGATTCTTTCTCGCTGCATCTTTCCACTTCACTTCAACGAATAGGGCCCTGTTTTTAATTCTGTCCACTGCAACGAGGTCAATTTCCTCTTTCTTGTGCCACCACTTCCCAATATCAGTAAACTTGAACGGCAATCTTCCGAGCTTGTTGAGCTCTATTAAGAACTCCTTGGCTACTTTCTCAAATGTCCCTTCGAGGTATGTGTTGAAGTTTTTTAGGAAGTCTTGGATCGCCGGCTCGGGATTTAGAGAGTCTATCTCCTCATAGTGCGGACTAACGAAGCGGTGGTAAAAGCGGAAGTACTCATCCTCTATAACGTAAATCCACCTCTTGGCCTTCCTCTCAGTTATTGGCACTTCCCTCTTCACGATTCCGAGATCTGACAGGACTTTAAGGTATGCCGAGAGATCCTTGGCTTCAATTCCAACGTACTGAGCAATTTCACTGAGTTTAGTTTTTCCCATAGCTATTGCCTCGATAATCTGCATGTACCTAATTGGGTTCCTCAGTTCCTCCATGAGGAGAAGTCTCGCCTCATTGAATAGGAATGTACTCGGCTCAAAGAAATTGCTGATTATTTCTTTATCATCCCCAGTCTTGAAGAACTCCATATATCTGGGGATTCCCCACGTTACCCCATAAAGCCTTACAAGTCTTTCGAAATCTTTCCCAAACCATTCTACCATGTCAAAGAAGCGGAAAGGCTTAACCTTCAGAATTCCGCTGGCTCTTCCGTAGAGGGGACTTTTATAGCTGAGAACCTCCCGCTCCATCATTCCGATGCTTGAACCACAGAGTACAAGCATTATCTCCGAACCCTCAAGCACTATGTCCATTATCTCTTGGAACTCAGAAGGAATTCCTTTGTCTGCCTCTATTAGATATGGAAACTCGACGAAAATTATTATGAGTTTCCCATGTTTCTTTAAAAACTCGAACGCATCTTTGAAGCTTTTGAATTGTATTGGAGCACCAATGAAAGAGCTCACTTCGCGGGAGAACCTTTCCACGTCTTTTTCGTGTCTTCTCTGAGAGCAGAGGAAGTATATGCCTCTCTTATTCTCAAGGAATTTTCTTAAAAGCGCTGTTTTTCCAAACTCTCCTCCTTCCATATACTATGAAAAGTCTGGAGCCCTCTTTCCACGCTTCTTCAAGAACTTCGAGTTCTCTCTCCCGCTTTACAAATTTTCGGATCATGATTATAATAAACACGATTCGAATACTTAAGCGTTTAGGATATCTTTTATTGATGCTTTCACTCCGTAGGCTTCGTAATCAACTCTCCAGTAGTCTAGTGAACTTGTTAGGTGTTCTCGACTGGTATCATGACTACCCATGGGCTATGAACTTCCCGTTCAGCTCTTTCAGTATCCCACTCTTCCCATCCCTCCCCTTGAGGGCGAAGGAGAACTTGTTTTTAGAGTTCCTGTCAAAGCCCGCAAGCCTGATTATGAACAGTGCATAAGCTTCCCCGTTCATGAGCTTGTGAAGGAACTCTCCCCTGGTGAGGGAATAACCGTGGATTATTATCCCCGGGGTTGCCAAGTAGTTTTGGTCAAAGAGGTGGTCGAGGTTTATGGCCTTCACGTCAAGCTTCTCGTGAGGAAAACCCAAGTCAAGGAGGGCCTGCTTGAACTCAAACGCAAGCTCAAACCTCTCCTCCGCGGAGGCATCCTTCAAGATAAGCATGAAATCATAGTCGTTCGGCTCCTCCTTCCCAAGAGCAACTGATCCATATAAGACTATATCAAAGACCTTCTCCCTCTTCTCCTTGAACTCCCTAACCACCCTAACAAGCTCACCTAATCCTATCGGTAAGCCTGAGAACCGCATTCCTCAACGCCCCCGCTTCCTCTTTGTTGTTCCTTTTCCCTATCTGTAGGCATGACTACAAAATAGAGGTATCAAGCTTCCCTTGTATCCATGACTACAAAATTTGCTCTCGACTCATGTTGAAAAGATTTTAGGGAACGAGATGATAAGGTGATGATTGAAACACTTGGACACTCTCTGAAAAGAGTCAATCGATAGATTTATTAAAAATCGATAGATTTATTAAAAATGTCTGACAAAAAATCTCCTTAGGTGGGACAAATGGCTACCACAATTAAGATCTCAGTAAGGCTTCCTCCAAAAATAGTTGAAGAAATTGACAGATTAGTTCAAAATGGGGTATTCAGTAGTAGGAGTGATTTTATTAAGGAGGCTGTTAGACATTATCTTAGAGAGCTAAGGAAAGAAGAGCTCACCGAAGAAGAAAAATGGGTTTTGAACATGGTTCAGCCAATTCTGGCCGAGGATTGGAACAGCAAAGAGGACAAGTTCTGGGATGAGTATTAGGGGGTGCTAAAGGTGGAATTTAAGCGGGGCGAAATAGTTCTTCTGCCTTTCCCTTTTGATGATTTAACTAAAGCTAAAACGAGACCTGCATTAATTGTTTCATCAAATGACTTTAATCGAATTAGTCGAACAGTAATAGTTGTTGAGATAACGTCTAATCTGAAGAGTGGATTTCAAGAATTAAACGTTCTAATCGATGATAAAGACATTAACAGGTATCCTGGGACAAAGCCAATAATCCCAAGTATTATCAAACCCTACGTAATCTTTTCAATTAATAAGAGGCTCATCATGAAGAAAATTGGCATGTTAAAAGAGGGGAAGCTTGAAGAGGTATTTGAGAAATTTAGAGCGGTTTTACTCTAACTGAAAGTTAGCCCTTAGAAGACACGTGTTTAGAGAATAGGCTTGGTTTTTCTACTATCTAATGTTCTAATGTGTAAATCCCCTGCCATTGTTTAGGCTACACCATAAGCTCACAACAAGCCAGCGATTCTGCCACCAACAGCCTTAAATAGTTGAAGCATGGGTATTATACTCATGAGTATACAAAAATTCGTAGACAGGGAAACGGAACTCAAGTTCCTTGAGGAGAGGTATAGGAGCGGTAGGGCTGAACTAATAATAATTTACGGTAGGAGGAGAATCGGAAAGACAGCACTCCTCCTCCACTTTGCGAAAGGCAAACCTCACGTGTACTTCCTCGCAACGGAAAAGCCCTATCGCGAAAATCTTAGGGATCTTCAAAAGTTGCTGGCAGAGTTCCTGGGCGATTAGCTTTTTGGAAAGGTACAGTTCAGGGATATAGACGAACTCCTAATGGCCTTTTCCGAGAGGGTTAAAGATCGGGTGATCCTGATAATAGATGAGTTTCCACTGCTGATAAAGCACTACCGCCCAGTTCTCTCACTCCTGCAGAAGGCATGGGACTTGAAGCTGTCCAAAACCAAGATAATGCTGATTCTCTGTGGTTCAAGCATCTCAGCTATGGAGACGGATGTTTTGGGATACAAGAGCCCCCTTTATGGAAGGAGAACCGGCCAGTGGCTACTGACGGGGATACCCTTTCCATACATTCGCGAGTTCTTTCCCAGGTATTCTGGAGAGGATTTAGTGAAGGTGTGGGGAGTCGTTGGGGGAGTTCCTGAGTATCTGCTCAAGTTCAACCCAAATGATGACTTTGATTCCAATGTCGTTAATAATGTGCTCTCCAAGGGCACTTTCCTATATGAGGAGGCTGAAGTACTCTTAAGGGAAGAGCTGAGGGAGCTGGCCAATTATTTCGCTATACTTGAGGCCATAGCGAGTGGCAGGAGCAGGTTTTGGGAGATAGTGAATGCCACGGGCTTGGATAAAAGCTTGGTTTCCAAGTACTTAAGCGTCCTTCAAAGATTAGGCATAGTGAAAAGGGAGGTTCCAGTTACTTCCACCGCAAAGGAGGCGAGTAAAAGGGGTCTTTACGTGATAGAGGATAACTACTTTGCCTTCTGGTTTAGGTACGTCTTTCCCAACAAGATTCACCTAGAGGCTGGGCTGGCCGAGGATGTCTGGAGTTCTTCAAGGGAGGACTTCAACGCGTACTTAGGCCACGTGTTTGAAGAGCTTGTAAGGAACCCTGAAATATTCGCCAAGATTGCTGGTTTTAGGTTTACGAAAATTGGCAAGTGGTGGCGCAGGGGAGAAGAGATTGATGTTGTTGCCCTAAACGAGAGGGAGAAGAAAGCACTGTTCGTGGAGGTCAAGTGGAAGGAGCTTGGGAGAAATGACGTTAGGAGGATACTTACCGAGCTGAGGAGGAAGTCAGAATTAGTTGGTCTTGAGGGGTGGGAAAAGGAGTTCGGAGTGGTTGCAAAGAAAATTAAGGGAAAGAAGATCAAAAACACCTGGGATCTTGGAGACATACTCGGGTGAAAAACCTTTTATTTATTTACTCCAAAGTAAATTACTGGTGAGTATATTGTTTGTTGATAGGGAGAACGAACTCTCGGCCCTTGAGGAGAGGTATAGGAGTGATAAGGCTGAGCTTATTTTCGTTTACGGAAGGAGGAGAGTAGGTAAGACTACCCTGCTTTTAGAGTTCCTAAGAAGGCATGGCGGAATATACCTCTTGGCAAGGGAAACGAGCGAATTCGAGAACCTTGGAAGGTTTTCAAAGAGGCTTGCCGAGTACTTTAAGGATGAATTTCTCTCTTTAAATCCGTTTAGGTCGTGGGATGCCTTCTTTGAGTATCTTTCGGCACGAGCCAAGGAGAGGTTAGTGGTTGTCATAGATGAGTTTCCCTATCTCGTTAAGGCTAACCCTTCCCTGCCCTCTATCCTTCAGGAATACTGGGATCTCAAACTATCAAAAACGAAGATATTCTTAGTTATATGTGGTTCGAGCATTTCAATGATGGAAAGGCTCCTTGGCTACAAAAACCCGCTTTACGGAAGGAGGACTGGACAGATAAAGATTACCTCTCTTGACTTCTTCAGTGCAAGGAAGTTCTTGCCCAGGTATCCAATTGAGGACTTCGTAAAGGCTTATGGAATCCTCGGTGGCACTCCAGCTTACCTCCTTCAGTTTGATGATAGCGTTAGCATAGAGGAAAACCTCAGGAGGTACTTTAGGCCGGACTCTTTCCTTTACGGAGATGCAATGTTCATCTTTAGGGAAGAACTTGATGAGCCCAGAAACTACTTCGCGATAATGGAGGCCATCGCAAGGGGGAAGAACACTTTGGGGGAGATCATGAATGAGACCGGCCTTGAAAGGACAAAGGTTGGGAAGTACCTGAGCGTTTTGATTGACCTTGATTTTGTTAAGAGGGAGATCCCCATAACGGAAAGCTGGAAGAGTAGGAAGGGGAGGTACTACATAAAGGACAACTACTTTGCCTTCTGGTTCCGATATGTTTCGCCTAATGCCGATTTAATAGAATCTTGGAGAGGGGAAGAGCTCGTTGAGGTAGTTCTTGAGGATTTAGACAATTACCTAGGGTATGTATTTGAGGACGTGGCTCTGCAGTTTCTTAGATGCTTAAACGAGCGAAATAAGTTGCCATTCAAGTTCCTGAAGATTGGAAGGTGGTGGCATAAGGGAGAAGAGATTGATGTTGTTACTCTAAACGAGCGGGAGAAGAAAGCTCTTTTCGTTGAAGTCAAGTGGAAGGAAGTTAATAACGCGAAAAAGATACTTAGAGATCTCGAAAGGAAGGCTGAGAGAGTTGGATTAAAGGGGTGGGAAAAATACTATGGCCTTATAGGTAAAGTCGTTAAGAGAAAGGATAAATTGAGGGAAGATGGTTATTTTGTGTGGGATCTGAGGGACTTTAATGGGCGCTTTTAGCTAAAGCTCGCGAATCCTATCTCGTACAGCTGGCGTCCTGAAGTTCCACGAGCTCATAATATTTGATGCATTCCTTGATTGTCCAGAGGTTATCGAGGTTATAAAGGAGAAACTTGAGAAGAAGGAGGCAATAACTTTAGCAGATTATAAGGCGATATTCTGCCATAAGTTCGATGAGGAGATAGAGGCTCTATACAGGAAAAGCACTGAAAGCATGAGCACTGCTTTCTTGCCCTACTGCTTCGAGGACTATCCACTTCCACTTTTTACGCCGAGGTTCACAAAGGATGAACTTGTAATCAATGGAATAACTCTCAGGAGAAGGGCGAAAACCCAGGAAGCTGTCAGGGCTCTTAGAGAGAAGTTCAAAAGGGCCTACTACGATGCCTTAGGGTTAAATAATCAGAAAATTAGGGAGGCCGAAGAGAGGATAAAGGCTGGTGAGATAGACGAGGAGGCACTGGAAATATTAAGCACTGCTAGGGGGCATTGACTTGTTTCTCGGTTATATAGTGGAGAACCACGAAGGAAAGGATATACTCTTGGCGTTTTCAAAACCTTCCGAAGTCTTTACAGTTAAGTTCCCTAAGCCACTGGCAAGAATACTGGAGTTGTTTATAGGGGTAAAACTAGGTGACATCGTAAAGGAGCTTTTGAGGCAGGTTTAACATGAATAAAGAAAATTCACTTCCTCATCCAGTAGTGCTCTTTCTCCGGGAACCTGCCCTCCTTAACTTCCCTCCTGAACTCGCTTATCGCCTTAAGTATCTCCTCCTTTAGGTTTGCATACCTCTTCGCGAACGGTGGTGAGAAGTCTATCAAGCCGAGGACGTCGTGCCAAACTAAAACTTGACCATCAACCCATGGACCAGCTCCAATGCCAATTGTCGGTATTGAAACTTCCTCGGTAACTATTTTAGCAACATCCGCATAAACGAACTCCAGAACTACCGCGAAGGCCCCTGCTCTCTCCAAGGCTTTTGCATCCCTTATTATCTCCTCAACTTCCTCATCGTTGCCGCCAATTATCCTGTAGCCCCCAAGCCTGAGGTACCTCTGCGGTGTTAAACCTGTATGCCCCATGACGGGAATTCCCATCCTCACGAGCTTCCTCACAAGCTTTTCATGATCAGCCCCGCCCTCGATCTTCACGGCATCTGCTCCGGCCTGAATAAGCTTTATCGCGTTCTTTACTCCCTCTTCAACGCTAACCTCATAGCTCCCGAAGGGCATGTCTGCCAAGACAAGGGCCCTCTTTACGGCCTTTGCTACAGCTCTAGTGTGGAAGATCATTTGCTCCATTGTCACGTTTAGGGTGTTCTCGTCACCGTAAACTACCATCCCTAGGGAATCTCCCACGAACACGATGTCGAAGCCCGCCTTATCTGCCAAAAGTGCGGATGGATAGTCGTAAGCCGTGATCATGGTTATCTTTTCCCTACCCTTCATTTCCATTATTTTCCTGGGTGTTACTTCTCTCATACTACCTCCTCCATCGATTTTACATCCAAACTATTTGTTTCAGAATTTGGTTAGCTACACAAGTTCATGCGCTTTTTCGTCACTTAAGCTTAAGTTGACGTCAGTTTATCCTTATAGTAACACGCGAATGCTCCTTGAGGTTTACACTTTTCAAAGGCTCAATAACTTAATAGCGCCCTCCTTTTATTAATGGTTATGGTTAGAGAAAAGAAGCGAATCAGAAAGGAAGCTTGTAGTGCTCAACGACAATTTCATCAATGCCAAGCTTCTCAAGTATCCTAAGGGGAACCTGGAGAGTGACCTGAACTATCCCTGGAAGCCTGCCTATCTCAACAGCCCCGGTTATCGTCACCCTATTTCTTACCTCTTCAATGCTCATTTCGAAGAGCTCTGCGGCCCTCTTGAAGCCATTAATCGCGGCGTTATTGATGTTTGGCCCCGACCCTATAACTTGAATTGGAGCTACCGGCTCAATCTCAATTCCCATTTTCTTTGCCAATTCCTCTACTTTTTCCCATTCATCCTTCCTCCATGGCTTCGCTAATGGCGGTAGGTCTTCTTCTGGCGGAAGGAGTAGAGGGCCATCAAGTCTTAGGTTCTTTATTACAGAAACACTTACCGTTGTCTCTGCAGTCACATCAGTTGTATGGCCTGCAACTTCTCCATCGCCCTGCATTGCATGGGCATCTCCAGCGTAAATTCCCCCACCCTTGATCTTCACTGGGGCTATTACTATGGCCCCTTCCCTAACGGAGTCAACGTCTAAGTGACCGTCAGTCAGCTTGGTCTCATAGTCTTCTTTTGTAATCGCGTAGGGGTGAGGAGCATCAATTAAAAAGTAGCCGAAGTCACCTGCGTTGTGAGAGTCTGGAATATCAACTGCTGGAACAGTGCCTAATTGGCCTAAGAATGGCCTTATTCTTGATGGTATACCGACAAGGTCTGCCTTTGCAAATATCAAGATTGGTACTTGCTTTGAATTCTTGGGCAGAGCATGCCACTCCCAAGCGTTTTTCGCTATCTCTTCTGCCTTGCTCTTGTCTACAGTTATACCAATTCCGAGGTCATGGTCAAAAACCATTGTATATCCATGCTTCATCTTAAAGGGGGAAGCTGGGGAGCCACACTTCTTACATCTTATGGCGTCTTCCCCTATTCCGACAACTTCAAATTCGGGCCATGGTTCATTACACGTTGGACACTTCTTGGCGACGTATGGATCACCAACGTAAGCTCCTTCCCTAAATTCATCTACTCCTGAAGACGCTGCTTTTGAAAGGATCCTAATTTTTTCAATTTTTATTGCAATGGCATCTCCAACTTCTGCCCCATCAACGGCAACTGGAACGTTAACCTCGTGGCCACCTCTTATAGTGGGCGTTATCATTGGGCCCCAGCATCCCGGGGCCGTTACAAAGATTATTCTCCCCCCATCTGCCACAGGGCCAAGCATCTTCGTGTGAGGCCCTATTATTCCGTTCGTCTGAACATCGTTGTATATTTCTTCCTCAGCAGGCATACATAACCACCTCAAAATATTTGATAATTTTAAAATGTTAATTAAGCTTTTTGTCAATAAGCTAAGGGGAGGAGGAAGAAGATGATAATCGAGTATGGAGACTTATACTTGGTTGAGCTTCCTCTCAAATTGAAGGGCTACAAGAAGTTCATTGGCTCCTGGGTGATAAAAGATCTCAACGTGATAGTTGATGTTGGTCCAGCATCGACGGTGAAAAGCCTTAAGCGTGCCCTAGATTCCCTGGGGATTAAGGTGGAGTACGTTCTGCTTACTCATATCCACCTCGACCACGCGGGAGGAATAGGACACTTCCTTAGGCTGTATCCCAAGGCTAAAGTCGTTGTCCACGAGAGAGGAGTCAGGCATTTAGTTAATCCTGAGAAGCTGTGGAAGGCGAGCAAGAGAGTTCTCGGTGAATTAGCTTTGGCATATGGAAAACCTCTCCCAATTCCAGAAGAGAGCATCACAAAACCGCCCGGGAGGATTGAAGTTGTTGAAACTCCCGGACATGCCTCCCACCATCAAAGCTACCTCTTTGGTGAGTACCTCTTTACTGGAGACTCGGCGGGAGTGTACTTGGAGGTTGAGGAAGAGGTGTACCTCAGGCCAGCGACTCCTCCGAGGTTTATCAAAGAACTTTACGTTGAATCCCTTGAAAAGATGCTGTCATTGGGGAGCAGGGAGATATGCTTCGCTCACTTTGGAATGCTGGAAGATCCAAAGATACTGGAAAGGCATAAGGAGCAGGTGGAGCTGTGGGTTGATGTAGTGAGGAGGAACATGGGAAAGGACATTAATTCAATAATTGAAGAACTCTTAGAGGAAGATAAACTCCTAAAGCCTTATGAGAAGCTTGAAGAGGACATAAAGTTTAGGGAGATGCAAGGAATAGTGAATTCAATTAAGGGAATTATGGAGTATTTGGGTGAAGGAAATGAGGATCGTTGAGCTTTTTGTAGAGTCAAAGACGTTTAAAGTAGTCCTTGAATCCTAAGTGGAGGGGGTACGTCGCCTATGTTCCAGAGCTCCCAGGATGTCTAAGCCAGGGAGAGATCGGAGAGGAAGCCCTTAAGAATATAAGACGAGGCGATAGAGCTGTACCTTGAGGTGAGGGGTGGTTAAAATGGAGTGGGAGATGGGGCTTCAGGAGGAGTACCTCGAGCTCATAAAGGCCGGGAAGAAGAAAATTGAGGGGAGGCTTTACGACGAGAAGAGAAGGCAGATAAAGCCTGGGGATATAATCTCCTTTGAAGGGGGAAGGTTGAAGGTCAGGGTTAAGGCGATTAGAGTTTACAAATCCTTCAGAGAGATGCTTGAGAAAGAAGGGTTAGAAAACGTTCTTCCTGGGGTCGAGAGCATTGAGGAGGGTGTTCAAGTATACAGGCAGTTCTACGATGAGGAAAGGGAGAAGAAGTATGGAGTAGTGGCGATAGAGATCGAGCCTCTGGAGAAAGAATAGTTTCTAGGAATTAACTATGCTAAGCTATTCAAGAAATAACCTCAAGCATATAGTTGCCTCTATTAGCAAGAACAAGTACAGGAATGAGCTGGAAAAGCTCGGGTATGTAGTTATTGAGGATGTGTTCCCAAGAAAACGTGGGGAAGAAAGATACATTGAGAAACTTAAAGAACCATTGAAGCTCTTTGATTATTCCCTATTGTCGTAATGACATAACTTTACCATAGCGTCACTTATAATTGCACAACCTCCCTTAACTAGTTAAGGGATGTCGTTATGTTATGAGCTTGACCCAAATATTTACCACCCAAATAACACAAAATCTTAAAATATGTCATATTACAATAGGACAAATTGGTGAACACATGGACATTGAAGAAGTCATCATTGAGTTCCACAAGCTCGGCATTCCCGAGGTTAAAGAGAGGGAGCTTAAACTTCCAACTAACCTTGAAAGAGCGGTGATCGTTTACGGTCTTAGAAGATCTGGTAAAACGTACCTCCTATACCAGACAATGCTTGAGCTGATTAGGAAGGGAATGCCAATAGAAAGGCTGTTCTACATTAACTTTGAGGATGAAAGGCTGGCCGGATTAAAGGCTCAAGATCTTGGGAGGATCGTGGAGCTGTATTATAAGCACAATCCCAAGGCTAAAAAGATGTACCTTTTCCTAGACGAAGTTCAGGTTGTTAAGGGATGGGAGCTCTTCGTGAGACGCCTCATTGAGAGAAAAAGCGCGTACATCTTTATCACGGGTTCATCTTCAAAGCTCTTATCACAGGAAATAGCGACGGCACTGAGGGGACGTAGCCTCAGCTTTGGACTCTTCCCGTTGTCATTCGCTGAATTTTTGCACTTCAAAGGTGTGCAAATAAATAAACCGTTGATAGAGCGGGAGCGGGGATTAATTAGACGATATCTTGAAGAGTACATTAAATACGGAGGATTTCCCGAGCTCGTTGATGCTCCCCCGCTCCTCAAGATAAGGATTCTCCAAGAGTACCTCGATCTGATAATGTACAAAGACCTAATCGAGAGGTACGGAATAGAAAAAACGGGAGCTATGAAAGGTCTTATACGCGTTATAACAAAAAACTTTGCGAGAAGGACTTCCATAAGAAAGTTCCATGGAATGCTGTCTTCACTCGGCCTAACTCTAAGCAAAAGCAAAGTTTATGAGTACTTCTCATATCTTGAGGACATAGGCTTCGTGTTTCCAGTGAGAAAGTTTCACTTAAGCGAGATTGAGTCCATTAGAAGCATACCCAAGCTTTACATTGCTGATGTCGGCTTTGCATCGGTTTTTGGAATAGAGGATATTGGTTACAGGATTGAGAACATAGTAGCTATCGAGTTATTAAGGAGAAAGCACTACCGCGAACCAAGATTGAGCGTGAGCTACTGGATGGACTCCAAAGGGGAAGTTGACTTTGTAGTTTCCCTGGGATTCAGGGTTAAAGAGCTGATTCAAGTGTCCTATAGTGTTGATGAACCAGATACCAAAAAGAGAGAAGTTGAGGCACTGTTGAGGGCCTCAAAAGAACTGAAATGCAGCAACCTCAAGGTCGTCACATGGGACTATGAGGCAGTTGAAGCTTATGGGAGAAAGAAGGTAGAGTTCATTCCACTGTGGAGGTGGTTATTAAACTTAAATATAGAAGAGGATCAGAGGTAGCCCCTATCCTCCTCTTCGTGGCTTGGCCTTGGAAGCTGCTGCTCCATCATTGCCCTCTGCATCTCTTCTACCTTTCTCAGTATCTCCTCAGTCTCCTTGGCCCTCTCATCCAGTGCAGTCATGTCTATCTCGAGGTTGAGTATCTTAGCCACAGCGGACAGAACTGCCTTTGCGGCCTTGGCGTCAACTATGTAGCCTAAGCTCTCCCCCAGGAGGCTTATCCCGAACATTCCCCTAAGCTTTCCAATTCCTAAAAGAAGGCCCGCTGCACCGACTATTGCTCCTCCTTCATCTTCCCTCCATATCACCTCAACGTTGCAGTCCTTGAGCTTCTCCTGATAATAGCCCACGAGATCTGGGTGTGTTACAGCCGCTAAAACCCTGGGCTCTCCCTGTAGCTCTGGGACTTGATAACCTCCCATCGTGATTATCTCCCTCGTTCCGAACTCCTGAACGAAGTCAAGCATCTTCCCGACTACCTCGAAGTGACCGTAACTATCTGTCGGGGGCACTTGTGTATCTCCAGTTATTATTATCAGATCCCTGTGCTCATCGTCGGGGCTCTTCCAGTAGTAGAACTCGTTCTTCATGAGCTCAACTATCGAGCCCTTCCTGATCAGCACTTGGTGCATGAAGTGAGGAGAATAAAGCTCGGCAAACTTCTTCGCTTTTAGCTCCTGAATTAAGTGCTCAGCTGCAAGCTTTCCAACTAGGCCGATCCCAGGAAGGCCCTCTATAAAGATTGGGTCGTAAATATCGGGCCTCTCGTGTACAACAATTATCGTTTCCTTCATTTTTCCTTCCTCCCTATCCCGAGGAGCTCCCTCTTGAGCCTCCTCCTGTACTCCCCATACGGGTCTTCAGGTGAGAACCTTGGTGGATGTGCTACTTTAGTCTTTTCCCCGCAGACTGGGCATATCTCCTTAAGGGTGTACCTCCCGCACTTTGGGCACTTCCTTATCCTGAATCTCATCCTCATCACTTCTTCCTCTTCTTGACCTTTCTGATCCTCTTCTCCTTCCTTAACAGCGTGGCCTCTCCTCCTGCCTGCTTTATAACCCTAAGTATCTCCTCGGCTATGTCCTCAAGGACTTCTTCGGCCTTGTAGTAGTCCGGGGCAGTGATGTCTATTCTGTACCTCGGGGCTCCCTGGTAGGTGAACTTCACCTCTATGTCCTTCTCCTTGTTCGCCCTGTCCCTGGCCCTAATTAGTGCCTCCTTTATTATTTCGATTCCGTTCGGCTTCGGAACGGTGATCTCGAACTCGGCATCTATTGTCACAGTGGGAACCTCAACGTAGTTGTCTATTATCTCCTTGAGAACTGGCAACCATTCATCGGGGACGTGACCTTTCAAAACGTCAATTCCTTCCTTCGCAGCATCTTCAAACGCAGCATAAACCTCGCCCCACTCCTCCTCAAGGGGAACCCATACTTCCCTCCAAGCAGTCTCAAAGTCCTTTCCTAGCTTTTCCGCAGCCATCTTTAGCAGGTTCTCGGCCTTCTGAGCCCTCTTGTACTCCTGAAGCTTGGCCTTCCTCTGCTGCTGGGTGACCCTCCTCAGGCTCAAGTCTATGTGCCCCTTCCTTGGATCAACTCTAATTACCTTAGCAACTACCTTTTGGCCCTCCCTTAGGTAGTCCCTGATGTTCTTCACCCATGTTGAGGCCACTTCACTTATGTGCATGAAGCCCTCCTTGCCGGGATACTCGTCAAGCTCGAGGAATGCACCGTAATTGTGAACTCTCTTAACCGTTGCAACGACGAACTCTCCCTCTTCGGGGTATTCTCTTGCTCTCCTCGGCATAGTTTCACCCTCCAGAATTGGCTTTCGTGGACACCCTTTTAAATTTGCCTACCGAGATTTGAGCGATGATACTCGAGAAGGCCAAGGAAGTCCTTGAGGAGTACGGGCTGTGCAACCACTGCCTGGGAAGGCTATTTGCTAAACTGGGCACGGGGAGCAACGAGGAGAGGGGCAAGGCTATAAGGCTAGTGTTGGAGATGGAAACTGGCTTGAACTTTGAAGAGCCCGATGAGTGCGACCTCTGCGGGGGAGTTTTTAGGAAGATTCCAGAGTTCGTCGATTTATGCATTGAAGCTGTCAAAGATTATGAGTTCGAAACCTTCAGGATTGGCTCAAGGTTTCCCCAGGAAATCATTGAGAAGGAAAGGGAGATATGGACGAAATTTAAAATAGAAACGGGAGAGCCGATAAACAGGGAGTTCAACAGGGAGTTGGGCAAGGCATTTGCTGTGAAGACTGGAAAGAAGCCCTCAACGAATCCTGATTTAGTTATAGTTGTTGAGCCTTTCTCTAAAAAGGTTGAGTTGCAGGTGAATCCAATTTATGTTGCTGGCAGGTACAGGAAGCTCGTTAGGGGAATTCCCCAAACACCAGCCCCAGGGTTCAAGGAGAGCGTTGCGACGATAATATGCCGAGCCTTCAGGAAGCACTTTAACGGAAAGTGCGTGTTTAAGGGTGCTGGGAGGGAGGATGTAGATGTAAGGATGCTTGGCAGGGGAAGACCTTTCGTCGTTGAGATTAAGAGGCCCAAGAAGAGGAAGATAGACTTGGAGGATGTTGAAAGGGAGATAAACTCTTCTAGAAAGGTTGAGGTGCTCGATTTAAGGCTCATAACTCCCAGGGAGGCCGAAGAGATACTCACGAGGCGGCACAGGAAGCTCTACGAGGCATTAGTTTACGTAAAGGATGGAGTAAGTAGGGAGGAAGTTGAAAAAGTAGTTAGGGAGCTGACAGGAGCGGAAATAAGACAGAGAACCCCGAGGAGAGTGTTGAACAGCAGGGCAGATCTCGTGAGGGTTAGAAAGGTCTACAAGGCCGAGGGTGAGCTTATCGATGACAAGCATTTCAAATTAAGGCTACTCACTGATGGAGGTCTCTACATAAAGGAGCTGATTTCTGGCGATAAAGGAAGGACTACGCCTTCGGTATCTGAGATCCTGGGGAAGGAAGCTTGGTGTGAGCTTCTGGATGTTTTAGAGGTTCTGGAGGATGATGCAGATGTTGAGGGAGATAGTTGAGAAGTTTGATGATCTCGTCGTTGTGGATAAGCCGGTAAAAAAGGAGCTCGAGATAACCAAGTACCTCCTCAAGTACAGGGACAGGCCAGTCCTCTTTAAAGATGTTGAGGGATGGGAGGTCGTTGGAAACGTCTGGTCCAAGAGGGAGAGGATAGCTAAGTTCCTCAATACCGATAACAGGGGATTGCTTGAGCTACTAGTTAAGGGCATGGAGGAGCCCGAAGACTACATAATTGTTGATAGAGCCGATTTTCTGAAGAACAAAAGCGAGGTCAACCTTCTCGAGCTTCCAGTTCCAAAGTTCTACCCCAGGGATGGGGGGAGGTACTTCACATCAGCGATGGTCATAGCCAAAAGTGGGGACTTCGTCAACGTCTCCTTCCACAGGATGATGGTCCTCGATGAAACAAGGGCGGCGATAAGGTTAGTCCCGAGGCACCTCTACGCCATGTGGAGAGATGCCGTGGAGAGGGGGGAGGAGCTTGACGTGAGAATAGTCGTGGGAAATCCAGTTCATCTGTTGCTGGCAGGAGCAACGAGCGTTGCCTACGGCGTTAGCGAGCTTAAGATAGCCTCTGCGATAAGCCTCCACGCCTTTGGAAGGCCCGTGGAGGTTGTCGAGCTCGATGGAATCCCCGTTCCCGTTGAGAGCGAGTTCGTCTTTAAAGCCAAGATTACCGATGAGCTAGTTGATGAAGGCCCCTTCGTCGACATAACCGGAACCTACGACATAGTCAGGAAGCAGCCCGTGATCGTCTTCGAGAGGATGTACCACGTTGATGATCCCGTGTTTCACGCTCTTTTACCGGGCGGCTACGAGCACTACATGCTTATGGGCCTTCCGAAGGAGCCTCAGATATATTCTGCCGTTAAGAGGATTGTTCCAAAGGTTCACGGGGTCAGGCTCACAGAGGGGGGATGCATGTGGCTACACGCTGTAGTTTCGATTACGAAGCAGCACGAAGGGGACGGAAAGAACGCTATACTTGCAGCCTTTACGGGCCATCCAAGCCTGAAGAGGGTTGTTGTGGTAGATGAGGACGTTAATATCTATGATGACAGGGAGGTTGAGTGGGCGATAGCAACGAGGTTCCAGCCCGACAGGGATCTCGTGGTAATTCCAAATGCAAGAGGATCTTCGCTTGATCCCTCCGGTAAAGACGGATTAACAGCTAAGTGGGGCATAGACGCCACGAAGCCACTCGACAGAAAGGAAGAGTTCGAGAAGGCGAGGCTGTAGCTCAAAATATTTATACCAGTTATCTCTTACTCAACTTGGTGGCATAAATGAGGGTAGAGTATGCTATTGGTATAATTTTAGTTCTGCTTTTGATAATACCACAAACACGTGCTGGGCAACAATATTACATATCTAAGATAGTATCTCCCAGCGAGATCGTGGGAAACATAAAGGATGCTTCAGCCTCAGATGACACTATTGCACTACTTATCGAGGTCCTCACGGTCAATAATAGATCCACAGATCTTATCCTCATAATAAAGGATGGAAAGATTGCCTGGAGAATGTCTACGGAAAACGTTGAAAGGATAAGCCTCATCGGAGAAACATTGGTGGTGGGATATAGAAACGGGAGGGTGCAGGCGATTGAGCTCACATCGAGAAGGGAAATGTGGCAAGCTACACTCTGCCCCCTGAGGAATTTGTCTTCGAATGGTGAAATCATCGTGGTAGCGTGCGAGGACAAGATCGTTGCCCTCAACCTCAAAGATGGGAATGTTATATGGGAAGCCAACATGACGAGGATTGGAGGCCTTGCTTGGGGAAATAAGAATGGCTACCTTGCCGTATCTCATAATGGTCTCCTAACGGTTTTTGATGCCTCGGGGAAGATAATTAGGGAGACGGATCCGGGAATAGTCCTAACAGAGATAAAGTGGAGCGACGATGATAACTTCATTGCGGGCATTTCGGAGAGGTTCATCTTTATATGGAACTTGACGAGGGAGAGAGGCATTGTGAAAAATCTTGGGTTCGTGAGGGGTTTTGATTGGAGAAATGGAAAACTGTGGGTGCTCAATTATTGGGGCTACCTCATGGAGCTGTCCCCTGCTGGTGCCGTGATGTCTAAGAAGCGGATAGCCTATAAGGGAGGGGACTTGCTAGCCCTGGGAGACTGCATCTTGGCGATAGGAGGAGAGTACATTTACTGCATAAAGGGATCATCAACGGTGTGGAAGGCCTACTCTGTACCGTCCCCTACGAGATTTATTGAGCTCAAGGAAGGAAAAGTTGGGATCATTGGAGAGGGAGTTACCGTTATTGACGTTAGGAGAGGGAAAACTGAGTGGTCGTTAGGGACTTCAAAGCTAAAGTACCTTGCCGGATGGAATGGGGAAGTTGCGGTGTCATTCTTCTCGTTCTTCCCCACCAGAGAGGAGAAAATGTATATCGTAAATGTAGCTACGGGGATGATAACCTATGAGGGATCGGGAAGCAAGGTCGCCTTATTGAGTAAGGGAGTGCTTCTGTACTTGAACGGAAGTAAGCTCACAGTTGAGAACTTGGAAGGAAGCACGATAGCAAGGGTTCCAACCCCTGTATACGGAGGAAAACTCGTTCCAAGCCCCAATGGAGATTATTCCCTAGTTATAAAAGAAAGTGACGGCAAGGTGTATCTTTGCCACATTAAGGGCAACAGAACGATAAACGTTGGAAGATTCTCCGGAGGGGCAATTGGGGAGTGGCTTAACTCTACGGCGTTCGTAGTAGCTTCGCCCTCATACGGAGACCTTTATTTCTATGAGATCCCGGACAAGCTCATTGCTGAGTCAAAGGTTGAGCCTGGGAGAGGGATTCAGAAGCTTGTATCCAACTATAAGGGGTTGCTGGCGATTGTATCGGGGAATGTCGTTTACGTTTTCAATGGAACTAATGAAGTTAAGCAACTCTCCTTTAACTCATCTGTAGGGCACGTTCAGTGGCTGAATGGAACTCTGATTGTATCCACTGGGAACCATCTCCTCGCCGTGGATGTAGATGGCGGCTATATCAGCCCTATCCTTGAGGTAGATCCCACCCCCAAGATCTTTTACATTTCTCCGGACATGAAGGTTATTGCAATAGGAACCGAGCACTCCCTCGTGCTCCTATCTCAAACGCCTCCAAAAGTGGAAGTTGAGCAGGCTAAGACGGAAACTGAGACTGAGGTAGAAACTAGACAGGAAACCTCTTCGGTACATTCACCCCTAAAGACCACGCATAGAGAGTCGACTTCGGGCTCGTTCCCGATGGAATTCTTGATAATAGGAGTTGGGCTTGTGACGGTAGCAGTGATTTTTGGAATTATAAAAAGGAGATAAGCGCGGTCAGCCTGGGCGTCCCTCATCACACTTCAGCCTTCCAACTACTCATCATCAATAACTTCCTAATGAGAGCGATTTAAAAATCCTCAAGATCCCAGGCAAGCTCAAGCCTTTCTTTTCCTTTAATTTTCCTCGCGATGATTCCGTAGTGTTTTTCATATTTAATTCCCGTAAGCTCGCTTTTCCTCTTGAGATCCTTAATTATGCCCTTAGCCTCTCTCAAGTTTAGATCCTTCCACTTAACCTCTACAAATAGAGCTTTCTTCTCCTTATCGTTTAGAGCTATTAGGTCTATCTCTTCCCCCTTATGCCACCACTTCCCAATTCTCGTGAATTTAAAGGGTGGCTTCTCCTGCTTATTTATTCTTAGGAGGAACTGTCTCGCTACTTTCTCAAAAACTTGGCCTAAGTAATCATCATAGCTCTCCTTGATTTCCTCAGCGCTGAAGGTGCCTTCCTCTATTCTCGAGAGGTTCGGCCCTATGAACCTGAACCAGAACGCGAGGAAGTTGTCAGCTAGAGAGTACCGGCCCTTCTTTGATGTCGGTCTTTCCGTTATCGGAACTTCTCTCTTAACGAGGTCCGTCTCGATGAGATTCCTTAAATACGGGGTTATATCAGAATGTTTCAGACCGGAAAAGTCTTTTATCTCTTTGAGAGTTGTTTTTCCAAAGGCTATTGCCTCCAAGATCCTCCTGTACTTTGTTGGTTCCGAGAACTCGTATTTAAGGAGGAAATCAACTTCGTCCCTGAAAAAGGTTAGGGGGCTTTTTATCTCCTCGTCGAGCCATTCCCAGAAAGGCAGTTTGACCTGGGCTATATAGTATGGAATTCCATCGGTTAGTCCGTACACTTCAACGAGCTCTCTAGTGTCTGCTTCTGGGAAGAAGTCTCGAAGGGAGAAAAAGCTTAGAGGTCTTAGCCTCAGCGACGCAGTTCTTCTCCCGTAGAGGGGACTTTTATAGCTCAGCACTTTCTCTTTGATCATGCTCACTGATGAGCCTAGAAGGATCAGCTTCGTCTTAGAATTTTGAAGCTCCATATCAATCGCCCTCTGGAATGTCGAGATTATTCCTGGGTTTTCCTTTATTAGGTTTGGAAATTCATCTATCACTATAACCTTGTCTTTAAGGGCATGAAGAAGCGCTTCCCAGTCTTCCTTGATGTACTTAATGTGGGGAAATGCTCTCTCTGCTATTGCCTTGAAGTACCTCAGATTGTCGCCTTCGGTTGCTAAGTAATAAAGGTGAGGTGTATCTCTTATAGCCTCGATGATAAGTCTTGTCTTGCCAACCCTTCTCCGCCCGTAAATTATTATGAGCTCAAACTTCTCGCTCTTTAGCCTCTCCCTTAAGGCCTTCAGCTCTTCCTCCCTATCGACAAATTTGATAATCATGATTATCATAATTCAAATTATCATTTATATACCTTCCTCTTCGATGATAATCTCAATCACTGCCTCGGTGTTTGGGTTCTTTAGCTTCTCAATGAGCCTCCTATCTATGTCCTTTGCAGCCTTATTCGCCTTTATCGCGAGCGTCCTTCTGTCTACGTAGTTGCTCTTTCTAATTACCATTGAAACTTCGCTTTCAAGAGTTAGCCTTGGATCTCCTTGGGCTATAACCTCATCTATCAGCTCACCAACAATTATTCTTATCTTGATTTTCTTTCCCTGTCTTATTGCCTCCTTTATCTTAGGGCCAAGGTCTGCCAGCGCCTTATCGGCTGAAACGCATATTATGCAGTCTCCCCTCGGTGTTAGGTAGTTCTCCTTCGTTATCTCAAGGGTGGAGCGGTGGGTTGCCTTTACGTTTGGGTGTCCTCTGCACCTTATTACCTCCCTCATCACGGAAAAGTTTGGGAGAAGAATAAAAATATTCACCGAAAGTTCCTGGGCAACGCGAACCATTTATCCTCATCATCGTAGGGGCCCTGTCATTGTTAGATATTAGAAAAGTGGGGAAGTTCGAAAAAATGATTAGAAATGGGCTAAAAATAAACTAGTAAATTACCATTATGAAACCTTTAGTTTGGAAAATCGTTATATATGATATCTGCAAAAACACTAATGCTAATTGGGAGGGAGGAAATATGGTGGTGCAAAGAAAGATGACAAAGAAGTTTTTAGAGGACGCCTTTGCTGGGGAGAGCATGGCCCACATGAAGTACCTAATATTTGCTGAAGAGGCAGAGAAAGAAGGATTTAAAAATATAGCAAAGCTGTTTAAGGCCATAGCATACGCTGAGTTTGTCCATGCTAAGAATCATTTAAAAGCACTAGGAAAAGTTGGCAAAACTGAGGAAAATCTCCAAGCCGGAATAGACGGAGAAACCTATGAAGTTGAAGAGATGTATCCAGTATTTAAGAATGCAGCTGAATTTCAAAATGAGCAAGAGGCTGTGAGAAGTACTAATTTTGCATTAGAAGCAGAAAAAATACATGCGGAGTTATATAAGAAGGCTAAGGAAGCCGTTAAAGATGGAAAGGACATTGAAATAAAGAAGGTTTATATCTGTCCGGTATGTGGGTATACTGCCATCGACGAAGCTCCAGATAAGTGCCCAATATGCGGAGCTCCAAAGGATATGTTCGTTGTTTTTGAGTAGTAGCCTCTTCTCTATTTTTAATATACGATTTTTAATATACGCTGATAAGGCTAACCAGACGATTACAATCTGACCTCCTCCTTTTGGTGGGAGTTCATGGGGAAGTTTGAGAACTTTTCACTGGTCAGCCCCTCTGGGAAGGTCTTCCCCCAGTTATTCTCCTCACCACATTTCTTAAGATGTTGGAGGCTCCAACAAGTCCGCGTTAAATACGAGCCCCTCTGTGGGACACTTTTTATGGGGGGGCTTTCGCAAACATCGGAGTTCATAGCTATGCCTTTTTGGTAAGTTGAGAACTTTTAAGGATAAAGCAGTGAATATTTATCAGGTGTGTTTATGTTTACTTTCAAAATCTTTAGAAGGCGTAAGCCCAACAAACAATCAAAAAAGCTACCAGAGGACGTTAAAAAGGTAGTTGACATTCTTAAGAAAGTTGAAGATCCAGAAACTGGAATTAATATTGTCCATGAGGGTCTTCTATATGGAGTGACAGTTAGAAATGAAAGTGTGGATGTGTTCCTTTTAATGGCTAGCTCAACTCCTCATTGTCATTTCTGTAGAATGATAGCACTCCAGGTTCAAAGAAAGATAGTTGCAGGTTGCATCACTGCACTGAAGGACGCAGGCTTCAAGAAAGTAAAGGTGTATAATGAACTTGGCCTATTGCTAGCTGAAGGATAAATGGAAATTAAAGTTTGGCTCTTATTCCAGTTTCTTCCTCAACCTCCTTAAAGCCCTTCTTTATGTATTCTGCAAGCTCTGGATCAACTTCCAGTAAAACAGCCAGGAACTCTCCAACGTGTTCTTTCTCCTCATTTGCTACATCGTAGAAAACATGTCTAATCTTTTCGTCCTCTATTAGTTCTGCAAGTTGCTCATAGAAGCTTATCGCGTCTAATTCAGCCTCTATCGCCCAACGCAAAGCTTGGGCAATTTCCTTCTTTGTCAGGGGCTTTTCCCTACTCAACAGAAAGGGTTTTTCAGCCAACATCAAAACCACCTCCTACTCGACTTCCAAACTAAAGTCTTGGTAATCCATCCATATCCCAGTTCTCATTATGGAATCATATTGAGCTTTTAAGAGTTCATAGTGACTTTTCTCTATTTTTGTAAGTCAACTTCAAGGGCCAATGCTAAGGCTTCAATGACATTCATTTAAAATCACCTAAAAGTTGAAGTTGATACCTTTCATGAGCTCGTCGTAGAATTCTTCCTTATATATGTCGGGATACCTTGTTATGTACTCGTACTGCTTGCGGATAATATTGTAGTGGTTACGTTCCATATCGGCCACCATCTCAAGAATTAACTTGGTATTTTCCGTTCCGGCATATTTGGCAAGCTCTTTGTAAAACTTCTTACTCACGAGCTCCGCTTCCATAGCAATTTCATAACTCTGTCGATATTAAGCTCAGGTTCTTCAATTGCCTCTTTCATCTTCTCAGCTATAACTGTGAATTCCCCTATAACCTCAAGTTTAATCTTTTTCTACTCTCCCCCTTCTTGGAATTTCTCGGCCATCTTTTCAACTATTCTTCGGTGCTTTTCTTCTTCTCTAGCCAAGAACAATAATTCATCCTTAATAATATCGCTCTTAACTATAGGAGCTAGCCTCTCATAAGCTTCCTTTGCCTTTATTTCTGTGCTAATTGCTATCTCAAAAACATCCTTGCTATTTACTTCCATTCACTTCACCATCCCCTCTATCGGCTTTTCTACATATTAACATTGGACTAATTCTTGACCTAAGTTTGTTTTTATATAAATCTACAGATTTCATTATATGACACACGTCATAAAGTGCTTTAGGTTAAACAACCGCAACCTTTTTATGAATGCAGATTCACTTATACATTGAAAGATATGACACGCGTCATAGGAGGTGGAAAAATGCTGTGCAATCAGTGTTCGATGAGCTTAATTGGAGGATGTACGGTTAGAGGAGTCTGTGGAAAGGATCCAGACTTAAACTCCCTACAGGAGGCTTTGTTGTATGGAATAAAGGGAACAGCAGCCTATTATTACCACGCACTTGAAATGGGATACGATAATCCTGAGATAGGCCACTTCCTCGCAGAAGCATTGTATTCGACACTTACAAATGTCAATTTTGATAAGAACAGATTTCTTCAGTTAATACTAGAAAATGGTAGAGTTCACCTTGAGGCCATGAAGTTACTCGACAAGGCTTATACGGAAACCTTTGGACTGCCTAGGCCTGTTGAAGTTCCCACTGGAACGGAGGAAGGGCATGGTATTCTAGTCACTGGGCACAGTTACAAAGCCCTTTACGAGCTCCTTAAGCAGATAAGGGATATGGGGCTTGAAAACGAGATTAGAGTGTATACTCACTCTGAAATGCTTCCAGCTCACTCCTATCCAAAACTAAAAGAATTCTCAAGTCTTTACGGAAACTGGGGTGGATCATGGGTTTATCAGAGAAAGGAATTTGCAGAATTTCCTGGGGTTATTATTGGGACAAGCAACTGTGTTCAGCAACCAACGAAGGCGTATCAAGATAGGATTTTCACAGTTGGTATAGCAGGCCTTGAAGGAGTCCCTCACATAGAGGACTACAACTTTGAACCAGCAATTAAGAGGGCACTAGAAACTCCCAAGATGGAGAAAAGGGAAGGAAGTAAAATCCTCACCGGATTCCACCATACTAACGTCCTCGCAATGAAGGATAAGCTAATAGGGCTAATACAGGAAGGAAAGATAAGGCATATATTCGTTGTTGGGGGATGTGATGTTCCGAATCCAAAGATGAGCTACTACGAAAAGCTTACCGAGATAATTCCTAAGGATGCAATTATTCTATCAGCTGCATGCGGTAAGTTTAGATACAACCAAAGGGACTATGGAACAATAGAGGGAATTCCAAGGTTCTTAGACTTTGGTCAGTGCAACAACGTGTACTCAATAATTGAGATAGCAATAGCTTTAGCTAATGAACTTGGAACTGATGTGAATTCACTTCCCGTTACAATAGTTCTCAGCTGGATGGAACAGAAGGCAATAGCAATACTATACTCCCTCCTATATCTCGGGATTAAAGGAATTTACATTGGACCAAAAGCCCCAGAATTCTTGACTCCCAAAGTGTTCGAGATCCTTAAGAAGGAGTTCGACCTAAGATTGATAACTGAACCCGAAAGGGATTTACAAGAGATGTTAAGTGGAATCAAGATTGAAGAAGGTTCCCCATTGGCTGAAGAACTTGATTAATCCTCTTTTTAGACTTTTATATTAGGTAAGGTATATAAGTTTGAGTTCTCGATTCAACATACATGGATATTGAAAAATTAATCAAAGAAAGCAAGAGAATCGTTATCTGTGGAATTGGAAATGAGTTGAGAGGGGATGATGCTTTTGGAATTGTATTCGTAGAGAAACTAAAAGAGAAGGTAAGTAACGAAAATATTTTAATCTTAAATTGTGGCCCGGTTCCGGAGAGCTTCCTGGGTAAGATAATTGAGTTTAAGCCGGATTTGATAATATTCGTTGATGCAGTGCACTTTAATGGAAAGCCCGGGGAATTGATTATAGCTGATCCTGAGGGGACGCTTGGAGACACAATATCAACCCACGGGATGCCCCTGAAAATCTTGATGAAGTTCATAAAGGGGCACATAAATGCCAAGGCCATCCTCATTGGCTGTCAGCCAAAAAGCCTAGAGATGTTTGGGGAGGTCAGTGAGGAGGTTAAAAAAGCATTAGAAAAACTGATATCATTATTTTGTGAGATCCTTTAAATCCTCCTTCTTATTGACGTTGAAAAAGCTAACCTGCCATTCTTGGGGCAGGGCCTCTATGTCGATGTAGCATGCATCAGAGGAAGTTATCGCATCGTACAGCTTGTACTTCCCATCATTTATCCTCTTTCCCAGGATGTCCCGGAACTCCTGGGCGTAAGCTGAATGGAGGGGCTCAAGGTAGCCGTTGCTCCACCTGGGAACGCACACAATTTTTCCAGAATTATTGAATTGCTTAATTATGTAATCAATGAATTCTGGAATTAAAGAAGGCATATCCCCGCCCACAACGAAGGCATCTCCCAACGATAGTGCGGTGAAAATGCCACTTATCGGCCCCACTATTAGCTCATCAATCACGACGCTGTACCCAAGGGTTCGGAGCTTCTCGGCGTTGAACTTAGATGCAACGATCACAATTTCATCGATCAGCCTGCTACTCTCTAACCTCTCTATGGCATGGAGCACTAAGGGCTTCCCGTTGATTTTGAAGAGTAGCTTATCCTCCCCAAATCTTTTTGCCCTTCCTCCGGCTAGCACTGCCCCTATCATCCCCTAACTACCTCTATCGTTGTTAGGTACTTCATCCTTTTCAGGTTTTTATAGGGATCCTTCACCTCCTCGGCGAGCCTCCTGAAGTACCCTTCGGGATCGTAAACAACCTCGTGGCACTTCAAAATA
Organism: Thermococcus chitonophagus; assembly: GCF_002214605.1. Classification (NCBI taxonomy): domain Archaea; kingdom Methanobacteriati; phylum Methanobacteriota; class Thermococci; order Thermococcales; family Thermococcaceae; genus Thermococcus; species Thermococcus chitonophagus. The sequence goes on along the minus strand of NZ_CP015193.1, from coordinate 1,440,242 downwards.
TCTAAGAGGGAAGCGTGAAAGTTCTCCATCTCCTCCAGCGTGTAGAGCTCAAAGGCAAGCTTTATGCCAAGCTCGCGCTCCACTGGATCCTTCACCTTGGTTATAAACTCCGCAAGCCTGTTTACCTTTACGGGATCTTCATGCTCCCTTAGTATCACCAAGACATCTACCTCATCGATCAGTCCCTTCAAGTGGCCCCCATAAAAAACTATTGAGAGGACGTCGTCCCCATAAACCTCGAGTATCCTCTTAACTATCTCCTCCTTCATCCTCCCAGCCCTCCCGCGACGTAGCTCTTCCATCCCTGGGCAACGGCGGGAAGTGCTACGCTCTTGAATATCCATGGGCCGACCAGGCCCAAGACTACAACCGCTATTGAAATAGCCACAACCACGCCCGTCATTACCGGCATACCTCTGCTCTCCTTCTTCCCGCCTCCAAGCCACAGAACCCTCATCATCTTGATGTAAGCTACCAGGCTCATTATCGACGTTACAACGAGAACTCCCGCAAGCGCTGGGTTCCAATCTAGGAAGGCCGTAAACAACATTACTTTACTCGAAAACACGTTCAATGGAGGTATTCCAGCTAAACTCAGGGCTGCAACTGCGAAGGAAAACATTGCAAACGGATTTGCCCTCCCAATTCCCCCTAAATCTTTGAGATCCCTAGATCCACCGATTTGGATCATTATTCCGGCGGAGAGGAATAGCAGGGCTTTCGCAACGGCATGGTTGAAGGTGTGGAAGACTGCAGATGCCAAGGCCAAGCTACTCCCAATCCCGAGGGCCATTGCCAAGTAACCCATGTGCATTATCGTTGAGTACGCTATGACCCTCTTGATGTCTGAGTGGACGTTCATCATGATCGCACCCAAGAACGCCGAAATCACCCCTAGGATAATTAGCAGGGTTCCCAGGGATTTGACCTCGGGAAGGCCTGAGTACAGTGTGAAGTAAAGCCTCCCTATTGAGTAAATTCCCACATTGACGACTAAACCAGAGAGAACCGCTGAAATTGGACTTGGGGCTGCTGGATGCGCATCTGGAAGCCAGAAGTGATTGGGGAATATTGCCGCCTTTATCAGGAAGGCCCAAGTGGCTAAGAGAAGGATGGCAAGGGAAGCGTTGACTACATCAGAGGAATGGACTATCTCAGCCAGCTGGGCCATGTTCAGCGTCCCGTACGTTCTATAAAGTAGGCCCATTGCGATGAAGTAGAGAGTTGTTCCAATGGCCCCTATGAAGGCGTACTTCAAGCCGGCCCTCAGGGATTGAGGATCTCTATTGAACATTACGAGGGCGTAGGCAGCGACGCTCGTTACCTCGAGCATTACGAAGAGGTTGAACATATCTCCCGTATAGAGGACGCCGATCAGCCCGGCCTCGAGGCCAAGGTACAGGGTGAAGTACCAAACCTCCCCGCTCCTTATGTACTCGAGGCTGTAGATGGCTATTAGGAAGAGCAGAGTTGATGTTACGAGGGCAAGGAACGCGCTCATCGTGTCTACTTCGTAAACTATCCCTACGGGGGCCCTCCACCCTCCGAAGGTGTATGTTAATGGGCCACCTTCAGAGGATCTGAATATATCAAACGTGAAGAGCATCGTAAGGAATGTTCCAAGCACGGCGTACGCCTTAGCAACGCTTTTTGACAGCTTTCCAATGAGGGGCAGGGTGAACGCGAAAGCAATTGGGATCAAGACTGCCAGAGGAACCGGGTTCATTTCCACCACCTCACTCAAAAATCTTCGAGGCGAACTTCTCAAATTCCTTGGAAATTCTCTCTCTAGCCTCCTCCGGTCTGTCCGTAGTTGCGTATATCCAGTTTACATAGAGGTACTCATCATCAACGTCAACGACGACCGTTCCTGGGGTGTTTGTTATGGAGTTCGCAACGAGCATTTTCGAGTAGTCGGAGGCCAAATTAACGGGGACTTTGACTATTGCGGGCCTGACGTTTCCGGTGAATATCCTGACTATCACGTCAACATGGGCTTTAACCTCGGCAACAATCATGTACCACAGGAAGTAAATCAGAGCCCAGAGCCACCTTAACGGGTTCAGGGCCTTTCCTGGCATCTTAACCAAGTATTTGGATGTAAGAGCTGATATCACGAGGGCAACGAGGGCTCCAGTAACTAAGTCGTACGGTTTTGCAGAGCCCGTGAATATTAGGTAGGCCCCCAGGACTAGAAGGAACACGGGCAACTCCCTCATGTCTCAACCCTCCTCAGCTGGACTATCGCGAAAGCTAAGAGCACGTTTATTGCCATCCCAATTACGACGGCCGTTATCACTAGGGCTTGAGGTAGGGGATCAACGGCGGTCTTAGCGAACGTTGCAACGGATTCCCCGGATGGAAGAATCGGGGGCTTGCCGTTGATTCTGTAACCTAAAGCCACGACAAAAGCGTTTGCTGAATCCCCAAGTATCGTTAGAGAGATCAGCTTCTTTACAAGATCTTTCCTCGCGGTAACGCCATAAATGCCCAAGACCATCGTGAGGACTAGGGAAACTATCGCCACGCTCCAGAGGTTAATCATCCCTACCACCCCCTGCCACCGCTAGAATCAAGAACACCGCCGTGAATCCAGCTCCTACGGCCAAGAACTCGAAGATGTTGTACCACAGAAGAGATCCTCCAAGGAGCGTCCCCAGGAACTCGCTCGGAAAGTACGGCTGGTTTTGAACCGCGTAGCCTCCAAGGGCGAGTGGAATAAGTGCAAGGATTACAATCCCCGTGAGGCCGAGGATTCTAATCAGTACAGCCCTCTCTAAAGTTATCCCAGTTCTCTTGAGGGATGCCAGTGAGACAGCCCCGATAACTAGGAGCGGAGCAACCGCTAACGTTGAACCCCCCTGAAAGCCTCCTCCTGGGGTGAGCTGTCCGTGGAGTGCGAGGGAAGCTGCAACCGTCACTATCAGGACTGCTGTAACCTTGGTCACAACTTTAACGGGCAGTGGGAACTCCTCCCAGGAGGAATATTCAAGCTTCAGCTCCCGGAATATTGCCAAGCCTCCCATTATAGCTAAGAAGAACACTGCAGTCTCGAACACCGTGTCAAGGCCACGGTAGTCCCATAAGATCGAAGTAACAACCTCTGGGCTCCTAACCGAAGTCAGGCTGTTCTTAAGGTAGAACTCGCCAAGGGAGTGGATGGAGCTCGGGACCGAGAGGGGGTAGAGGTAGGCAACGACGAATGGTGTTAGGGTGAGTATAATTCCAAATATTAGCCTTTTCATTTCAGCTCACCTCGTACCTTCCGGTTTTCATAATCACGAAGACCAGGAGAGCCGTGTATATTCCCACCGAGATGGCAACGTAGGCCAGAACTATGTCAGGGGCCATCAGAAGGTAGAATATCCCAGCATAGGCTATGGCTTGGAGGGCAGAGAAGCCCACGGCCTTTATGAGATCTCTCTCCGTTACGGCAAGGTACGCCATGATGAGGCCGATGAGGGAGAAGAACGCTAACAGAGCCATCACCTCTCCTCACCCCTCAGGTGATCAAAGTAGAAGTTTCCCTCGACTCCTGAGCGGTGAGCGGCGTAGGCTAGTGCTGTGCTGCCCGCGGGCGCAACTAGAAGGATTATCAAGGCAGTTATGAAGCTTGCCCCGGCTATGGCGAACCTTCCTGGTAAGCCGGGCATGTCTAGGGCTGCCAATGCAACGCCGATTAGCGGGACAACCGCACCGCCCACTGTGCCTATGGTGGCGGCGTGCAGCCTTAGGTAGAAGTTCCTAAACTTCAGCATACCTATTCCCGCTAAGAGGTCGCAGAGGGCACCGATGATCATGAGGCCTGCACCGATGTAGAGTAGGATCATCCTCTCACCTCCCTCAGGAGGTACCTGGAGACGTAGATGTCGAGGAGGTAGGACCAGAGGGCAAGGACTATCGCTCCTGAAATAAGGTAGGGGGACTTGAAATAGAGCGAGAGAATCCCCATGAACGCCGCTAGATCGTAGCCTATACAGTCTATTGCGAGAACTATATCGGGAATTGTGGGCCCCTTAACGGCCCTTATCAGGTACATAACTATCGCGAGGGAGAATATCGGAACTATCAGCTTTACAACACTCTCAATCATCTTTCTCCCTCCTGACCACCTTTAGAGCCTTCCACTCTCCTGATATTGCCCTCTCGATGACTTTCCTGTCCTCTTCGGGAAGCTCGTTAAGGTTTAGAGCCGAGAGTGTTTCAGGAGTAACTTCGCCCATCTTGAGGATCTTCCTCGCGGTTAGCTCGCTTACCTCACCGATTTCCTCCATGATCAGCATGTCCCCCGCGAAGTGAGAGGTTACCTTTGAGAGGTAGATGTCGCTAAGGTACCTCAACCTTAACAAGGCCCACGTGCCTCCTTTCATACTCATCTCTAAGCCTCCAGTACTCTTTTTCTAAGAACTGCATCGCGAATCTAATCCTACAATCCTTCTCCTTTTTCAGGAACTCCTGAATTAGAGAGTGCAGAGTTTCCCTCGGATTTTCACTTTTCTCTGCCTTGTTCACCATCCTCAGAAATTCTTCAAGGACGAGTTTCCTGTCGAAGTAGCCGATAACTCTCCTGAGCTCCTCCCTTAATGTCAGGTATATCCTCTCGTTTACGGGCCTAACGGGGAGCCTGAAGGGAACCCCCTCCTCCTTTCCGGGTGGGGATGCTGTCCACCTCTCACCTTTCATCTTCTTCTCCTTGATCCCTAAGAGGAGGGAGAGGCCGTAGAGTATTTCCTCCGGGCTTGGAGGACATCCGGGAATGTACAGGTCTGGTTTCGTTCCGTATTCCTGCAGGAGAACTTCAATTCCGCCGGTTCTCAGCCTGTCCCTTCCCCTCTCCTTAGTGGGGTTGTATATCGGGTAGCCGTTGTAAAATATCCCTCCGCTTGAGGCACAGGTTCCTATGGCGACCACTATCCTGGGCTTTGGGGGCATTGCCTCATACACCGCTTTGACTGCATAGTACGTCTGCCTAGTGAGGGGGCCAGAGACAAGTAAGGCGTCAGCATGCCTTGGACTTCCGACGAGCTTTATTCCAAACCTCTCGACGTCATAGTAAGGGGTCAAAACGTCAAGTATCTCTATATCGCACCCGTTACAGCTACCGCTGTCAACGTGAAACACCCATACGGACTTATACCTCATCCCCACCACCCCTTACCCTCTCAACTTCCTCCCTCATCCTGCACTCCCTGCATAGCAGAACCCTCTCGAGAAGAGAGGATTCATCGAAAATCTCCTTGGGTAAAATCTGCAGCATTTTGTAGATCTGCCTCTCGGTGAACTCCTCGTACCTTCCGCAATGGGGACATCTGTATAGGTCATGTTCTACAACCTCTATCAAGTCCTCCTTATTGTCCGTGGCTATCTCGAACCTCGTAGTCTCTTCCATCGCCTCGGTTGGGCATACTTCAACGCAACGGTGGCACCTTATGCACCTTGCTGCATTGAACACTATCCTCTTCTTTCCGTTTTCAAAGTCCCACTCTATGCTGAGGGCATCGGGAGGGCAGGCCCTAACGCAGGCACCGCAACCTATGCACAGTTCAGGATTTATGTGCGGAATTCCTCTGTACTCAGGTGGCTTTTCCGTGTCCGTGAACGGGTAAGTTACCGTTACAGGAACTCCCTGCCTGAGATCCCTCCTCTTCCAAGAAGAGAATATCAACTCATTTCCCTCCCCTTCTTTATGGAAAGCTCGTTAAACTCGCTCTCCGTGAGAACCCTAACCTTGCCCGTCTCAGCATCTACTATCTGAACCCTCTCCGTGCATGAGTAGCATGGGTCTATGCTGGCTATTATCAGCGGGGCATCTGCGACACTGTAGCCCTTCAGCATCTCCGGGACGGCAGGTAGGTTGTTGTACGTTGGAGCCCTGACCTTCCACCTGTAGACCTTGTTCTTCTCTCCCGTCATGACGTAGTGAACTACTTCGCCGCGATGGGCCTCGGTGTATCCAAGGCCTTCTTCATACTCAGGAATTTTACCTACTGGCGTGAAGATTTCCCCTCCCGGTAGCTGATCCACGGCCTGCTCGATTATCCAGATGCTCTCTAGAACCTCATCAAGCCTAACGAGGATTCTCGCGAGGACATCGCCCTCCTTATAAACTGGAACCTTCCAGTCGAGTTCATTGTAGACAAGAACGTTGTGATCCCTTCTCGTGTCTATATCCCTTCCAGAGGCCCTCGCCGTAGGCCCTAGAACTGAGTAGGCCTTTGCCACCTTGTACGGTAGAATACCAACTCCTTCCGCCCTCTTGAGCAGAGTTCTCGTGTTCGTTACTATCTCATAGAACTTCTCAACATCCTTCTTCAGTTCCTTAACTGCCTCAAGTATCAGCTCCTTTCTGTACTCGAGGATGTCCCTCCTCACACCACCAACGATGTTCATTCCGTAGGTCTTCCTGTTTCCGGTAAGCCTCTCCGCCAGCCACATTACCCTTTCCCTTATCCTCCACGCGTACATGAAGCCCGTGTCAAAGCCCGCCAAGTGTGCCGCAACACCAGCCCACAGGAGGTGGCTGTGGATCCTCTCTATCTCAAGGAGAATGACCCTTATGTATTGGGCCCTTTCAGGAACTTCAACTCCCGCAAGGTTCTCTATAGTCATGGCATAGCTTACCGAGTGCTGGAAACCGCATATGCCGCAGATCCTTTCTGCTATGAAGAATATCTGGTTGTATGTTAGCCTGCCTTCTCCTATCTTCTCTATCCCCCTGTGGGAGTAGAAGCCCCTGTAGTCAACATCCACTATCTCCTCTCCCTTGACGAAGAGCCTGAAGTGGGCCGGCTCATCGAGGGCCATGTGGTACGGGCCTATAGGAACTAAGCTTGTGTCGGGAGGACCTTCACGGTAGGCGCACTTAGGGGTTCCCATAGGAGAGTAGGAGTAGTCCATGTCCTTTCTTAATGGATAGATCCCCTCGGGCCAGTCTTCGGGGAGTATTAACCTCCTCAGATCAGGATGTCCTTTGGGCTTTAAACCTAGGAGATCGTGAACCTCCCTCTCGGCCCACAAAGCTGCCGGAACCTTCGATGCCACAGAGGGGAATTCAGGGTTCTCGGGGTCGAGATAGGCCTTGAGCATTATCCAGAACTCCTCGCCCGTCTCATGGTTAACGACGCTTATCACGGGCATGTAGACAAAACCACCGCTTATTTGCCTTTCATCGGTTCCAACGCCCATGGAGTAGTGAGTCTCTCTGGCCTGGGGATGCCACTGCCAGTACTCAACCATCTCGGGGAGGGCCTCCTTTTTAACCACGTAGAGGATTTGATTTCTCGCTGGAGTTTTCTTCTCCAGGATGTGATCTTTGAACTCTGCCTCAAACTCTTCAATCACGCGAACCACCCCACTATGAATGCGATAACTGCCAGGAAGAACACGCGGACGTTCATCGAGACTATCTGGTCGATCCTAAGTCTAGCACTCGTCGCTTCGACGAGAGCAAACATCGAGTATATTGCCACAGAAACCGCGAGCTGGACAAGAAGCACAATTGGCCAGCTCACACCTAGGAGGAACCTGTAGGTTAAGATCGATGCCAAAAGCCACGTTAAAGCGAGCCTCTTAATTAAAAGTGCATAAAGCGAGATCCCAAGGAGCTTTCCACTGTACTCGACGAATATCCCCCCAGCTATCTCGGTTTCGGCCTCGGCAACGTCAAATGGGACGAACGAGCCCTCAACGTACGCTGAGTACACTAAGAAGAGCACCCCAAGGAGTGAGAGCGGGCTCAGTGGAGGCGATAGCACCTCGCTCATCTTCAGGCTTCCGGCACTGGCGGAGAGCATGGCGAGGGCTACCGCGAGTATCGGTTCCGTGCTGAGGACAAGCATCATCTCCCTGTGGGCCCCTATATGGGAGAAGGCGCTCCTAACTGAGAACGCCCCAAGCATGAAGAACACGCTGACCATCGCGAGGACGTAGATAAAAGCTACTACGTCCCAGCTGAAGCTTACCCAGAACTTGCCGAAGGGCAGAATGCTCACTGAAGCCAAGGCAGAAGCTAAGGCTAAGTATGGGGCAATTACGAAGAGCTTATTCTTCGTTGGTATCCTGGGCTGGAGGGAGAGCAACTTAGCTATATCGTAGTACGTCTGGAGTATTGGAGGGCCAACCCTAAACTGGACCCTTGCCTTTATCTTCCTCGCTATGCCGTCGAATAGGGGGGATATAAGGAGGGAGAGCGCTACGCCCAGCATTTCACCACCCCACAAGCAACACAATAACTCCGGCAAGGATTATCATGCTCAAAACCATCGCAACCTCCATAGCCATGCTGAAGTCCCTGAAAACTATCATCAGGGAGGTAAGGAACCTGACAGCGGGCGTTATAACTGCCTCATCTATGTACTCCTCGAAGTACTTGGAGATCCACCAATATGCCGATGCCACAGCGTTGACTAAGGCAGAGCCAGCCTTTCTAAGGTAGCTGGACAGGGAATAGAGGGCACCTATCTTCTCCTCGTACTGGTGGTAGTAGGAAGAGGCCTTCAGCCTAAATCTCTCCTCGGGGAAGCCCGTGGCCCCGCAGTTCCAGGGCTTGGCTTTAACCCCATTGAAGGGAATTGCCACTAGAACACCAACCGCGAGCACCGTGAGCACTAGGAGGAAGATGATGGAGGAGAAGTAAGAGTAGGGGTTTATTCCTGGGGTTAAGGGGAAGAGGCCCAAGAGCAGGCAGAGGATCGAGAGTATGCCCTGACCAACTACCATCGGGGCTGGAACTTCACTCCCCTCAGCTTCCCCTCCCAGGAATGCTGAAGAGTAGAACTTAATGAAAGATGCCAGCGTTGCGGCGCTTATGAAAAACGCAAAGACTGTCGCCAACTGTAGCACTGGATCTCCTGAGGAATAGCCTGCTTCATAGAGGAGTAGCTTGCTTAAGAAGCCGTTAAACGGAGGAACACCTGAAATCGCTAGCGAAGATAGTAAGGCAAATACTCCCGTGTACGGCATCGCCCTAAACAAGCCACCGAGCTTGTCCAGATCTACGGTCCCCTTTGAGTACTCGAAGGCTCCAGCTGTAAGGAACAGGGAGCCCTTGAAGAGGGAGTGGTTTAGTGCATGGAAGAGGCCCGCGGCCAACGCCAAGTAGCCAACTCTACTGGGAATTAGGTAGATGCCGATGCCTATGCCGAGCCACATATACCCCATCTGGCCAACACTGTGGTAGGCGAGTAATCTCTTCGCGTTTTTCTGCTTCAGGGCGAAGAGCGTTCCCACGGTTAGGCTCAATGCCCCCAAGACTGCAACGATCACTCCCAGCTCCCTGCTTGGATTAAAAGTTAGATAGGCTTTAACGAGGGCAAATAGTGCAACTTTCTCCATGGCCCCTGCAAAGAGTGAGGAAACATTACTTGGTGCACTGTCGTAGGTTTCCGCAACCCAGAAGTGCAGTGGGACTATCCCGGACTTTGCCATGGACGCTATCATTACCAGCAGGAAGGGAAGATCGCCTTTAAGCGAGCTGAGTGAGAGTGAGGGAGCGAGTGCAACTAATAAGAGGAGAGGGATTGTGGTGAAGATGTGCATGGTTATGAAGTACTTAGCTCCAACATCTCTATCTCTTATGAAGACGTAGGAGAGCAACGTCATTAGTTCCCAGGAAAACACGAAGAGGAGTAAGTTCTCGCTAACCAAAACCCCGTACATCGAGAGCACGAATAGGGGAAGGAGCGCTGACTGAGGCTTGTCTTTGGTGTAGGTCATTGAGTACACGAAGACCGCCAGTGAAGAAACCCCCAGGATTAGGAGGAAGTAGTTCTCAACGCTCCCCAAGTCTTCAACAGCTAAGCCTATCATGATGAGCGAGGAAATTGAGGCTATCCCAAGCCCCACCCTTGCAAAGCCCATGAATCCTACAAGCGATGCTAGGGCCAGTAGGTAAGGGACGACTTCCATTTTACCACCCCACTATGAGCTTGTAACCCAACGCTGGAGCAATAACGGCCAAGACAGCAAGGATCGTGATTATTCCCCTCATGAGGCTAGTAACCTTCAAGTCCCTGCCTCCCAGCATATCTCTAACCCTTAGAGCTGAGACAACGAAGAACACTGTTGAATCCAGAAGGATCAGCAAGACGATCGCCCAGCACATCCCCCCTATTTGAGCTCCAGATCTGAGGAGAAGGGCCTTGCTGAAGAATATTCCGAATGGAGGAGCTCCGGCTAGGCCAAAGAGGGAAAGCATCCAAACTGCCCCCACTAAACCGCTCACCTTTATTTTGCCCATGTTTCGGGTTCCCAGGGAGTAGCTGAACGTCCCCGCGGTTAAGAAGCCCAAGCCTTTAACGAAAGCGTGGGTGAATATCTGAAACATCGCAAGCTTTATTCCAAGCTCGGAACCGAAGACGGCAAAGAGAACCCCACTGTACATCACCGCCGCTTCGGCCATCGTTGAATAGGCGAGCAACCTCTTGGCATCTTTCTGCATTGGATAGGCTATCGTGGTAATCAGGAGGGTAATCGCGAGGAGGAAAAGCATCACGAAGCCACCAATCTTTGGAATTGGGCTCATAAACTGAACCACCCTCGCTAGGAGGAAAACACCCATCTCTATCATCGCCGCTCCATGGAGAAATGCGCTGGCTGGCGTTGGAGCTTCCATGGCATCAGGAAGCCACGAGTATAGTGGGAATTGAGCGCTCTTCGTAAACGCCGCTATCATGGCCCCTAGGAAGACTAAGAGCTTAATATCCTGGGGCAGGCCCGAGAGGGAGAGCAGGGACAGGTTATGGGTTTTCAGGTATGCAAGGGCGAAAGCAGAGTAAAGACCGACGAGCGCGCCGAAGTTGGGCATGAGGAGAGCCTTATAAGCAGATCTTATAGCTTCCTTCGTTCCATAGAAGCCAACGACGCCCCAGCAGGCAAGGCTCATGAGCTCAAAGAACACGAGCATCTGTAGCATTGAGGATGAGAACAGGAAACCTAGAGTTGAGCCCAGGAATATAAGCATCCACCCGTGGAACCTTCCCTTCCCCTCATGTACAGGTTTTTCCCTGTTTTGAGGTGAGAGATAGTCGATGGAGTACAGCATGAAGAGGAAGCCCACGAGGGAAACCACAAATGCTATCGGGAGGGATATATCATCAACCATCAGGCCGTAAACTTCACCAAAACCCCCAACCTCCGCAAGAACAACGTGCCTGGGCGTGAAAGTTGTGAGCGAGTAAGTTATCGCGAGGAGGGAAAAGCCTGAAGCTCCTACCAACAGGGCATCGGCTCTCTTACCTTCGAGCTTAAACGCAAAAATTCCCGCGAGTATGGGAACTAAAAAGGAAAGAATAATGGGATCCATGCTTCCACCTCACAGCAGGTATATCGGCTCCTTCTCTCCCCTCTCCCTCGCCTCTTTGAGGCGAGAAACGAAGCTTCCCTCCCTGTCCCAAAGTAGCTCGTTTATCTCGCCGAACTTCAGTGCTTCAGTTGGGCATGAAGAAACGCAGGCCGGAAGCTTTCCTTCCGCTCTTCTCTCTGAGCAGAGGTCACACTTGTCCATGATCTTGTTTACCTCATCTATCTTCGGAACACCAAATGGACAGGCAACGGCACACATCAGACAGCCAATGCACTTGAGGGGATCGAAGGCTACGGCCCCATCCTGATCTCTGTACAATGCACCCGTTGGACAGACCTCCAGACAGGGGGCTTTTTCACAGTGCCTGCAGTTGAAGGGTATCGTCGTTAAGTCTGGAAACTCAAAGACCCTTATCCTCGCTTCTCCGTGCTCCATTTCGCAGGCTACTTCACAGGCCCTGCAGCCAATGCAACGCTTGAAGTCTATGAAGATCTTCTTGCTCATTCTACCACCTCCTTGGTGACCCTGCAGGTTACTGCCTTCAGCTCTGGCATCTTGGAGAATTCATCTATCGCATCATCTTTCGTGAGGAAATTAACTCCCCAGTGCCAGGGCATCGCGACAACACCCTTCCTTATCCTATCCGTAACCATGGCCCTAACAACGAGAGAACCCCTCCTCGTCTCAACCCTAACCCTGTCTCCATCCCTTATCCCGAGTGCTTTGGCATCCTCTGGGTTTATCATCAGGAAGCCCTCTGGCCACCTCTTGATCAGGCTCTTGCTCCTCATGCTCATCGTTCCCGTGTGGAAGTGACCCACCTGCCTGAAGTTGGTCAACCACAGCGGATACTCCTCGTCCGGAACTTCTCCCGGCTGGATCCACTTAACCGGTGCAAGCTGGGCCCTCCCGGTCTTAGTCGGGAAGCCATTCAAGAACAGCCTCGGTGTTTCCGACTTTTCATCTGGGCATGGGTAGAAGCAGCCCTCCAAATTTGAGTTCAGCCTTTCGGGTGTTGCTCCTTTAAGGGCAGGAATTGCCCTGTTGATTTCCCTAAGGATGTCGTCGACGCTCGAGTAGTTGAAGTACTCCCCAACGCCGAGTTCCCTGGCCAACATGACAAGTATCTCCCAGTCGGGCTTTGCCTCTCCCGGCGGTTTAACTGCCTTGAAGCTCCTCATTACCCTCCTGTTCTGGGTTATCACGGTTCCCGTCTTCTCATACCAGCTTGCCGCTGGTAGTATTACGTCAGCGAACTTCGTTGTTTCCGTCGGGAAGATGTCGCTTACGACGACGAAGGCCTTCTCAAGGGCTTCCTCAATTAAGCTTGAGTTTGCAAGGGATCTGGCCGGATTTTGACCCATGATAAATATTCCCTTCATCTTTCCCTCGGCCATGGCCTTGAATATAGCCTGATAGTGGAGGCCGGGCTTTCTCGGAACTTCAAATCCCCAGAGTTCGCTGAACTTCTTCGCATTTTCCTCATTCAGCGGGACTGGCCCAGGGAGCTGAGCGCAGTTAACCCCAGGAACCGCAGCACAGAGGCCACAGTGGGCCCCAGGAATTACTCCTGAGAACACTCCTTCCTTCCCTATGTTTCCAGTTATCGCGATCAAGTTAGCTATTGCCAAAGCAGTCATCGTTCCATTCGCGTGCTGGTTCACCCCCTCGTTAAGCACTATAGTTGCGTTGCCTCCCGTAGCTAAGAGCTCCGCTGCCCTCTTTATCATCCCCGCCGGCACTTCGCTTACCTTCTCGGCCCACTCTGGAGTGTACTCCTCCACGGACTTTGCGAGCTCCTCGAAGTTGTCCGTTCTTTCCTCAACAAACTTCCTGTCGTAGAGCTCGTTCTTTATTATGTAATTGAGCATCGCCAAGGCAACCGCAAGATCCGTTCCTGGGTAGGGCTGGAGGTGAATGTCGGCAAACTTGGCCGTCTTAGTCTTTATTGGATCAACTACTATTATCTTCGCTCCGTTGTCTAGGGCTTTCTCGAAGTACTGACCGAAGAGAACGGGATTGGTTTCGGCAGGGTTGTAGCCCCAGACTAAGATGACCTTGGACTTAACTATATCCTCGAAGGGATTAGTCTGCGCGGGGCTCCCAAACACCTTGCTCCTAGCGACGAAGTTTGAGGACTGACAGAGCCTTCCAGCAAATTCTACATTGTTCGTTCCCAAGGCCCTAGCAAGCTTCTGGAGAACGTAGTTATCTTCGAGGGAACATCTCTCGCTCCCCAGGAAGGCTAAGGCCTCCGGCCCATGCTCCTCGATAATTTCCTTAAACTTCTGGGCAACGTACCTTATTGCCTCCTCCCAAGAAACCTCCTCAAACTTACCGTTCCTCTTAATTAGGGGTTTCTTAAGCCTGTCCGGGCTTATGGTGAATTGGTAGGAGGCAACGCCCTTGGGGCATAGCTTACCCTTGTTTGGTGTGTTTGGGTGATCGTAATCCCACTCGATCTTTCTGGGATGGCCGTTTACTGAGACTATGTACAGCCTACACCCAACGGAGCACCACGGACATACAACTGGCACGAGTTCCTCCATGCTTACCACCTTGAATTTTATGACTGACTGGTCATTCAGTGTTCGATGAGCAATTTTAAATATTTTTCGGATTTATATGCAAGGATGAACACCTTAGAACATCAAAGGTTAATTTGGTTCATTTACTGCTAGTGGAATTGTTAATCGAATTCGTTAAAATCTGAACGAGGTTTTCCAAGTATTCTTTGTGGTCTATTGGGCTACAGTCCTCAGAGTATAGGTAGTGGAGCAGGCTCCCAAGGAAAGTTCTGAAGAGAACCTCGGCCTTTTTCTCCTCGATGTTTACGAACTCAAGAACTCTCCTTGTTCCCTCCTTGATTAACTTAGAACACAGCTCCCTGTGGAGGTCGTTTAGGGATGTAATGCTACTCTTTATTGAGACTGTATGGAAGAATATGCACGCGAGCTCCCTGTCGGAGTAGTGCTCGAAGAACTTCTCTCCCAGGAACCTTAGGTAATCCCCAAGATTTCTGAAGCTTTCCCTATCAACGGACTTGAAAACATCGCTCAAGGCCTGAAAGGGCATTGCCATAATCGCAACTTCCCTTATTATGTCCTCCTTTCTCTTGAAGTAGAGGTAGAAGGTTCCCTTTGCTACTCCTGCATCTTTAACTATCTCATCAACCGTTACCCTGTCGAAGCCCTTACTTGCGAAGAGTTTCTTGGCCGAGTGCAGGAGTTTTTCTCGGGTGTCCAAAGCGATCACCAGCTACAAATATAAATAAAGGTATATTAATAAATTATACCTAGACTTTCTTTATTTCTGGAATTAGCACTTTCATCCCCTTTCGGCCTCTTTCTTAATCATCCTTAGCACTTCTTCGGGCAACGATACCTCAAATTCTCCCCTCTTGAACGGAACCTCCTTCATTCTTTCTATTCTCAAGAAAAGCCTCATTGGCCTTTCCATTCTGCTGAACATCAGGTTATCCGATGCCTCTTCCAACTCACTCACCCATTCTGGAAAGATGTCGGTGTTGACGGTGAAGAGGTAGGTTTTGCTCTTGTCCATGGCGAGAGTTTCCTTGATCTTTTTCCTGAATTTTCCTCCCGTACGTGGGAGATAATAACAGCAGGTTTAGGGCAGAGCCAACTATCATTGTTCCCAGCTCTCCGGCAGGGTTGCTCAGGAACATGTCTGCCAAGGCTATGGCCTCATCCCAGATTTCGGGCTTTATGAAGTTTGCCTTTATGTGACCATCTAATACCCCAGCGTCGTGCTCGTCAAGGGAAACACGATCTTTTCCCCATTTTTAAGCCAGCCGGAGGCTATAATACGAAATCATAGGCTTTCTGAAACCTTCCTAGGCCACTGATAGGTGTTGAGATATTGGTAAGAAATCCTAACTCGGAGTACCCTCATCTATCCACTGGTAGCTCCCTCAGCGAGCCTCCTGCTCCTAAGAGGATAACAGCCGGTACAAGATTACAGTAGGTTTAGCTAACTTCATTAGACCACCCGGAGGAGCATTTGCAT
The DNA here is from genome assembly GCF_002214605.1 of Thermococcus chitonophagus. Classification (NCBI taxonomy): domain Archaea; kingdom Methanobacteriati; phylum Methanobacteriota; class Thermococci; order Thermococcales; family Thermococcaceae; genus Thermococcus; species Thermococcus chitonophagus. Next base: position 1,424,914 of record NZ_CP015193.1, on the reverse strand, counting down.
ATGCACTGAATTTAAGCGTTTATGTAAACTAAATAACTTGATGTAAAACTAAAATGGTTACATAAATGCCCCAATTCCCTAATGTTTATTAAAAATGAATGGTCATTCATCTACAGGTGAGCCCATGAAAAGGGGGCTTGTGGCATCGATAATCCTTGCTATCCTGATTACAGCCCTTCCGTTTATAGTGAAGATAGCGGAGAAGAAGCAGATAGAAGCAATAACACCCCAGGAAAACAGCACAATGATTGTTGGAGGGGTTTACTACGTAGGCACAGCAACATCCCATGAGGGTGCAGATATTCTATGCGTTGTCCCTGCCAAGGCCTATGTGGATGAGCCCGGCAAGGTTGTAACGCTAAATGTCACCGTCCGCTTCAAGCATGCCCAACCTTGTCCTTACTCAGACTGGAAAATATTAGTTGAGAATTCTAAGAACGTTGAAGTTATCGAAGAGACAGAGACAAAGCTTGAAGACCCTTATACTGCCTTCAAACAGTACAAAATTAAAGTCTTAGGCAATGGGAGCATAGACGTAGTTTTTAAGTACGGAACTGGCTGTCCTTATGGAACAGAGGAAAGGGTCACGGTAGGATTCTACATTGGGACTCCAACTCAAACTGAACTCGTGGAGGCCAATCAAACTCAATCAATAGTTTTAGAAAATGTTACTAAAACCTTCAAAGGTAAAATAGAGGAAGTAAACGTTGAGCTCAGGTACTTCGTGGTGAACGGAACGAAGATCTACGTTAGGGGCAGATGGGGAAGCTATAACTGGAAGGATGTCCTTGGAATGCTGAAGGTCGGAGAGTACGTTGAAGTCGTCGCAACTTACGAGGAGGGAACTTGGAAGGCCGAAGAAATAAAGATAGATGGAACAACGTTGAGGAGGGGATAAAATGAGACTGAGGATGTTCGTTTCAATAGTCTTATTCTTCCTGTGGCTGATAACAGGTATAACTGGAACTATACTGCTTTTAGGAAGGCTCTTTCCTTCGCTACCAGTGGAAGTATCTGATACACTCCACATCTATTTAGGCTTCGCATTCTTCGGCCTTTCTGTGGTTCACATCTACTTGAATTGGGCCGCGCTAAAGAGCTACTTCAGAAAGCTCCTTTAGGGCACCTCTACCACGTACTTTTTATTTCCCTCCTCGAATCCTTTAAAACTCCCCAGCTTTAGACCGAGGAGTGCCTTTTCTATATTGATGACTTTCATCGCCGCTAGGTGAGTTACCACTGTTCCCTTAAGGAACTCTGGAAGTAGTTGACCTGTCGGGCCCGTTAAAACAAACAGTTTTGCCTTTTTGGCTCTCTCAAGTAGCATATCTATTGTGGCATTAACTAGGCAACTGGCACTTGCAATTACTATATCCATCTCCGGCAATAGGTGGTACTCGAGGGTATCACTGTATGTATCCTTATCCCAGAGCTTCGCGTTCCTCTCAAAAACATAAATCTCGTACTTATCTTTTAGGGCCTTCACTAGAGGAGGCATGTTGCCAATTATCGCTATCTTCTCAGCATTTTCTGGAATAAGCTCAAGAACATCTACCCACTCCGCGTTGCTCAGGTCTATGTGGTACTGGGAGACTGCATTTATCGCGGCGAGGCCAAGCGTTCTTTCAATTACGTTTATACTGTCTGCTTTCTCAATAAACTCTTCAAGGGAAATTTCTTTTATCGAGTTTCTGTACCTCTGAACTTCCTCCGGCAAAGTCATGGCCACACCCAATGCTCCGCCTTTTTTACCCCCGACGAGAACCCATGTATAAGGAAGGCCAAAGGAAAAGTCCACTATCTCAAGGTCGTCAATAAGCTTAAGGGCCTTCTTCTTAATCTTTCCCAATATCATGTTCTTTATCTTCACATCATTCGTCATAAATCCTTATACGCGATTAGGCCAACCTAATTTTGGTGGTGGTATGATAGCCTTCGGTCCAGTTCCTTCAAGAAGGCTTGGAAAGAGCCTTGGAGTGAACAACATTCCGGACAAAGTCTGTAGCTACGCCTGCGTTTACTGCCAGATTGGAAGGACGATAAAGATGCAGATCGAGAGGCAGGAATTCTACGATCCCAAGGAGATAGTGGAGGACGTTGAAAGGAAGGTAAACGAGGCCTTGGAAAAGGGGGAAGAGATAGAGTATATAACCTTCGTTCCCGATGGGGAGCCAACTCTGGATATTAACCTGGGAAAGGAAGCTGAGATGCTCAAAGATATTGGAATAAAGCTAGCCATCCTAACTAACTCGTCCCTCGTGTGGAGGGATGATGTTAGGGAGGATCTAATGAACTTTGACTTCATCTCACTGAAGCTTGACGCGGTAACCCAGGATGTGTGGAGGAAAGTTGACAGGCCCCACAAATCCTTAAGCTTGGAGAGAATTTTGGAGGGAATGCTCACGTTAAAGGACGAATTTCCAGGAGTCGTTGTTACGGAAACGATGCTGATAAACATAGACTACGGTAATGAGCTTAAAAGAATCGCGGAGTTTCTGAAAGATTTAAAGCCCGACAAAGCTTACATCGCAATCCCAACAAGGCCACCAGCGGAGAAGTGGGTCAAACCGGCGAGTGAGGAGGTTATTCATCTAACATATCAACTGTTCAGCGAGGCCATTGGACCTGAAAACGTTGAATACCTGATAGGGTACGAAGGCAACGCCTTCGCATTCACGGGCAACGTTGAGGAAGACTTACTCTCGATAACCGCGGTTCACCCAATGAGGGAAGATGCAGTTAGGGAACTGCTTAAGAAGGCAAATGCTTCCTGGGATGTAGTTGAAAAGCTAATCAGGGAAGGCAAGCTCATCGAGCTCGAGTACAACGGCGTGAAGTTCTACATGAGAAAGTTAAAGTCAAGGCTCTGACTAACGATTAAACAGATTTGAGCATATGCACAAATTTTAAAAATATTAGGCTGACCTAATTCTCGGAGGTGAGGAGATGCAGATAGCGATAAGCGGTGGGAAAGGCGGAACGGGCAAATCAACAGTTGCCATAAACGTTGCAGTTGAATTAGCTAAAAGATTCAAGCTTATCCTAGCTGATTTAGACGTTGAAGCCCCAAACGATCACCTCCTCTTAGGGGTTGAGCTGCAAAACGAGGAGGAGGTAAACCAGTTCATGCCGAAGTTCGACTATTCAAAGTGCATAAAGTGCAGGAAGTGCGCGGAGGTCTGTGAGGAGCACGCGATAATAACCCTGAAGGATGGAACGCCCTTCCTAATGCCCACACTGTGCTCGGGCTGCAGGGCCTGTGAGATAGTCTGTCCGGTTCCCGGGGCAATACAGGAAGGCTCGAGGCTTATTGGTCACACGTACGTTACGCCAACCCCCTACGGCTTTACCCTTGTGACAGGAAAGCTCAGGGAAGGAGAAGAGAGATCGATGCCATTAGTAGTTGCCGCCAAGAAGAGGCTCAAAAACCTTGACTACGAGCTCTTGATAGTTGATACAGCTGCTGGAACCGGAAATACAGTTTCAAAGGCCATTGAGGGATCTCAGCTCTTAATAGCGGTCACCGAGCCAACTCCTTTAGGAATCCACGATACTGAGTTGATTTTACAGCTCGGCAAGCTTATGGGAATTGAAACCTGGGTTGTCATCAACAGGGCAGATCTGGGTGACGTTAACGAAGTCTACAGGAGAGCTGAGAAGTACAAGGCCAAGGTGATAGCCGAGATACCGTACAGTGAGAACATCGTGAAGACGTACGTTTCTGGAACCCCGATTGTAACGACCGATTATCCCGAGGCCGAGATATTCCGGGAAATCGCCGAGAGGATTTACGAGTTCTTGAGGGGGTGATAAAATGCAGATAGTTATAGCGAGCGGTAAGGGTGGTGTTGGCAAGAGCACGGTTACAGCATCTCTACTTTACCTGCTCAAGGATGAGTACAGGCTAATAGCGGTTGATGCAGATGCTGAAGCTCCAAACCTTGGCCTACTCCTGGGGGTAACTGAGTGGGAGGAGGAGAGGGAGCACGTTGGGGCGAAGATAGCCAGAATTAACACGGAAACGTGCATCCGCTGTGGAATCTGCCAGATGAGGTGTCCCTACGAGTGCATCTACGTTGACGATGAAGGTAATTACGTGGTCAACGAGCTCACCTGTGAGGGTTGCAATGTTTGTGGTTTAGTGTGCCCTGTCCCAGGAACGATAACGCTGGAGCAGGTTCGCTCTGGAGTTATAAGGAAGGCCACAACCAAGTATGGCTTCCCGATAATCTCGGCACAGCTCGACGTTGGAAGGCCAGAGAGCGGTAAGTTAGTCACGGAGGAGAAGGAGTGGGCTAAGCAGATAATGAAGGAGCAAAATCTAGAGCATATGATCGTTGATTCGGCTGCAGGGATTGGATGCCAAGTTATAGCGAGCGTTGGAGGGGCCGACGTAGCAATTCTAATAGCTGAGCCAACTCCAGCCTCGTTGAGCGATGTTCAGAGAGTATACAAAGTCGTCCAGCACTTCCACGAGCCTGCCTACCTGATAATAAATAAGGCCGATATAAATCCGGGGTTCACCGGCCTTAAGGAGTGGGCGGAGCAAGAGGGAATACCAATTCTGGGTGAGATACCCTATGACTCTGCAATTCCAAAGAGCATGTCGATGCTTAGGCCCTTCATTGAAGCGTTCCCAGAGTCAAAAGCCTCGCAGGCAATAAGGGAGATAGCGGAGGTTATTAAGCAGGAGATAATAAAATAGACAGCGATGTAACTATTTCTCTCTTAGAACCTTTTATTTTTGTCATATCTACATAATTTGCTTCAAAATTCTTAAATACACCAAGTTCTGAATCCCTCAGAATCTATCAAGGCGTGGAGGGGAGAGTATGAAGAGAGTTGCAATTATATTAAGTGTCCTGACACTACTTGCAACAATTATGAGTTTTCCAGCCTCTGCCCAAGAGCCCATAATACGAGAGTTCCCAGGCAACCAATGGCCTACAGCGTTTGTCGATATGAATGGGGATGGCATTTCAGATTTCGTAATGGAAATCAATCCATGGAACATCCAAGACGCAGATGGGAAGCAAATCATGGAATACGATCCTGTTAGTAATGAAATACGGTTCTTTAGCAACTTAACAAACATCATTACTAAAAATCCCAATACTTGGGTTCATGGATACCCGGAGATATACATTGGGAACAAGCCTTGGAACAGAAATAAAGCGGATGGACTTATAGATCTACCAAAGAAGGTGTCAGATCTTACTGGCTTTACTGTAAAATTTAGTTACAACCTTGAGCATGATCCTAATCTGCCAATTAATTTTGCAATGGAAACTTGGTTAACAACGGATCAACTAAGGACAACTGGAGTTAGGGCTGGAGAAGTAGAGATCATGGTCTGGCTTTATAATAACAAGATAAATCCGGCTGGTAGGATAATAGACACAGTCAAGATACCCATCATTATTAATGGAAAACTCATAAACGGGACATTTGAAGTTTGGAAGAAAGATAGCATTGGTAGTGGATGGACGTACTTTGCCTTTAGATTGACAACACCAATGAAGAGTGCAGAAATAGAAATTGATCCAACATTATTTGTCAAAAAAGTTCAAGAATACACACAAGTGGATATAGGAAATCTCTACATGCAGGATTGGGAAATTGGTACAGAGTTTGGAAATCCTACAACTACATCGGCACTCTTTAACTGGAGTATAAAGAATTTCGAAGTTAGCAAGCAACCTTTACTCCAACAAGATGTGGAATCACCCTCAACAACGTCTTCCATATCACAAACCCAGACGACATCTTCAAACATTCAGAATCCAATAAGACCTGGAACACTTGACGTTAGGGTAAATAGCTGGGGAAGTGCTACTCAATACTCATGCACCCTCTATCTTGACGGTCAATATGACTGGACTATTGAAGTCAAGCTAAAGGAGGGTTCAAAGATCACAAGTTACTGGAGCGCTGATCTTACCTACAAGGAAGATGGGACCGCAGTATTCACACCAAAGAGCTGGAACAAGGGCCCAACAGCTAGCTTCGGATTCATAGCATCCGGAGATATGCCCGTTGAGTCAATAGTGCTTGTTATAAACGGGGAAGTCTGGGATGTGTGGCCTGAGGTGTCTCAGGTGCCGTCTGAGACGGGTACTACAACCGTTACCACTACTACGACGACTACTACAACGTCAGTTCCAACAACCTCAACAACCACTGTCACAACTACTACAACTACAACCACTACCACTACTACTGTTACCAGCACAACTACTGCCTCAACAACTACGAGTACTGTGACTACTACGACTACTAGTTCGGCTGGTAGTCCGGTTAAGCCTGGTTCGATGAGTGTTAAGGTTAATGATTGGGGTACTGGTGGGCAGTTTGACATTACCCTAAACCTTGGTGGGCAGTACGATTGGGTTGTTAAAGTCCAGCTTGATTCATCAACCCAGATGGGCAACTACTGGGGTGTCCAGAAGAGCCAAGAGGGTGATTGGGTAGTCTTCACGCCACTCAGTTGGAACAAGGGTCCAACGGCAAGCTTTGGATTCATCGTCAACGGCCCAGTCAGCGGAGTCAAACAAATAATCCTCGAAATAAACGGAGAAATCTGGGATGTGTGGCCTAGCTCGGGCGAGGCCACCACAACAACCTCAACAACCACTACCACAACAACTACGACTACTACCACAGCAACTCCAGCTCCAACTACAACCACTACTACCACTACAACTACGAGCACTCCAACCCAGACCACAACTACCACCACTACTCAGACTGAAGTCCCAGCCCCAGTGGGTGCCAATCCTATTCCAGAGCACTTCTTCGCTCCATACATCGATATGACACTCTCAGTCCACAAGCCTCTCACGGAGTATGCTCAGCTTACAGGAACCAAGTACTTCACGCTTGCATTCATCATCTACAGTTCCGCTTACGGTCCATCATGGGGTGGTGCATTGCCATTAGATACCTTCGTTCAGGAGGTCAATGACCTCAGGAAGATGGGTGGTGAGGTCATCATAGCCTTCGGAGGTGCCGTTGGGCCATACCTCTGTCAGCAAGCTCAGAGTGCTGAGCAGTTAGCCCAGTGGTACATCCAGATAATTGACATGTACAATGCAACGTACTTGGACTTTGACATTGAGTCCTATGTTGATGCAAACATGCTGGCAGATGCACTCCTGATTGTTCAGAGAGAAAGGCCATGGGTTAAGATAAGCTTCACCCTACCAAGTGATCCAGGTGTCGGATTAACGGGCTCAGGATACTCCCTAATTAAGACAATGGTTGAGAAGGGTGTAAAGATAGACAGGGTCAATGCAATGACTATGGATTACTACTGGACCCCATCAAATGCTGAGAACGCAATAAAGGTTGCCCAGAACTTATTCAACCAGCTCAAGCAGCTTTATCCAAACAAGACTGATGAGGAGATCTGGGGTATGATCGGTCTGACCCCAATGATTGGAGTCAATGACGACAAGAGTGTGTTCACACTACAGGATGCTCAGACCCTTGTAGACTGGGCAATTCAGTATAAGATAAGAGCTTTGGCGTTCTGGAGTGTAGACAGGGATCACCCAGGCCCAGAGGGCCAAGTTTCACCACTCCACAGGGGTACTAGTGACCCAGACTGGGCTTACAGCCACGTCTTCGTAAAATTCATGGAAGCCTTTGGCTACCAACCAGTTACTCAACAAGCAGTATCTTCAACTTGATTTCCTCTAATTTCTTTTGAAACACTTTTCTTTTCCTATATTCTTGTTTTATAGGTTTAAAACAAACGCCTTAAGGGTTTTCTTTGAGATTCATTGGGGTGACATGTATGAAAAGAGCCTTGGCTTTAACTCTGGTAGTAATAGTTATATTATTTGCTACTCCAACCCCAGTTCTCTCTAAGTCAGAAATTAAGCTAAAGGCACAGCCAATAGCATGGGATGCAGTAAACTTAACCTGGACTCCCCTTTCAAATGTCAAAGCTTATGAGGTATATAGATCCACTAACCCTAGAGACGTGTATTCCTCCCCGAACTTGATTTTCGTTGTTAATTGGAGTAACTATACTAAATATAAGGAGAATTGGAACTATCTCCCAGGTGAGATCGTGGAATACCAGGGTTATTTATGGAAAGCCAAGAAAGTTACATCCCAACCTCCTCAAGAAGGAGATTACTGGGAGAAATTAGGACCAATAACTCCGACGAATACCGCCGTTGATTATTTCAATGTTACAGGGAATACAACTTATTACTATATCGTTGTCCCAGTATTTAAGGATGGTAAGGATGGGAAGCGAGGGACACCCTCTAATGTTATCAAAGTGACAACTCCTCCACAGCCGTATAGAATTGTTGTTTATTATATCTCCTGGGGAATCTACGCGAGAGCATTTTCACCTTATGATGTTCCTTTTGAAAACGTGACCCATGTCAATTATGCCTTCCTAAAGTTGCTAGAAAATGGAACAGTAACATGGGCTGATCCTTGGGCCGATCCTATGAATTTGGAAGCCTTTAAGGAGCTTAAAAGTAGGTATCCAGCTGTTAAGTTTTTGATATCAGTGGGAGGTTGGACTCTAAGCAAGTACTTCTCTCCAGTAGCTGCAGATCCAAAGAAAAGACAAGAATTCATTAAAAGTGCGATAGCAATAATTCGGAAATATAACCTCGATGGAATTGATATTGATTGGGAGTATCCAGGCGGCGGTGGGATGGAGGGCAACTACGTTAGCCCAGATGATCCCAGGAACTTCATAGTCCTACTCAAGGAATTCAGAAAAGCATTGGATGATGTGGGAAGGGAAGATCATAAGCATTATCTACTTACGGTTGCAGCACCAGCAAACCTTGAGATTGCTTCTAGGATAGATTGGAAAGAGGCAAGTAAGTACTTAGATTTCATAAACGTCATGACTTATGACTATATAGGGCCGTGGAGCCCAGTAACTGGACACAATGCTCCCTTATACAGAAATCCAAATGGGCCTGACTATGGTTCTGTTGATCAAACAATCAAGTGGTACATAGAGCACGTTCCTGATAGGACCAAAATAGTTCTTGGGATACCATTTTACGCTAGAAGCTTTGCTAATGTCCCGCCAAAGAATCATGGTCTATTCCAGCCATATAAAGGAACTCCCGCCGGAACTTGGGGATCAGCTGCAGAAACTCATGGTATAATGGACTATTGGGATGTAGCGGATAAAGCTAAGACCGGGGAGTATGAGTACTTTTGGGACAACTACTCTAAGGTTCCTTGGCTGTATTCAGAGAGTAAAAGGATATTCATAACGTTCGATGATCCAAGGAGTATACTCATAAAAACTCAATATATGCTAAACCAGAGCCTTGGTGGAGTAATGATTTGGGAGATTACTGCAGATAGGAAACCAGGAACAAGTTCTCACCCCCTGCTAGCTGCTGTTCTTGAGGGATTGCAGGAGAAACCTCCAGTATGGATTCCTGATAAATATGTACTAGGAAGTAATGTTCCCAGTAATATCACAATTCCTAAACCAGAAACTGTGCCCACAAAAAGAGGGGGAGTTTGCGGGCCAGCTGCAATTTTGATCGTTGCACTCTTTGTCCTCCTAAAAAGAAACTCTTAGAATTCTATTAAACTCTTCTTTTTTTGAACGATCCAAGTTAGTATTATCTAAGGTGTAGAATAAAAAAAGAATAATTTAAACAACTAACCATTTTCTCACCACAAAACAGGCCTTACCATCCCTGCACATTCTTCACGACGTCATCTGGGACTTTTCCCTCCTCAACATCACTTATGGCCCTCTCTAATATATTAAGGCCCTCATCGAGGACATCTTCTTCAATGGTTAAGGGAGGCTGGATCCTCAGAACATTACCCTGAAGGAAAGCCACTATCAGACCAAGTTCAAATGCCCTCCATACGACCTTCTTCGCTTCCTCAAATGCTCTCTCCTTTGTTTCCCTGTTCTTCACGAGTTCAACCCCAAGCATTAACCCTAGCCCTCTAACATCTCCAATGAGCTCATGCTCCTCTTTCATTTTTTCCAACCTCTTTTTTGAATAGTCTCCAAGCTTTTTGGCTCTTCTCAGGAGATCTTTCTCCTCGATCTCCTCTATGACAGCCAATGCAGCTCTAGCTGCAGTTGGATTGCCCGAGAGCGTGAATGCATGACTTAAAGGGGGTAGGGAATCCATGATCTCAGCTCTTCCAATTGTTGCACTTATTGGCAATCCGCCTCCAAGGGGCTTTGCTATTGTTATTATGTCTGGCTTAACGCCGAAGTGCTCTATCGCAAACCACTTTCCCGTTCTCCCCATACCGCTCTGCACCTCATCGACCACAAGTAATATTCCATAATTATCGAGTATCTTCTTGATCTTCCTGAAGTAACTCTCGGGAGGGACAACCATACCGGAGTCACCTTGAATGGGCTCAGCAAATAGCGCGGCAACCCCTTCGGCATAGACTTCCCCCTCAAACTTTTCTTTTATGTACTCTACGCACTCCATCTTGCAACTCTTTGGGTCTTTACCGAACGGGCAGCGATAGCAGTTTGGATAAGGAATGTAATGAATTCCGCTTAGCTCACCTACCATTGCCCTGACATGGAAGTCTAATCCTGTAAGACTCATTGCACCATATGTTGAGCCGTAAAAGCTCCTCATGTAACTCAGGATAGTATGCTTTTTAGTATAGGCCCTTGCAAACTTTATCGCACCATCATTAGCATCTGCCCCGCTTAGTCCAAGAGAGACTTTAGCGTTATCTATTGGGGCAATCTCAACAAGCTTCTCCGCTAAGAGTAGTGGTTCTAGTGGGAAGGAATAAATGTACGTTGCATGAACTAGCTTTTCAACTTGTTCCTTTATTGCCCTAACAACTCTAGGATTATTGTGGCCTACGTTTTGAACTGCTGCATCGCTCAGGAAGTCTATATATTCCCTCCCATTTACATCCCAGACCTTTGCATTTTCGGCTTTTACTGGAACTAGGGGAAAGTAAGTTGTCCTGTTGGCTGGAGCGATAACTCTATGGTACCTCTCAACGATCTCCCACGGATCCATGGTTTCCCCCTAATACTGTACTCTTTAGAATTCGATAACTTTTTCGGCATGATTTTGTCGATTCGTCATAATATTTATTAGGATGGATACTAAATCCGTAGAAATGGTGAAGTAAAAATGTTGGATGAGCTTGACAGAAGGATACTCCACTTACTCCAGGAGGATGGAAGAATGAGCTACTCGGAGGTCGCAAGGATATTGGGGATTCCAGAGTCAACAGTTAGAGCTAGGGTGAAAAGGCTCGTTGAGAAGGGCATAATAAGGAAGTTCGCTGCTCTTATAAATCCATTCAAGGCTGGTTATAGTATAGTGGCCGTTATAGCCGTTGATGTTGAGCCCAGCAAGGTCAGAGAGGTAGCCGAAAAGCTCGCTAAATTTGATGAAGTTGATGTTCTGGGTATAGCCACAGGGGCCCATGATATATTTATGCAGGTAACCCTGAGGAGCCTCGAGGAGCTTGAGAACTTCCTCCTCGATAAGCTGGGCAAGATAGATGGAATTAAAAGCACTGAAACCTCAATCCTTACGAGCGTCAAGAAGTGGGGCTATGCGAGGGTGTTCTAAATGAGGGTAGTTCTAAAACCATTGACAAATGTAGAGCTACCCCAGGATTTTGCTGAGGTTCTAAGGGCCAAGCTTAAGGGGAGAGAGGTAAAAACTGGGGAAGTTGTAACAGTAAATATCCTGGGGAAGCCCTTGGAGTTCAAGGTGGTTCAAGCAGTTCCCTCTCCCGTCAGGGTTTCTGAGAAGACGGCAATTGTTATTGCAAGGCCTGGGGTTGATGTTCTAGAGATCGAGCTCCCAGGTAAGCCCAGGGATGTGTACATTTATGGTGATAATATTATCGTGGTTCTCGAAAATGAAGTTCTAATTTTGAACCAAAATCTTGAAGAGATATACAGGGAAAAGTTCGAAAACTTAATTAAAGTGATTCAGACAAAGGCGGGCTTGGTGGTAGTTGATGGAAGAAGACTTAAGCTCATTAAGGTCTAGGGCTCTCAAAATCGTTAAGATACTCAAGAGAACTTACCCCAGGGAAAGGCACGTTTCAGGAGATCCCTACAGAACGCTAATTAAGTGCATAATCTCCCAAAGGAACAGGGATGAGGTGACGGATAGGGTTGCCGAAGAGCTCTTTAAGCGATACCCAACCATCGAGGACATCGCAAGGGCTAGTGTTGAGGAGATGCAGGAATTTTTGAGGTCGCTTAAGGTTGGCCTTTGGAGGAGCAAGGGAAGGTGGATAGTTGAATCCTCAAGGATCATCCTCGAGAAGTACGGAGGTAGAGTTCCGGATAAGTTTGAGGAGCTGATTAAGCTTCCTGGGATCGGAAGGAAGTGTGCCAACATAGTCCTTGCCTATGGATTTGGAATTCCAGCTATCCCAGTGGATACCCACGTTAACAGGATAAGCAAGAGGCTTGGGCTCGTTCCTAAGGATGCCTCTCCCGAGGATGTTGAAGAAAGGTTGAAGCAACTAATTCCTAAGGATGAGTGGCTGTACGTCAATCATGCCATGGTAGACCATGGAAAAAGGATCTGCAGACCTATAAAGCCTAGGTGTGAGGTGTGTCCCCTTAAAAATCTGTGTCCAAAGGTGGAGATTAGAAAGGTTTAAATATTATTAAGCCCAGTTAAAAGTATGGTAAAAAACAAAGGTATTGTTATTGTAGCTATTATTAGTATTATGCTATTTGTTGTCTTATTTATACATGGTAGTTCTTTTCAAAGTAGAAACGCTGAAGGTGGAAGTGGCATAAAGATAGGGAACTCTACGGTTGAGATCGTCCTTGATAACATCACATACACAATTCTCATGGAGGGAAAAAATTGAAGTCGAAGAGGTAACTCTCAACGGTGAAACCCTCATAAGAGAAGAGGAATATCCCGGCTTTCAAGAGATAAGGTTTGCCGCATTGTACAGGTTTGCTGAGATACACGGGGTGAACATGACAGAATTTTTCAGAAATCTGAGTGAATATGTGTGGGAAACTAAGGAGGAGATCACCTACGAAAAAGCCCGTGAATTGTTAATTAGGTTCGCTAAGGAGAGGGGAATTGATCTAGAGGAAATAGCAAGGGAGGAGGGTGTTGACCTAGATTTTATGAATGTCAATGATATAGTAAAGGTGCTGGGCAAGGGAAGGTTGAAAGAAATGCTATCTAAGGGCATGATCGCCTATGAAAAAGAACGAAATCAGACAAATGACCAATAGCTCATGTCTATCAACTTTCTCTTCAGCCATTTTCCGTAGGTGTATCCCAGGGCTAAACCTGTTGCTAGACCCCCGAAGTGGGCTATTATATTCACCCCAGGGAATATACTGTTTATCAGGAACAGGAAGAGGGCGTTCATTAGGGCCTTACTCATGTTCCTCCTTAAAACTCCCTCTATCGCTAAAGATGCCCCGACTATTCCAAACAGTCCTCCACTGGCACCCCCCGAGGCGACATCGAGGGGAAGCGTAAACAGACTTAACACGTTCCCAACTAAGGCTGAGATAAAGAAAACCGCGAGAAACCTCTTAGTTCCAACTACTCCCTCTAGATCAATTCCGAGATAGAACAGCCAGAATGCGTTCAACGCGAAGTGAACGAATCCCATATGTACGAATATTGCAGTTATCAGCCTCCACCACTCACCTTTATACAAAACTAGGAAGTTTATCTGTGCAAGCTGAAATATCGCCCTGTTAAATCCAACTATAAGCTCATAGGCAAATACGAGCGTTATAAGGACGAGAAGTGTAAGTGTCCCAGGAAAGTACTTCCAAACCTTCTTCACGGTGATCCCTAAGGCTTGAAAAATACCCAGTCTTTAAAAACATTCCTAGGGACCACAAGCCTTTTAAATTCTCCACCTCAACCAAGCTCGACAGATGAACGATGACTGAAGGAGGGATGGATGATGGCCAAGCCAAGTTACGTGAAGTTTGAGGTTCCAAAGGAGCTCGCTGAGAAGGCCCTTCAGGCTGTAGAAATAGCAAGGGACACTGGAAAGATAAGGAAGGGAACCAACGAGACCACGAAGGCTGTTGAGAGGGGCCAGGCTAAGCTCGTTATAATTGCTGAGGATGTAGATCCAGAGGAGATCGTTGCACACCTCCCACCGCTCTGTGAGGAGAAAGAGATTCCATACATTTACGTCCCAAGCAAGAAGGAGCTTGGTGCTGCAGCTGGAATTGAGGTTGCTGCAGCTAGTGTTGCTATAATCGAGCCCGGTAAGGCTAGGGAGCTTGTTGAGGAAATCGCAATGAAGGTTAGGGAGCTCATGAAGTGAGCTCCCCTTCCTTTCCCCTTTCACGATCATCTTTAGGGGTGAGAGAGAATGGCGGAGGATGAGGGGTATCCAGCTGAAGTTATCGAAATCATAGGGAGAACGGGAACAACTGGTGACGTGACCCAGGTAAAGGTTAGAATCCTTGAAGGTAGGGATAAGGGTAGAGTAATTAGGAGGAACGTTAGAGGTCCCGTGAGGGTTGGAGACATACTGATCCTTAGAGAGACAGAAAGAGAGGCTAGGGAGATCAAGAGCAGGAGGTGAATTGAATGGCAAGGTGGAACATCTGCTCCTACTGTGGGAAGCCATTCGAGCCGGGAACTGGAAAGATGTTCGTCAGAAACGATGGGAGGGTATTCTTCTTCTGCTCAAGGAAGTGCGAGAGGTACTTCTTCATGGGCAGGAACCCCAGGAAGCTTAAGTGGACCAAGGCTTACCAAGAGGCCAAGCTTCAGAGGGCCAAGAAGAAGTAACGTTATTAACCTCCCCTTCTATCCTTCTATATGCGCCCTGTTCATTATGCCATACTTGCCATAATCTTCTGGTCTACCGTAGCTTCGGCATTTAAGCTTACTCTCTCGAGGTTGGATCCTGTAAGTATGCTCCTTTATGCCTCCCTGACATCGACGATAATATTCCTGGGAGTGAATCTTAGAGAAGGTAGGAAGTTTTCTGTAAGGGAAAATCTATACTCAGCGTTTTTAGGATTTATAAATCCCTTCCTGTATTACTTAGTATTATTCAACGCATACTCCCTTCTGCCCGCTCAAGAGGCGCAGGCATTAAACTACACATGGCCTATAATTCTCGTGGTATTCTCTTCAGCTTTTTTAGGCCAGCCTTTGACTATTAAAGAGTTCTTTGGTGTTATCGTTGGATTCCTTGGAGCGTTGGTCATTGGAACGCATGGTAACCTTTCCTCTTTAAGCTTTGCAAATCCCCTTGGCGACGCCCTTGCCTTAAGTAGTGCGTTGGTGTGGGCCATGTACTGGATCTTTAACCTTAGAGATCCCAGAAAGGCTGAAGAGAAGATGTTCTGGAACTTCTTCTTTGGCTCTCTTTACATTCTCGCTCTCGGAGTCATAAGGGGTATAAAGTTCGATCCACTTGGGATCCTTGGGGCAGTTTACATTGGGACATTTGAGATGGGTCTTACTTTCCTTCTGTGGCTTAAGGCGTTGGAAAGAGAGGACGCTGGAAAAGTTGCATCTCTCGTTTACCTAACTCCTGTGCTTTCCTTGGTGTTCATATCAATTGTAGTTGGAGAGAAGATCTTGAAATCGACACTTCTAGGCCTTGCATTAATCCTCCTGGGAATAATGCTTTCAAGAAGGGAATAATTCTGGTGGGCCCGCGGGGATTTGAACCCCGGACCACGCGGTTATGAGCCGCGCGCTCTGACCAGGCTGAGCTACGGGCCCTTTCCTTTTGGCGCCGCCGCCCGGATTCGAACCGGGGACCGCCGGATTAACAGTCCGGCGCTCCACCAGCTAAGCTACGGCGGCGCGTCCAAAAAATAACCACTGAAATGACTTTATAAATATTACGGTTCCTGGGCTGAGAAACCTTTATAATCTTCCGTTTCGTAACTAAAATTTGGAAGGGCTTCGGGAGGTGAGTAAAATGACAGAGATCAGGTACTACAAGATAGGGGAGGACAGGTTCAAGATAAGTGAAGACGAAGTTGCAAGGAGAGAACTTAGGGTGGCCAAAGTTAGCGATGACGTTATACAAATCCAAGAAGAAGTTCACGGAATAATTGCCCTCGTTGGAGCTACTAGTAGTGTTAATATCAAGAAAGAAGAGTTCAAGGAGTTAGTAAAGCTTGTAAGGGAGGAGTTCGGCTGGGACGTTTAACTTTTTAAACTCTCTCTTCTTTGAGATTTTGGCAATGATGATTGATGGGCGAACTGAGTGGTGATGATGGTAGGTGATCTCTGAGCTTTTTAGGGAATACCGCGGGATGAGGAGTTCAGCCTAGGCTGATGCGTGATGAGGGAGTGACGGACTGACCGCAGGAATTAGATTAGGCTAACAAAAAGAAATCCTAATAAGCCTCTTCTCTAAAATTTTGTTGCCCAGAAAATTTTGTGCATATGCAAGGTGATAAAATGAGGGAGGAGTACAGGCCCATAGTGGTGAGCATAGTTGGGAACACGATACTTGGAATTATTAAAATATTAGTTGGCCTCCTCTATTCAAGCATAGCCCTAATTTCTGATGGCATTCATTCGTTCAGTGACACCCTTACGAGCATTATTGGACTTATCGGGGTGAAGATATCGAAAAAGCCCCCAGACCGCTCCCACCCATTTGGTCATTCAAGATTTGAGCCTCTATTTGCGTTCTTCATGGGCGAACTCCTGCTTATAGTTGCCTATGAAATAGCTAGAGACTCCCTTGAAAGGATCATTCACGGAACGAGGATTGAGGTAACTCCCTTAATGGTTGGTGTTGCAGTTCTCTCAATCCTCGTTAAGGAAGGTATGACAAGGTACACCCTAGCTGTAGGAAAGAAAACGAACAATCAAATATTGATAGCCGATGCCTATCATCATCGTAGCGACGTCCTGAGTACTATAGCTGTTCTCTTTGGGTTTGGCCTTGAGAAAGTCGGAATAAGCTTTGGGGATGCCCTTGCAGGATTTATAGTTGCCCTGTTCGTAGGAAAAGTTGCGGTTGAAATAATCCTCGAGAACGTCCACTACTTAACGGGTAAAGCTCCTCCGTATGAAATTTGCAGAAGGATAGAGGAGGTTGCCAAGAGCGTTCCTGGGGTTTTGGGAGTTCATGATTTGAGGGCTCACTACGTTGGAAATAGGCTACATGTTGAGTTACACATAGAGGTTCCTCCGGAGATGACTCTTAAAGAGGCACACGATATTAGTGAGGAAGTTAAGAAGAAAATAGAGGAGTTGCCAGAGGTTGAAGTTGCCTTTGTTCACGTGGACATAAGGGGCGTTACTTCATGAAGTTCCACTTCTCGTTCCCATATCTCTCCTCGATCAACTTTTCCGCAAGCTCTAACTCATAGTCCGTTAGTTCTCCGAATTCCAAAGGAAATGCTCTGAAAAAGCTGTTCTTCAGGAGCTCATAAGCTTCTTCCCTTGACAGCTTTATTCCTTCCCTTTCTATGGTGGTTACCCTCTCGTATATGCTCTTCACTCCCTTATCCTTCAGTTTTTCCTTAGATACCTTTAATACAGAGGCCAGAATTTCAAGTCTCGTCGAGTACATGAAAGTCCCGTGTTGTAAAATGACGCCCTTTCTTCTGGTTTGGGCTGATCCACTAATTTTCTTCCCGTTAACGATGATATCGTTAAGTCCTGAAAACTCTGCCTTCAACCCTAGATCCTTAAGGGCATCGACCAAGGGGCCTGCTAAGAATCTATAGCTCTCTTGAATGTTCTTAAGGGCAGGGTGGTAGTCTTCCCCTATAATCACAGAATAAGTTATCTCACCGTATTCGTCGTGGAAAACACTTCCTCCTCCCGTTATTCTCCTCACGACTGGAATACCTAACTCTCTAGCCTTCTCTAGATTGACATCGTGCTTTACGCTCTGAAATCTCCCTATGGTCACAGAACTAGGCTTGAAGACGTAAAGCCTTACCGTATCTGGGACTTTGCCCTCAATCCTTGCCATCATTATTGCTTCATCTATGGCCATCTGAACTTCGGGCCTTGCAACGATGAGTGGAATGAACCTCATCATAAACACCACCTCAGCTTGGGAAAACCGCTTAAATACTTTCACGAGCTAGCCTTGAATAGGCGATGAAGAAATCGGTCTTGTCTGAGGAGTGATGAGAGTGGTCACCGCTGAGCCCTGAGTTAAGTTTTTAAACCTCCTTCTCAACTTCAATCCGAGCTCATGAGGCTCCCTCTACTTGGGCGGGTTTCCCGCCTGAGGGGGCCGATGTGCGAAAATTTTAAAAAGCTCGCTCAAAAGTAGGGTTAGGCAAAAGTTTGGAGGTGGTTAAAGATGCCAAAGGAGAAGCCCCACGTTAACATCGTGTTTATCGGACACGTAGACCACGGTAAGAGTACAACAATCGGTAGGCTCCTTTACGATACCGGTAACATTCCAGAGCAGATTATCAAGAAGTTCGAGGAGATGGGTGAAAAGGGTAAGTCATTCAAGTTCGCTTGGGTCATGGACAGACTTAAGGAGGAGAGAGAAAGAGGTATTACTATTGACGTCGCCCACACCAAGTTCGAGACACCACACAGGTACATCACCATTATCGACGCCCCAGGTCACAGGGACTTCGTTAAGAACATGATCACCGGTGCCTCACAGGCTGACGCTGCAGTCCTTGTCGTTGCAGCAACTGATGGTGTCATGCCACAGACCAAGGAGCACGCCTTCCTTGCAAGGACCCTTGGTATCAAGCACATAATTGTTGCCATCAACAAGATGGACATGGTCAACTACGACCAGAAGGTCTTCGAGAAGGTCAAGGCTCAGGTTGAGAAGCTCCTTAAGATGCTCGGTTACAAGGACTTCCCAGTCATCCCAATCAGCGCTTGGGAGGGTGACAACGTCGTTAAGAAGAGCGACA
Source organism: Thermococcus chitonophagus (assembly GCF_002214605.1). Lineage (NCBI taxonomy): Archaea > Methanobacteriati > Methanobacteriota > Thermococci > Thermococcales > Thermococcaceae > Thermococcus > Thermococcus chitonophagus. Next base: position 1,406,046 of record NZ_CP015193.1, on the reverse strand, counting down.
AGATGCCATGGTACAACGGCCCAACTCTCATCGAGGCTCTCGACCAGATTCCAGAGCCAGAGAAGCCAGTTGACAAGCCACTCAGAATACCCATCCAGGATGTTTACTCAATTAAGGGTGTTGGTACCGTTCCAGTTGGTAGGGTTGAGACTGGTAAGCTCAAGGTCGGTGACGTAGTCATCTTCGAGCCAGCATCAACTATCTTCCACAAGCCCATCCAGGGTGAAGTTAAGTCCATCGAGATGCACCACGAGCCACTTCAGGAAGCACTCCCAGGTGACAACATCGGATTCAACGTCAGAGGTGTCAGCAAGAACGACATCAAGAGAGGTGACGTTGCTGGACACCCAGACAAGCCACCAACAGTCGTCAGAACCAAGGACACCTTCAAGGCCCAGATCATCGTGCTCAACCACCCAACTGCAATCACCGTTGGATACAGCCCAGTTCTTCACGCTCACACTGCTCAGGTTCCAGTCAGGTTCGAGCAGCTCCTTGCCAAGCTTGATCCGAGAACTGGTAACATCGTAGAGGAGAACCCACAGTTCATCAAGACTGGTGACTCAGCTATCGTTGTCCTCAGGCCAATGAAGCCAGTTGTCCTTGAGCCCGTCAAGGAGATCCCACAGCTCGGTAGGTTCGCTATCAGAGACATGGGTATGACCGTCGCTGCTGGTATGGTAATCTCAATCCAGAAGGGTGAGTGATCTCTTCTCCCTTCTTTAATTCTCTTGAGGTGATTTTTATGCAAAAAGCGAGGATCAAGCTTGCAAGCACTAACGTCCGCTCCCTTGAGGAGGTTGCAAATCAGATAAGGCAGATAGCAGAGAGGACTGGAGTTAGAATGAGCGGGCCAATACCACTGCCAACCAAGAGGATAAGGATCGTAACAAGGAAGAGCCCTGACGGGGAAGGTTCAGCAACCTTTGATAGGTGGGAGCTCAGGATACACAAGAGGCTCATCGACATCGAGGCTGATGAGAGGGCTATGAGACAGATCATGAGAATTCGCGTTCCTGAGGATGTTACAATTGAGATTGAGCTCATATCCTGAAGGTTTATAATCCCTCTAATTCTATTTAATATGGGCATGCCGGGGTAGCCTAGCCAGGGAAGGCGCGGGCCTGGAGAGCCCGTGGGCGTTCGCCCACCGGGGTTCAAATCCCCGCCCCGGCGCCAGAATATTCCATTCATTACTTAACAGGGTATAAAGAGAAAGGCATGCTATGTAACGGGAACTTTAATTCCGAGCTTCTCCACAAGTTCTTTGTATCTGTTTCTTACGGTAACCTCAGTAACCCTTGCGACCTCGGCAACTTCCCTTTGGGTTCTCTTTTCCCCTTCAAGGAGCGATGCTATGTAGAGGGCGGCAGCAACCAATCCAGCCGGGCTCTTTCCGCTTGTGAGGCCCCTCCTGTAGGCCTCTTCAAGGATTTCTATAGCCCTCCTTCTAACCTTCTCGCTCAGCCCGAGCTCATCTGCAAACTTATTAACGTAATCTGTTGGCTTAACGAAGAGCTTCTTGGGAGTTAAATTCAGGTTCCTTGCGATGAAACGGTAGCTCCTTCCAATCTCCTTCTTCTCTACTCTTGCTATGTCCGATATCTCATCTAAGGTCCTGGGAACTTTCAACAATCTACAGGCTGCATATACACAGGCAGCTATAACGCTCTCGATTGATCTTCCCCTTATTAGTCCCTTCCTCACGGCCTCCCTATACAGCCTTGCAGCCTCCTCCTCAACGTGTTTTGGCAACTTCAACTGGGCGGTAATCCTGTCGAGTTCACTTAATGCAAACGCGAGGTTCCTCTCTGCTGCATCGCTGACCCTAAGCCTTGACTGCCACTTCCTAAGCCTGTACATCTTTTCCCTCATTAGCCCAGTCAAAGACCTGTCAATACCTATATCCGTGGATAGTCCCTTGTCGTGGAGAAGTATGCTCTCTGGAGCTCCTGTTCTTGACCTTCTTTCACGCTGAGAAGCGTCAAACGCTCTCCATTCTGGTCCCATGTCGATAATGTTCTCTTCAATTACGTAACCACACCTTGCACAGACGATTTCTCCCCTTTCGGGGTCATAAATGAACTCGGTTGATCCACAAACAGGACAAACTCTTTGCTTACTCACCCCAACACCCCCGCCGGCGGTCCAAGAACCCTTCTCAATATAACTACGGATACCGAAAGGTATATAAACCTTTTGTGTTACTAAATTGGGTGTTAAGTGGATCTCCCAAAAGTATTTTAAGGACTCATATCGTGTAAATTTTTTGCACAGCAATTATTAAATTCTGGCTGAGTAACTTAGAGCATGAGCGATAGACCAAAAACACTACCTCCAACTCTCAGAGACAAGTATAGGTACATAGCTTTTCAAGTCATCTCCGAGGAGCTCCTCAAGAAAGGAGAAGTAAAGGATATGGTCTGGAGTAACGTCCTTCGAGTTCTTGGTGAAGTAGGAACCTCAATGGCTAAGCCATGGTTAATTAAGTTTGATGAAAAATCACAAACGGGGATTATTAGGTGCGACAGGAATTACGTTGAATACGTTAGGTTTTCTCTGGCTTTAATAACAGAATATAAAGGAAGAAAGGTTCTAGTGAGGACCCTTGGAGTTTCCGGTACCATAAGAAGGCTTAAGAAGAAGTTTTTGTCTGAGTTTGGCTGGAGGTGAGAGAGTGGAAGTACTCGAGGAGAAACCTAAAGAGGGAATGGTTAAAATTAAAGTTGAGACTCTCGATGATCTCTGGCACCTCTATCACGTTATAAACGAGGGAGATATTGTGTATGCGAAAACCTTGAGGAAGCAGGCTCAGAGGAGCGATTCCTTGAGGCCCGAAAAGGTGGAGGTGATCCCAGTCTTTCTGGGCGTTAAAGCTGAAAAAATAAACCTGCATAGGTTTGCAAATCAGCTTAGAATTACTGGTCCTATTGTTTACACGAGTAGGGATGATGTGCCTTTGGGAAAGTATCACACTATAGCTGTTGAGCCAGGAACAGTTATAACGATCCAGAAGGAAAGGTGGAGGCCTCATCACATAGAGAGGATAAAGGAAGCGGTCGAGGCTTCTAAGAGGGCCAAAGTTATGATAGTCACAATTGAGGACGGTGAGGCTGAAATTGCAGTAGTTAGGGAGTACGGGCTTGATTTCATAGCATCGATAAGGCACAACCTTGGAGGAAAGAGGTACAACGTCAAGAGGGAAGAAGAGGAAAAGAAGTTCTTCCATGACGTCGCTAAGACGATGCTCGAGCTTTTTGAGAGGGAAAACATAGAGAGGGCAATAGTTGCAGGTCCTGGGTTCTACAAGGAGGACTTTGTTAAGTTCCTTAAGGAGAACTATCCAGAGCTCGCCAAAAAAGTCGTCACAGATGACACGAGCATGGGGGGCAGAACTGGAATTTATGAAGTAATCAAGAGAGGAACGGTGGATAAGGTTTACATGGAAAACAGGGTCTCAAAAGAAATAAATCTGGTTGAGAAAGTTATAGAGGAGATAGCTAAGAACGGGCCAGTTGCATATGGTCTCAAGGAGGTTGAAGAAGCGATAAACTATGGAGCTGTAGATACATTGCTCGTGCTTGACGAGCTGTTAAAGGGCGAAAATAGGGGAAAGATCGAGGATATGATGGAACTCGCGAGGAACCTAAGGGCGAATGTTGTAGTTGTCAGTTCTGAGCATGAAGGGGGCGATAAGCTTAAGGCCCTCGGGGGAATAGCTGCACTTCTGAGGTTCAAGATCAGGTGAGGTGTTGAAGATGTTGGACAGGATTAAGCTTGAGGCGGAGAATTCTCTTAGGGAAGTTATTAGAGAGATGGCACCCGATTGGGAAGGTAAAATAGAGTTTGCCGATACGCCGAATCCTGAGATGGGAGATTTTGGGACTGCCGTAGCGTTTCAGTTGGCAAGAGTTTTAAGAAAGTCCCCCATGGTCATAGCGGAAGAGCTAGCAAAGAGGCTTAAGACAAGGCAGTTAGAGGGGATAAAGGACGTTAAAGCTGTAAATGGTTATGTTAACTTTTTCATAGACTATGCGGAGTTCGCAAAGTTGCTGATAAGTGAGATACTTGGCAAAGCGACGGACTATGGAAGGAGCGAAGTTGGTAAGGGCAAGAAGGTTATAGTTGAGCACACGTCCGTAAACCCGACAAAGCCTCTCCATATGGGGCACGCAAGGAACGCCATCCTTGGAGACACCATGGCCAGAATCTTGAGATTCCTGGGCTACGAGGTTGAGGTGCAGAACTACATAGATGACCTAGGCGTTCAGTTTGCCCAAGTTTACTGGGGCTACCTGAACTTAAAGGATAAATTTGAGGAAATATACAGTCAGCTTAAGGAGAAGAACCTCAAGGATAATCCGATAGATCATGCTTTGGGGCTCTTGTACGTTGAAGTTAACAGGTTAATTGAGGAAAACCCTGAGGTTGACAAAGAGATAAGGGAGCTCATGAGGAAGCTCGAGGAGGGGGATCCTGAGGGCAGGAGATTAGCTGAGGAAGTTGTGAGGGCTCAAATGGAAACTACGTACAGATTAAAGATTAACTATGATCTACTGGTCTGGGAAAGCGATATAGTTGCTAGGAGGCTTTTTGAGATAGCCCTTAGGCTTTTAGAAAAGAATGAGAACTTCTACGTCCCCCAGGAAGGCAAGTATAAGGGAGCCTTCGTTATGGATCTCAGTAAGCTGTTCCCCGATATGAAGAATCCCTACTTGGTCTTGAGGAGGAGCGATGGAACGGCAACTTACACAGGGAAGGATATAGCGTATCACCTGTGGAAGTTCGGCAAGGTTGATGTTGATCTTCTGTACAAAAGGTGGGACTTCCACACTTGGACAACCGCTCCAGATGGGGATCCAATGCCGGGAAGGTTTGGGAATGCGGATGTTGTAATAAACGTCATTGGGGCAGAGCAGAGGCATCCACAGCTTGCCGTTAAGTATGCCTTGCAACTCCTAGGTTATGAAGATGCAGCAAACAATTTCTATCACTTAGCCTATGAGCACGTGGAGAGTCCTGAAGGGAAGTTCTCTGGAAGGAAGGGAACATGGGTTGGATTTACAGTTGATGAAGTACTAAACGAGGCTATAAGGAGGGCTAGGGAGCTAATAGAGGAGAAGAGCCCAGGGCTCTCTGAAGAGGAGAAGGATGAGATAGCTCAAAAGGTCGGAATAGGAGCAGTTAGATACAACCTCATTAAGTACAGTCCCGACAAGAAGATCGTATTCAGGTGGGAAGATGTCTTGAACTTCGAGGGAGAGAGTGCCCCATACATTCAGTACGCTCATGCCAGGTGCGCTTCAATCCTCAGGAAGGCTGAAGAAACTGGGATAACAACGGACTGGAAGTTGCTCTTAGGCTTTGCCAACTTTGAAAAGTTGACTGAGAGGGAGAGAGAACTCTTGATGCTCCTAGCAAAGTTCCCGGAGATAGTTGAGCAGTCCGGAAGGGATGTAAAGCCCCACCTAATAGCCTGGTATGCCAATGAGTTAGCTTCTCTGTTTAACAAATTCTACATGGATCACCCAGTTATAAAGGCAGAAAAAGGAGTTAGGGAAGCAAGGCTACTGCTAGTCATGGCGGTAAAACAGGTTCTCTGGAACGCGCTTTGGCTCATGGGCATTGATGCTCCCGAAAAGATGTGATTACTCTTTCTCTCTCATCACCCTTACCAATTTATACTTCTTTCCATTGCACTCAATATCTCCAAGGATCTCTAGAATTTTGACCATGTCTCCCTCAAATAGGCCCTCTGGCCTTACTAGCTCGGTTTTGTCAGGCTCCTCGCATTCTACAAAGGTAAGCTTTATCTTACTGCCGGCTATTGCGTACCTTGGGTCTATGAGAACGTCTATTGCTGGCTCAACGACTTCAACAACCCTGACTTTCCCCTCATGGAGCGGGCAGGGGTGTTCAATGTTTCTCACCCTAACTATCTTGTACCTCCTTCCAGGCTCTAAGTTTCCTATGCAGACCCTTGCAAGCTTGCATGTCTTGCACGGTTCCCCCGGTCCATAATACACGAATTCGAGCCCGGGTTTGGCTAGCTTTTCACCAACTAATGTGATGACCATCCGATCACCTCCTCAAATTACACCCGTGATTTTAGCAGCCCTTTCGGCGGCTTCTCTAGTGAGGCCATCCCTACCTAGGATTGTGTATCTCTCTGGCCTTATCGTGTGGGCTATTGTTAGGGCCTCCACTATTATCTCTGGATCTATTCCGAGTTCATATGCCGTGGTTGGTGCTCCAACAGTTTTTAGGGTCTCTTTTATTCTCTTCCAGTTTATTCCGTGCAGGTATGCCATTATTATAGTTCCTATCCCTGTCTGCTCACCGTGGAGAGCGGGCTTGTCGAGAAGCATGTCGAGAGCGTGACTGAAAAGATGTTCTGCTCCACTTGCTGGTCTTGAAGAGCCCGCTATGCTCATTGCCACTCCGCTTGATATGAGGGCCTTAACAACCTTTCTAACTCCCTCGTCTTCTCCAAGCCTTATTATCTCTGCATCCCTCATAACCATCTTCGCACTCATTAAGCTTAAGGCGGCAGCGTATTCGCTGAAGTACTCTCCTCTAATTTTGTGGGCTAACCTCCAGTCTCTAACTGCAGTTATGTTGCTTATAACATCCCCAACTCCTGCGGCGAGGTACCTTCTTGGAGCTGTTTTTATCACGTCGATGTCAGCGATCACGGCGAGAGGGGGTCTTGCCTTTACCGATGTTTTTGATCCGAGACCCTTTATCGATGCATTTGCACTTGCTATTCCATCGTGCGACGCTGTCGTGGGAAAGCTGACAAAAGGAATACCTGATTTGTAGCTTGCAAGCTTCGTTACGTCTATTATGCTTCCACCACCAACTGCTATTGCCCATTTAACCCCTAAGTCCATGATTTTAGCGAGAACTTTCTCAGCATTCTCTATATCTGCTTCTCCAACTGTGACAGAATGAACGTCAAAGGCAGATTTTAACTCCCTTTCAACGTCTTTTCCGGCGATCTCTTTTGTTTTTGGACCATAAACAACTAGAACAGGGGACTCAAGTTTGAGTCTTTTAGCTACATTAACTACTTCCGGAATTAAATTATTGCCAAGAACGACCTCCCTGGGGAACTCCATTAAGTGCATCGCTATCCCCTCTTATCTACGCTCAACTCCTTAAAAATACCTATGCTTAGAAAAGGTGGTGCCGGGGCGGGGCTTCGAACCCCGGATCTCCCGGTTTCTCAGGCTCCCCCTCACGGGGGAGTAGCCCTATGAGCCGGGCGCTTTGACCAGGCTAAGCTACCCCGGCACTGCCCGGAATTACCTCACCCACGGAAGACTTTTAAGTCTTTCGCTTGATGGTCTCTCAAGGTGGGTTAAGAATGAAGGTTGGAGTAAGCATATACCCCCACTTCATTAAGGAAGGAAGGACTTTGCCCTCGATTCTTGCTGAAATTAAGATCAAGAACTACGATTTTGTTCAGATATTCCCTCACGCTCTTGGTTTGATAAAGAATGGAATAGTCGTCGAAAATCACCTACAAGAAGTTGAGGCGGCACTTAGGGGAGTTGGAATTGAATACATAATTAGAATGCCTGCCTCAATAAACCTAAGGGATAGCATTTACTATAGTAGGCACTTCAAGGTTGCCAAGGCTGCATTGGACGTTGCCATTAAGTTGGGTGCCAAGATAGTGGTAATGCAGAGCGGAAAGACTGGAAGGCTTGATTTGGAGATAGATGCTATAAAGACCCTAGCTGATACTGCCTCAAAGTTTGGCATTCAGATAGCTCTTGAAAATACGTTCAGCGTTAAAGATACACTTTACGTTATAGACAACGTCGATAAGGACAACGTCGGTTTTGCCCTGGATGTGGCCCATGCATTCTTAAGCGCTCAAGGTGATGAGAATAAGTTGCTTGAAGATGTGAGGCTCGGCATCGAGAAGACCATTCTTCTGCTTGTTCATGATAACTTCGGGAAGATGTTTCCCCAGGTTGAACCAGAGGATGCCCTCGCGTATGGAGTCGGCGATCTTCACTTGCTTCCGGGAGAAGGCAAGATACCCTTCGGAAAGGTTCTCAAGATGTTCGATGATAACATTCCCATTCTCGTAAAGGTCAAGGATCCCAAGGTCTTCCACAACATGCCGCCTAAGGAGGATTTAATTCAGAGGCTCAGGAGGTGAGGCAATGCCTGCTAGGGAAATGCGAATGGAAATGTTCCTGAGGGCACTTCTTAGGAGGGACTTTGATAAGGCAAAGTCACACTTAGATAAGCTGTCAAAGCTAGTAAAGGATGATGAGTGGGGAAGAGGATACCTTAAGGCGATAAACGGGTTCATGAGTGCAATTAAGGACAACGATCCAGATTCTTTGATAGTTAGGCTCATGAATAATCCTGATCCCGAGGAGATAAAGAAGTTACTTGAACAGTTTGAAGAAATAAGGAGTCAGGAGTTTAGAGACGACTATGAGAGGGGCTACTACACAGCATGGGTTGAACTCCTTCAGGCTTACCTCTCACAGGCAAGGTTGCCGGTTAAAAGGTGATTTCCGTGCCCTCAAAGAGGGAATTAATGAAGAAGCTTGAGGAGAAAATCCGGAACTGCAGGAAATGTCCGCTCTGGCAATTAAGGACTAATCCCGTTCCCGGCGCTGGGAGTTACGATGCTAAGGTAATGTTAGTCGGAGAAGCCCCAGGGTACTGGGAAGATCAGCAAGGTCTGCCCTTCGTTGGTAAAGCGGGAAAAGTTCTTGATGAGTTGCTTGCTTCCATAGGTCTTAGCAGAGGCGAAGTTTACATTACGAACATAGTTAAGTGCAGACCCCCAAACAACAGGGATCCAACCGAGGAGGAGATAAAGGCCTGCTCCCCCTACCTTGATGCGCAGATAGATATAATAAAGCCCAAAGTAATTGTTACTTTGGGCAGGTTTTCCACCTCATATATACTCAAGAAGTTTGGCTTCACTGTTGAAGGGATAAGTAAAATTCATGGCAAAGTGTTTGAGGCAAGAACGCTCTTTGGAAAGGTCTATATAATCCCAATGTACCATCCAGCAGTTGCTCTATATAGGCCTCAGCTTAGAGAAGAACTAAAGGAGGATTTCAAGAAGCTAAGAGAACTTTTGAACTCCATTAAGATTTAGGCAATTGCCGAAACGTTTATATCCCTTTTAGTTAAAATACTATCATGTTCGAAAAGGAGAAAGAAGCCCTTGCTAGAAGGATAGCCGGCGAGATAGTTCTATCCCCAGACCCGGGTAAAACCATGAGAAAGTGGAGAGAAATATTTGGCATAAGTCAAACTGAGCTTGCTGAATACTTGGGTGTCTCCTCTTCTGTTATCAGCGATTATGAAGGTGGGAGAAGGAAGAGCCCGGGAGCTTCAACAATAAGGAAGTTCGTCGAGGCCTTGATTGAGATAGACGAGAAGAGAGGGGGGAACGTAATAAAGGCTTTCAGCAGGACCCTTGGGGGAGAAATTCCAACGAGCGCAATTCTTGACATAAGGGAGTTCAACATCCCAGTTACAGTAAAGGACATAGTTGACGCCGTTAAAGGCGAGATAGTGGCAAATCCTGATTTAATGGACAAGAAGATTTATGGCTACACCGTCGTTGACAGCATACAGGCCATACTTGAAATGTCCGCCGAGGAGTTCTTAAAGCTCTATGGCTGGACCACGGAGAGGGCCCTGGTTTTCACGAAGGTTACTACTGGAAGAAGCCCCATGATAGCTGTGAGAGTTCAGGGGCTTAAACCAGCCATGGTCGTTCTACATGGTGTAAAGAGGTTGGATGAACTCGCGGTAAAAATAGCGGAAAAGGAAAGGGTTCCTCTTGTTGTTTCTCATGCAGAAAATGAAGCGGAGCTCATAGCTGGTCTAAGAAAGCTTGTTGGAAGCTTTTAGTCTAACCTTTCTTTCCTCCATACCCCCTCGCTAGCGAGCCTCGTTAGCCTGTCCCTTATGTGAATCAGGACATCACTTAGAACCTTGGAGTTGTCGTAACTCTTGAGGACGTCTTGAAGCCTTTCTTTATCCCAGGATTTCATTTCCTTTGCAAGTTCTATCATCCTGGGGTAGGCCCTTATTATGTTGTCAACAATGGTTATGTCCGCCATTCTAGCTGACCTTGAGAGTGGATTTAGATCTACCGTGATCACGAACTTTCCCATCTTAACTAAAGCCTCAGTCCTGTCTCCATCCTCAAGGGGAACAACAACGACATCTGCTTTCCATATTCCTCTTTCATCGACTTTTGCTCTTTCGCTCTCCAATCCTGGGATAAATTTAGTTGGATTTATTCCGAGAACTTCCTCAGCTCCGTGCTCATAAAGAACTTCTGCGATCTTCTTCACTCTCTCCTCAGTTCTATAAAACAGATTTACTTCAAGTTTTGCTCCCAGGGCCTTTGCCAGTTCAACAGTTTCCTTTGGTACCAAGGCTGCGACGTTCCCGTTTACTGAGATAACGGGATGTTCTGCCAGAAGTAGCTTTGCAACTGCCGCTTTCATGGCCTCTTCGGCCGGAGGAATCGTTTTTTCTCCTATTAAGTAGTCAAAAGCCTCTCCTCTTCCATGAGCTATAAGGCCTGCCTTTGCCGTTATTCCTTTCTCCATCCCTTCTATTATCTTCTCTCTATAGTAAAGGCTCCAGTATCTTGGATGGCTCTTCGGTATTTTGACCACCTAAATCACCAGAATGATTTGGAAGAGGGAGTAGAAAAGAGTTATCTCAGCCTGATGTGCACTCATCACACTTCAGTGGGGATGGAGGCTCATCATTGATCATTTATGTCCCCGCTCTCAATTTTTCTCCCTCTTCTCCTGGGATACTCCCATAGAACTGCAATGCCAAACTTCGTTTTAACTTTTGTTGGAATGTAACCACTTTCTACTTCCATCTTGTTTATTTCCTCAAAGGTCTCTTCACAAACCTCATAGACTTCAACCTTTATCCTTCCTTCTCCTTTAACTGCATAAGGCCATTCCCCGACCCACAGTTCAAATCCCTCTATCCAGTCCTTCCCTAAGAAGGTTGCACTCTTCATGTAGTGGTCGTGAAGGCACTTTCTCCTTCTTAAGCTCCCATAAACTGCTATTAGGGGCATTAAGATCACCAAAAAATTAAATTAAGATTCGGGGATTATCTCAAGGGTATAGTTAACTTTTGCCCCGCTCAGCTTTATATGGGCTGATGCTGAGCAGTACTTCTCTTGACTGAGCTCTATTGCTCTCCTAGCTTTCTTCTCATCGACGTTACCATATATTCTGTAGTGTATCGTGACCTCCTTGTATATCCTGGGGTACTCGTCTCTTCTTGTTCCTTCAATTTCTATCTCGAGCCCTTTGATTGGTTCCCTCATCTTCTTTAGTATCATAACGACGTCAAATGCTGTACACCCAGCGACGCTCAGGAGGAGCAGTTTCATTGGACTTATTCCACCCTCTCCCAGGATCACCGAACACTGATCTCCTTCTATCCTGCCGATGAACTGCTCTCCCTCAACCCACTTCACTTTTCCTTTCACAACATCTGACATTACTTTCACCCGTTTCAGTTTTCTCGTAATCCTTTTATCTCTTTGCCAAACAACACTCCAAGTGATGTACATAAGGCCATTCGACCCGTGGAAATCGAAGCTCTGTACGTGCCCCTTCAAGTACACGCTAAACCCTTACACGGGCTGTGATCACGCGTGCGTGTACTGCTATATAACGGGTTATATACCTAAGGCCTTCAAAGTTAGAACCAAAGACAACCTCCTTCCCTCACTGGAGAGGGAATTAAGGAAGTTTGACAAGAGGTTTATCATAGCCATGTCGTACTCTTCCGATCCTTACCCTACAATAGAGCGTGAGCTTGGGATAACCAGGAGGGTTCTTGAGCTTTTAAAGAGGTACAACGTCAGATGCCTGCTCTTGACGAAATCCGATATATTTGAGAGGGACATTGACATATTGAGCGAGTTGAGGTGTGCCGTTGGAATTACGGTTACAACCGTTGATGAGGATAAAGCAGAATTGCTTGAGCCTAACGCTCCTCCCCCTAGGAACAGAATAAGAGCTCTTAAAAAAGCTAAAAAAGCCGGAATTCCCGTTTATGCCAGAATTGATCCAATAATACCTTTCTACACGTGGGATGACTTTGAGGATACCCTGAAGGCTTTAGATTTCGTCAGCCATATAACGGTTTCGACCTTGAAGCTCAGGCCCGACATTAAGGCCAGGATGCGTGCCAAGTTTCCTGATCTTATGAAGAGGCTTGAGCCCCTGTATACTGAGAAGTACGAAGGATACTATTACCTAAAGAGGGATCTAAGGTTTGCCATACTTCAAAAGGCAAGGAAGCTCATAGAAAAGAGGGGCATAACCTTCGGATCCTGCAGGGAAGGCTATTACTCCTACCCTACTTGCGATGGTTCTCACTTGGTTCCCTGATTTTAGCTAGAACTGATTTGACTTCCTCGTTCTGAACTATTTCATCAGCCTCTCTTTCTATTGACCTCTTTCTTATAAGGACAAAGCCGAGAACTGGCTTTATCTTTGGAGTTATGACTTCGACTTTCTCTAGTGAAATGTTGTATCCCTTAATTGTCCTTTCAAGGTATGCGATCTTTTTCTTAACAACTTCCTCGATTCCTTCTGTTTCTCCATTTGGAACAACCGTTACCCGAACTTTCAGAGTTCTTCCAACGACATAGGAGGAAATTACCAACGTGTCTATTGCAATTCCTTTATCCCTCAGATCTATTAAAACGCCTTTTCCAAATCTCTCGCACTCTTTCTTTATTTCTTCTGGACAGTCAATGACAAGGCTTTCGTTAGCTTTTGGCTTTTCTTCATACGTTATTTTTATGTCTGAAGGCCTTAAGTAGACGAACATTCCTAGGGGCTTCAGTTCTTTCTTTATGTTCTCCTCCATATCTTCAATTAGCTCTACCAGCACTTGTGGGAGGGTCTTGAACATTAAACCTGCCCTTTCTATTATCAACTCCCCTTGTAGGTGCAGTACAAAGTATCCATTTAGTGTTAATATCCTGCCTTGGATTGAAAACTCTCTGATCTTCATTCCGAGCGTCTCAAGGGCTTCAACTAATCTCTTCGCATGAGGTATGACAGCGAACTCATAGTCTCTCGGTCCCTCATAGATTATCATGCTTTCTCTCACCATTAACTATACGCTCAGAACATATTTAAGTGTTTTGTAAAATTTCTAACAAAATAATGTTATATCCACAAGTAATTGAAAAAAACTTAAAGTAATTTCTAAATATTTAGAATTTTTTCAATACATCTTGGAAAATATCTAAGCAACCTCAAACTGCTCATAAGGCATCTTTCCTTTTCTATGCTTAATGAGAATGTCATACATGGCTTCCTTCAGTGTGGGAGACATGTTGTCATCGAGTAGCACATCGCTTCCCCTGTATTTTATCTTCTCAGCCTCCCTTATTAGGGCGTTTACATGAGGCATTAACTCTGATATTAAAATCTGAACTATTGACGGGTATGCATCTTCACTCAGCTCTGCATCACTTTCGATTCCCAGGTATATCACATAGCCCGAGGCTTGAAGGGCAAGTATGAACTCATCCTCCGAGACTTCAAAAAAGGAAAAGTTGTAGGATTTCGATAGGACGTTTGCTATTAACACACCTTTTATTGAGAGCGTGACAACTTCGTCATCTACCTCAAACACTAGATCTCTAGCCAGCTCCTGTGCAAGAGAATAAAGCTTCATTAACTTCATTCAACCACCTCCACGATGTCCCCCTCACCGGGAGGAAGAACCGCCATAATGTCCTCTTCGGGAACCTTATATCCCCATTTTTCAAATATCTTTTTTATCTTCTTTACTAGTTCGCTCTTTTTAGTATCGCCGGGCCTTATAACTATGTATTTGTCTGTGTGCGCCTTTACGGCATCTACGGGTCCGCACATAACTAAGTTCTCCCCTTCGTAGTTAATTATCCCAACGGCCAACTTGAGGGGTATTCCGTGTAGCCAGTTTCTCTTTCCATAGACCATGAACGCGCCCTTTGGAAGGTACTCTCCCGCCGGTGCTTGCTTGCTAACCTGATTTGGATAAACCCAGTAGGCATCACCGCTGGCTAGACCTTCACTCCACGCTCTGCTCATAGAGACCGCGAACTGACACGCTTCAAAGATTGTCCTCTCTCCGGCTTTCTGTCCGTTCTTTATCACGATATGAGGCGCTCCCCAGATGTCTGCATGACAATAGAGGTCATTTTCATCCATGTATTTCTTCACCACTATTTCATTCGTGGTTGAGTCCTTTCCTCCAATGACCAGAAATCCCTCGCTACTTATGAACCACCTAAACTTCTCAAACCACTTCTTCTTCCTTTTTTCAAGCTTCTTTACTGAGATCTTCTCTTCTTCCTCTGCGATTTCTTTTTCTATGTTTTCTATCTTCCTCCTTGTTTCCTCATAAGCCTTCTTCGCTCCCTCTAGTTTCTGTCTTGCTCTCTTAGCTTTCTCGTAGAATAGCTCTGCATTTTCCTCGAGCGACTTGTTGATGTCGAGCTTTATCTTTTTCCCATCTAAAATCAGCGTTAGGGAATCCTCGGCAATCTCCACTATACTCCTAGCCCAAGGGTAACCCTTCTTTTTGGCTTCCTCAACTCTCCTCTTGACTTCATTGACTCCCAGTTTTTTAATTCCATTTCTAATGCCTTCAAGAACTTCTTTGACTAAGGTGTAATTTGCGTATAAAAGATCCCCTCTCTCCTGATTTTCACTAGCCTCCTTCTCAAACCCTTTAATCTGCTCCTCTATCCTCCTTAAAGAAATTTCCAGCGCTTTTTTCTTTTCCTCAAGCGCCTTTGTTCTTTCTCTTTTGGCTTTCTCTATTGTTAGTCTGCCAAAGTATTCATCCAACGCCCTGCTAAAGCTTTCATAGAACTTCTTCTCATAGTCCGAGTACCAGATCAAGTCGATTGGCACGACGTCTACCATCTCTCCATCTTTGAATACTATGTTAGGCCTCTTCTCGGAATTAAGAACACTAAGCATGGTTTCGTATATCTTCTTTAGCTCTTCATCTTTAAGCTCGCCCACTTTCTTCGTCTTCTCAATTCCTGCCCTTAGAAGGGTCTCTTCAGAGTACAGCCCACCGATGCTGAGCTTTCTCGCCAAGGCTCTGACTATTTCAGTATCTTCCCCCTTTATTAGCTCTACAAATTTCTCGAAGCTTACCTTTAATGGATTCTCACGTGTTGGGGGGAACTTGTACTTCACTTTTGGCTTGATGCTTCTATCCTTGAACTCCTCGTACCTCAAAGCTCCAATGATCTCCCAGTCATTGTTTACGAGCACGATATTTCCCTTTCCAAAGAGCTCAGCAATTAGCTTATATTCACCAAAGTGCAACACAACGATTCTGTCGAATTCCCTCTGCTCTATGTTTGTGAGGAACTTTCCTGAGAGATGTTTTCTGAGGAGCATTGCGAATGCCGTAGGTTGTAAGTTTTCCTTTACATATGTGGTTACGTGTATCCGCCTCCCGGCCTCAATTAGGAGATCTATCCTCCCCTCTCCAGCTTTGTGGAGCTTAATTCTTACCTCGCTACCCTCATGATAAACTTTATCGACTCTACTTCCAACGATATCTTTAAGCTCCTCAATGACGTACTTAACGTCGACACTCGTCATGCTTTCCTTCAAATTCCTCCCCCCATTTGACTGTGTGTCAATTTTTTTATAAATTCCCGGGATTTTGTAAAACTCACTCTCTCCCATAAATCATGGTGTTTTATGTAGATAAATCATTTTTTTGGAAATAAAGACAGGAAATTTGCGAAATCGTTAAATACTACTCCAAGAACTTTCCATTAGGGGAAAGGCCATGAAAGGATATTTAACATTTGTTTTACACACTCATATTCCCTACGTTAGGAAGCACGGTAAGTGGCCCTTTGGAGAGGAATGGCTATTTGAGGCAATCTCAGAGAGTTATCTGCCCCTTCTCATGGAGCTCGAAAAGCTAAAGGAAAAAGGTGTGAAATTCGAACTTGTCATAAGTTTCACACCGGTTCTCATGGAGCAACTTAATGACGAATACGTAAAGAGGGAGTTTGAGAAGTACATGGAGAGGAAGCTAAGGGCCATGGCCAAGGATCTTGAAAAGTTTGAGGATGTTAAGATCAAAGAGGCAATCTCCTACATGATTGGTTATTTTGAGAGGGTCTACTCTTACTGGAAGTCCATAAATGGGGACATCCTGGGCAAATTTAGAGAGCTTCAGGACGCTGGTTACGTTGAGGTGATTACCTCAGCTGCAACCCATGGTTACCTCCCCCTCCTCGATAGAGACGAAGCGATAGAGGCTCAGATACTTAATGGCATTAAGACATATGAGAAATACTTCGGAAGAAGGCCGAGAGGAATTTGGCTACCAGAGTGTGCCTATAGGCCAGATGGCTTCTGGAGAAGTCCCAGTGATGGTGAGGTGAGGTGGAGGAAAGGAATAGAGCACTTCTTGAAGAAGTACGGTATAGAATACTTCTTTGTCGAGAGCCATCTTGTCGATGAAGGGCCTGCGACATCAAAATATGGAAAGATCCTCCCAGCAAAGACAAAGAAGTCCACCTTAAGACCTTACTTCCTTAAGAATGGGGTTGCGGTGTTTGCAAGAAATAGGGAGACGGGAATTCAGGTATGGAGCGCCGATATTGGGTATCCTGGGGACTTCTGGTATAGGGAGTTTCATAAGAAAGCTGAGAAGAGCGGAGGGCAGTACTGGAGGGTTACTGGAACAAAAGACCTTGGAGCAAAGGAGCCCTATGAGCCGGAAAAAGCCTTGGAGAGAGTTGAAGAGCATGCAAAGCACTTTATTTCCCTCGTTAGTTCTCTGCTAGAAGAGTTCGAAAAGAGAGAGGGAGAGAAAGGAATAGTGGTAGCACCCTATGATACAGAGCTATTTGGCCACTGGTGGTTTGAAGGCGTCAAGTGGCTCACCAGGGTTTTGGAATTAGCCCAGGAGAATGGAATAAAGACAACAACAATAAGCAATTTCTTGGATTCATATTCTGGTGAGAAGTATGAAATAGAACTTCCAGAGGGATCCTGGGGAATGTTTGGGACGCACTATACATGGTGGAACCCAGAAGTAGAGTGGACATGGCCGATAATACACCTAGCTGAGAGGAGGATGGTATCACTTGTCAGTAGATATCTGGGAAGGGACGATCTAGCAGATAGGGTTCTCGATCAGCTGGGCAGGGAGTTGCTACTCATAGAGGCAAGCGACTGGCAGTTCCTTATAACTACTGGCCAAGCTAAGGAGTACGGAAAGAGAAGACTTTTAGAGCACGCTCACATCTTCCACAGGCTCGCGAACGCTCTAGAAGAATACGTTGAGAGCGGAACGTTCGAAGAGATGGAACTACTTGAAGAGGTTGAGGACACAGATAAAGTCTTCACTCCAATTGTGCTTGGTCCTTACATCAGCGAAGCTCCTCCGGAGGTTCCAAAATACATAGAGCCTCCGGAGATACCACCGGAGACTGGAGAGAAGGATGAGGGAAAGTTCGTGAGCGGTCAGAGTGAGGACACCGTGAACTTTGAGAAATTCTTGTTATCGATAAAAGGCGTCGGTCCTAAAACTGTGGAAAGGCTCAAGAAAGCAGGGATAAATTCACTAAGAGAGCTTTCCAAATGGAGGATAGAGGATCTAGCAAAGAAAACCGGGATACCAAGGAGCAGGCTAAAAAAGATATTTAGAAGAATGAAGTCAGCCCTTTAATATCTTTACTACTTTTTCTGCTACCTCTACTCCTGCCCTTTCCTGTGCTTCATAAGTTGAAGCCCCTATGTGTGGTGTTAGGACAACATTGTCGAGCTTCGTTAGAGGATGATCCTTGGGCAATGGTTCCTCCTCGTAAACGTCCAGTCCAGCTCCCGCTATCCATCCCTCTTGTAGTGCTTTAACTAACGCGTTCGTATCAACGACTGCTCCCCTCGCGGCGTTTATGAGTATCGCGTTCTTCTTCATAAGCTTTAATCTTTCCTCGTTTATCAGGTGGTAAGTTGAATCCAGTAGTGGGACGTGGAGCGTTACAATGTCGCTCTCCTTAAGTAGGGTCTCAAGATCGACAAACTTTCCTCCGACTTCCTTTGCCCTTTCCTCGTTGGGGTATGGGTCATACAATAGGACGTTCATTCCAAAGGCCCTAGCTATCTTTGCAACCTGATATCCAATTCTTCCAAATCCCACGACTCCTATTGTTTTACCTTCGAGCTCAATTCCCATGCACTCCTTCTTCGCCCACACTCCCTCTCTCATTTTTCTATCTGCGTAGGCTATTTTCCTTGCAACGGCGAATATTAGACCAAAGGCGAGCTCAGCGACACTTCTCGAACTGGCCCCAGGAGCATTCACAACCTCTATTCCTCTCTCCTTCGCAGCCTCGACATCAATATTGTCTAGACCAACTCCAGCCCTTGCAATGACTTTGAGCTTTGGAGCATTCTCTATAACCTTCCTTGTCACCTTTGGCTTGCTCCTGACTATTATGGCCTCAACATCCTTAACGAGCTCTAGCAACCTCTCTTCATCTGGATACTCCTCGTAGACGACCTCAAGTCCAGCCTCCTTTAAAACTTGGAGCGCCCTTTCGTGTAGGGGAGCTGCTACGAGCACCTTCATGTTATATCACCTCCTTTTAACTGCCATCAGCATTATATGGTCTGATGCATCCTCCGCTCTATCCGCAATGTCCCCGATCTTGGTGACCACTTGATTCCAGATAAGCTTTGCGTATGTTGAAATATTTTGGCATGAGAAAATTCTCCTCAAAACAGCATATTCCACTTTATCAGCGCTTTCTTCTTGTACTTCTGTTTCTTTTGCAAGTCTTAATGCTTCATCTACGTCACTTTCTAGTGCGAGAACTGAAAGCTTTAAGTATTCAAAGGTCTTTAGGGATTCCTCTACCAGTTTTACTAGCTCATCCTTTAGATCCTCTGGAACATTTGGTCTGGCGAAAATTAGAGTATGGGCAGCACTTTCTGCAGCATCAGCAATATTGTCCACTAGCTCACTTAGCCTTATATAGTCTCCCCTATTAGCCGGGATAAAGGCTCCTGCATACAGCATTAGCTCTATTTCTCTTCTTAGATCGTCTGCCTTTCCCTCATTCTTTTCAACTTTTTTGAGGATTTCTTCGGACTTCTCAATGTTTCCATTAATGTACTCTTCGAACATCTCTCTAAAGCTTTTTAAGGTATCTTCAACGGCCTCAAGGTGCTTTCTAATTTTTGTAAATACATCACTTTCTTTTTCTCCAAACATTCCCTTTCAGCTCCTCTTTAGCTTTTACGAGGGCCCATAACAATGTATTCATAGGAGCATCTAAATTAACAGCTTTAGCGTACTCTACTATCTTACCATTAATATAATCAATTTCTGTTTGCTTTCCCCTCCATATATCTTGTAGCATTGAGTTGTAGTTTTCTTTTGTCTGTTCTAACGTTTGAAAGAGCAACTCCATGGGAGGTACCTCAAACTCAATCCCGTTCTGTAATGCTATTTTACAGCCCTCTTTTACGACTTCCATAGCTATCGACAAGAGGTAGTCATTAGTCATAATTATTTCATTTTTTATTTCTAAAATTGTCCCTATAGTGTTTATTGCGGAGTTAACTATGGCCTTTGACCATATCCATCCCTGAACGTTCTCAGTGACATGAGTTTCGAGTCCTGCCCTCTCCAAAGTATTGGCCACTTCTTCTACAAACGGATCGTGACCCTGGGGATATAGTCCAATAACTGTTACTCCCTTTCCCCTCCACTCAATGATTCCCGGCTCGCTCATGACAACCCCATTTGTCGTTATTCCTCCTATTGCTCTACCTCCAAACTTAATTATTCTTTCTTCGTTCCCAATACCGTTTTGAATACTCAAAACCCACGTTCCCTTCACGATCTCACCCGCGGACTTAAGGGCCTCTTCAGTTGAATATGCCTTCGTTGAAAGTATAATAAGATCGGGCCTGTCTCTTGGCACCGAGGTCATTGCCTCAACGTGAACAGTCGTGTCGACTATGCCTCTAATAATCAATCCTTTTTTCTTTATTGCACCTACATGTGGCTCTCTTCCAATAAGTATAACATCCTCTCCAGCCTCTGCCAAAAGACCACCAAAGAGCGATCCTATAGCTCCTGCCCCGAGCACGTATATCTTCAACTTCAACCCCAAAGTTAAGTTTAGGGGGGATGAGGTTTAAAAGGTGCACCACCAACATACCATGGTCATGAAGGAGGCAAAATACTGGGAACCCCTGGGGGATGGGAGAGTTAGGTGCAAACTTTGCCCCCTAAATTGCATAATTAGTGAGGGAAAGAGAGGCTCATGTAAGGTTAGGGTGAATATTGGGGGGAGACTATACACTCTGAATTATGGTAAAGTCTCATCCATAGCTCTCGATCCAATAGAGAAGAAGCCCCTATTCCACTTCTGGCCAGGATCATGCGCATTTTCTATAGGAACCGTAGGGTGTAACATGCACTGTAAGCACTGCCAGAACTGGGAAATTAGTCAGGCCGATGAAACTTTTCCCTACTTGCAAGATGCTACCCCCGAGGCAATCGTTAAACTTGCAAAACACTATGAGTGCGAGAGCATAGCCTACACTTACAACGAGCCAACTATATGGTACGAATTCGTCCTCGATACCGCGAAGCTCGCCAAGAGGGAAGGC
Organism: Thermococcus chitonophagus; assembly: GCF_002214605.1. Taxonomy (NCBI): domain Archaea; kingdom Methanobacteriati; phylum Methanobacteriota; class Thermococci; order Thermococcales; family Thermococcaceae; genus Thermococcus; species Thermococcus chitonophagus. The sequence continues at coordinate 1,385,326 of NZ_CP015193.1, read as the reverse complement.
CTATATAATGTATTAGTAACCAACGGCTACATCAACGAGGAACCCTTCAGGGAGCTTGCCCCCTACATAGATGCCATGAACATAGACATAAAGGCCTTCAATGACGAGTTCTACATGAAGATAGCTAGCGTGCCCAGCGGAGAACCCAGCAGAAGGACAGCTGAAATTGCTAAGAAAGAATTCGGAATACACGTTGAGCTTACTTACCTCATAATTCCCACATTAAACGACAGGGAGGAGGAAATTAGGGCTTTCGTCAGATGGGTCGTTAGTAGCCTAGGTAATGATACTCCAGTTCACTTCTCTAGGTTCTTCCCTCACTACAAACTTCTCAACCTACCTCCAACTCCGATCGAAACTTTGGAAAAAGCTTATAAGATAGCTAAAGAGGAAGGGTTGAAGTTTGTGTACCTAGGAAATGTGCCCGGACACAAGGGCGAGAACACCTACTGTCCAAGGTGTGGAAGATTGCTGATAGAAAGGTGGGGTTTCGAGATCCTACGGTATGAGATACAGGATGGGAGATGCAAATACTGTGGAGAAAGGATTCCTGTAGTGGGATATTATAAAAGGAAGAAATATAGAGGAATGTGGTGGTAATATGGTTGAATTAACATGCATTTTTTATATTGAGGCTTTGGGAAACGATAAGAAAGCCGTAGAAACTGCGATTTCTGAAATTGAAGAAAAGCTAAAACAGGAGAAAATTAAGGTATTGTCGATTAAAAAGGAAGATGTAATAGAGACCGAAGATCCTAAGTTTAAGTATTCGGCCGTTCTTGAAGCCAAGATTCATGGTCATCTTGCTGACATAGTTGATGTTATCCTGAAGTACGGACCGAGTATTGTTGAGCTTGAGGATCTCAAGGGGGAAGAGATAGAGGCGGAAAAGCTTGTAGAAATTCTAGCTAGGGTATCAGCCGTTATGGGCAAGCTTATGGAAAATTTTGGAACTCTTGCCGCTTATCCTGATTTAAGTACAGTTCCGGAACCAAAGGTTGGTTATAGCGAAGAAGAGATTGAAAAGCTGATAATTGATAGTGGGTTTATTAGGTATAGGTTCGTTATAGAGGCATTTGGAAGTGATAAGAAAGAAGTTGAGAGGAACATGAAGAAGGCCCTCTCATTGGAAGGTGTATATATTAACAAATTTGCGTCCAAATTAGTGGAGGAGAGGGAATACAAGGGTAACAGGAGAGTAAAGCTGCTAATAGCCTTTGAGCTACTTTCAAGCCTAGAGTCTCTCTTTATATTAACAGCGAAATACGCTCCAATTGGCATTGTTATTGTTGAACCCGAGTTGATTGAGATAACCCCAAATGAGCTACAAAATTCCTTATCAGAATTAGCCACAATGGTCAATGAATTAATCCATAGGCCCTTCTTGGCAATTGATAAGTAGATATTATCGGCAAACACCGAAATGGCTGTAGACATGGAAAGAAGCTCCTATTATTTATTACGGCAATTAGCGAGCTTTTTTAATCATAAGAAAGGGTCTGGAACCGAAAAGTATTTATACCTTACATGGACAGGATTTAAGTGAGCCCACTTAGGGCAGATACTACAACTTTAGGAGGTGTTGGGAAATGAAGGTTAAGAAGATCGCGGCACTTGCGGTTGGTGCCGCAGTAGCTGGTGCAACCCTTGGCTTTGCATCAGCTCAGCCTCAGGTTCCCGAGATTCCAAAGGAGTTCTTCGTTAAGGACGGTCAGCCAAACGTTAAGATCGTCGTTGGTAGCGAAGGAGCTGCCATGGATGTTGTGAGCGCCGCTGACATTGCGGCTGCTATCGGAAGCTTACTCTACACAGAGAAGGATGTAAAGGTTGAGGACGTTAGCGTTGTTGTTAAGAAGGACATCACTGAGCCAGTTGCTAAGATCCCCGTCTTCGACAACTACGGTGCAAGCCAGCCTGCAATGGAAGCTGATGCAAATCCAAAGACTGTAGATGCTTGGTGGAACGGTTCATATGACAGCAATGGTAACCCATACTTCAACGTTAACTATACTACCTCAGCTTGGGACGGTGGTACCTACACCACCCCAGTTAGCATAAAGCTTAGCGACATTGGTGCTCTCGGAGGCTATGACCTTGATGCAAACCTCACACTCACAAACATCACACTAGATAATCTTGCTTCCTCTGACATTGACCAGGTTGATGAGTTCAAGGACTTCAAGGTCAACATAACAAGTGTCGTTGCAAACGTTTCATTAGTAATCTACAACTACACCCTCCAGGGTTCACCCGAGACAGACCCAATAACCAAGGAGACCACAACACCAACTGACAATCTTATAACCAACCTGTACCTTACTGATGCAACCCTAGGAAAGTACTACTCAGACTACAGCGGTTATACGATTACTGGAAGGGAAATTATCAAGAACGGTACATACGCTGGTGACACTCTCAAGCTGTTTGGACAGACATTCTCAATCCTAGCAGTTGGAAAGAACCTTATTACCAACCAGAGCTGTGGTAACTGTTTCACCTACGGTACCGAGTATGAAGAGAAGTTCTATGAGAGGGGAGACACTGAGAGCTTTGACGGATATAAGGTCACAATCCTCGACATTGACACTCAGAGAGAGAAGGCATTAGTCAAGATAACGAGCCCAAGCGGTGAAGAGATAACTGACACTCTCTACAAGGATGAGCCGAAGGTATTCTTCGACGGAGGAATTAGAATTGTGCTCCTTGACACCTTCGTAGGTGTCGCTGGAACTCAGTCAGTGAAGATCAAGGTATGGACTAACCTTAAGGTCCTTGAGAGCGGAGATGACATGCCTGGTCTCACCGGATGGAAGGCAGTGTTCAACGTTACTGATACTGCTGATGGACCTGCAATCAAGTGGTTTGCACTTGAGAACGAGGATGTCCTTTCAGGTGACACAGTCAAGCTCTTTGACCAGTATGTAGTTGACTACAAGGCAGATATCAAGAAGAAGGAGGCTAGCGATGGAACTGAGTATGCAACTCTAACTGCATACGTGTACGTCGAGCCTGCAGAGAAGCAGTATGACGTTGCAGAAGTTTCAAAAGGCGATGAGATTGATGACACTGGCTACGTAGTTGATAGCGTCGATGTCAAGCTCAGCCCAGAGGAGACCTACATACCAAGCAAGCTTACTGAGCCAATAACAGTCCTTGACACTGAGATCATGGAGCAGGGTCTCGAAAACGTCAAGAGCAACCTCATCCTTGTCGGTGGTCCAGTCGTCAACAAGGTAACTGCTGCCCTTGCAGATGCCCTTGGAGTCCCAGAGACCTACGAGGAGTGGGCAGCCAACGAGACACTTAAGGAGGGTGTTGTCATCTACAAGCCAGAGTGTAGCAAGATCGGTGGCTACGGTGTTGTCCTAGTTGCCGGTGCTGACAGGGAAGGAACCAGGGCTGCCGCAGAGGCACTACTCAAGTACATCTCAGAAGAGCTCTGATTTCCTTCATCCCTTTTCTAAATTATTATTGGAGGTTCAGAGTTGAAAAAAAGTATTCTGGCTGTTCTTGTGTTGCTAGTTATCTTTAGCGGTGCATTAGGATATCTCCTGTATGGGTATGCAAAATTTGACAGTACGATAAATCCAAAAAAACAAGTACCAGTGGGCAAGTATGTTGTTATTCAACTTCCTCCTCTAAAGGATGTTGGCCCGAAATTTCTTGTATTGACTCTACCTGAGTATGTCAATTTAACGGTAAAAGGATGGAAGCCTCCTGCTGGATCAAAAGGTTATTTGATATCAATTAAAGGTTATATTACTGGAGTTCCTGAAGTGGATCTAAATATGACAATGCTAGCGAAGTATGATAAATTCACGATAGTTGTTGGATCTCCTGAAGTTAGGGTATGCTCTTCAGATCCCAATTTATTTACTGGAAGCTGTGAAGAGAGGACACTCGCAGTTTCTGAGATTACTGTGGTAACATCTATGCTCTTTAAGAGGTATTACTATTGGGAAGCCCTGAAAAAAGGTTTAGATAATGAATCCGCCAAAAAGTATGCTTTTGAGCAGACTATGAAAAGAAAAAGCATCCGTTATCTAAGCTTCCTTACGAAGGCTGAAATAGGCCTTGGAATGGTTGGCAATAAGGATAACCTCTGCGTTGTTCTTATGGGTCCCGCTGAGGGTGCCGATTCTAATGAAATTCTTATTATAAGGCCTGGTTTAATAATTTTGAAGGGCAAAACGGATGCCGCGCTTAGAGCTGAAGTTGTTCTGATTGAGAGACTCCTCAATATAACAATGCCATCGTGAGGATTCTCGGGAAAGCTTAAAAGCTAATCCCTAATAGCCGGATAGGGGAGCTGTCATGAAGGTAGAAAGAGGAGATGTTATAAGGCTACACTATACTGGCAAGGTTAAGGAGACCGGAGAAATTTTTGACACAACTTATGAGGACATTGCTAAAGAGGCCGGAATTTACAACCCCAAAGGGATCTATGGACCGGTTCCAATTGCTGTTGGTGCTGGTCATGTGATATCAGGACTCGACAAGAGGCTTGTTGGGCTTGAGGTGGGGAAGAAGTACACGATAGAAGTCCCACCTGAGGAGGGGTTTGGTCTAAGGGATCCCAAACTAATCAAAGTATTTACACTTGGCCAATTCAGAAGGCAAGGCATAGTTCCGTTCCCAGGCTTGGAGGTGGAGGTAACTACTGAAGATGGAAGAAAACTAAAGGGTAGGGTGTTAACTGTAAGTGGTGGAAGGGTTAGAGTAGACTTTAACCACCCCCTAGCAGGAAAGACACTTGTTTACGAGGTTGAGATAGTTGAAAAGATAGAGGATCCAATAGAGAAAATTAAGGCTCTGATAGAACTTAGGCTACCCATGGTTGACAAAGATAATGTCATGATTGAAGTTGGGGAGAAAGATGTAAAGATAGACTTCACGAAGGTTAATATTGATCCAAAGACCCTTATCTTGGGGGAAATTTTGCTTGAAAGCGATATAAAGTTCATAGGATATGAGAAAGTCGAGTTCAAGCCTACTGTAGAGGAGCTTCTTAAGCCCAAAGAGCAGACTAGTGAGGAAAATATTGAAGAATCTCCTAAAGAAGAGAACGAGAATGTTGAAAATACCAGCTCAAGTGACCATGAAGAGTGACTTTTGTTATTTCCCCTACTATTTTTATCGTAACTCTCTTAAACATGACACCTTTGATGTTTAATCATGACGAGACTTGAGAGACTGCTCCAGGATCTTGCCTTGAGACTTCCTGAAAGGGAGATAAGAAAGGCTGGAGAGGTTATATTGGCATTTAGGGAGTTATCAACAGTTCCTGTTTCTCCACTCTATCCGAGGAACTTTCATCCCCTGCTAAGATTGAGGAAAAGACTTGGTGGTATTGATAAAGAAGTTCTTGTCTCTCCAATAGATCTCTCAATTATTACGAATGCAAACATGCCAGCGTGGAAGAGAATATTCGACTTTCACTTGGATACTGACTTCGTTGAGAGAACATCTATTAGAGGTGTTGAGTGCCTTTTAGTTGGAAATAAAGCAAATTTAAGAAGGGTGTACTCTCTTCTATCAAATTTAATTCCTGCAATGAGGGAGCCTCCAAGGAAGATTTATTCCCTTGGGGATGAAGTGTATTTAAAATTTGAAGGGGATAGGTTCGTTAAGCTGAAGATGATTGGTTCAACTCTTGAGCTAGAACCTTATAACATTCCATTATCTCAGCTTTCTCGGATATTTGGAAGGGCAACCTTTATCTTAGACTCGCTATTCCATGCTAAAAATGCTGCCTTCTATAGGTTGCTTTTTGCTGTATCCCTCGATACATTTGGTCATTTCTATGAATTCTTCATGAAACACGTTTATCCAAAACTTCCCCCAGAGCATAGGGAGTTCTTAGAGGAGATGCATGACTATAGAAACTTCCTTCAGCTATTATACTTCAACTTATCTAGGATGAACATCGATAGAGTTGAAGATGAAGTTGGGATTATAATCAGGAGAAGGTCTAGGCCTGAGAGGCCCCTTGAGCTGGGGATATTGTTTAGGGAGGGGAGAGTTGAAGTTTCCGATAGGGTCAGCAGGGCTCAAATAAATCTACTGGTGTGAAAACATGAGGGTGTTCATAATTAAGGCAAACGAAGCTCATACAGACTTTGACTTCAGCTTGAAGGATCTTCCTGGGACAAGCGGGAGGATAGATCTCATATGCAGGTCTTTGAATGCCGCCTTTCACTTATCCCACTCTTTTAGGAAAAATGTTCGAGTGTACGTTACTTTCCTTGGCCCTCCTGATCCACCAAAGACTATAAGATTTGAGGGCTCTAGGATAAAACCTAAGATTCTGAATCCTGACGAGCTTTCAACGGCAAAATTGATAGGGAAAGCTCTTAAAGCCAGTGGAGGGATTAGAGGCCCTTCCCAGGAAGTAGAGGTTTTCCCCGGGGTATTCGTCAGTAGAATGACGTTTGAGGATGTTATAAGGAAGAATACTAGGTTTAATTTGTATGTTCTAGAAGAGGGGGGAGAGGACTTGTTCAGCACGAAGTTCCCCAGAGACAACGTTGCGTTCGTCTTAGGAGATCATATAGGACTGAGTAGAGAGGATTTATCTTTTTTAGAAGGGTTTGCCCAGAGAATTAGCATAGGGCCGAAGGCATACCTAACTTCCCACGTTATATCCTTTGTGAATATTTACCTCGATAGACTTGGGATCCCATAGTCGAAAGTTTTATAAAGATTTAGTGTCATCCAAATTCAGGAGTCTTCTTTCTATTCTGGGACAGCTACATCAAGGGGTGTTGCACTTGACTGAGAAGCTTAAAGGTACAACAACCGTGGGCATTGTTTGTAAGGATGGTGTGGTGCTAGCAGCGGACATGAGGGCGAGCTTTGGTAACATGGTGTACGCTAGGAACGTTACGAAGATACACAAGATAGATGAGCACTTAGCGATAGCAGGAGCGGGAAACGTTGGTGACATACTAAACCTAGTAAGGTTGCTGAGGGCTGAGGCTAGATTGTATAGGGCAAATGTTGGTAAACCAATGAGCGTCAAGGCCCTAGCGACATTGCTTGCAAACATACTAAACGGAACCAAATACTTCCCATACTTTGTGTGGTTTTTAGTTGGGGGATATGATGACAAGCCCAGGGTTTTCTCGGTTGACATGGCTGGTGGTGTCACGGAGGATAGGTATGTTGCTGCTGGTAGTGGTATGGAGTTTGCTTATTCAGTTTTAGATTCCGAGTATAGAGATGATATGGGAGTAAAAGAGGGTGTTAAGTTGGCTGTTAAGGCAATAAACTCAGCTATAAAGAGAGATGTTTTCTCTGGGGACGGAATACTCGTGGTCACGATAACCAAAGAAGGCTACAAGGAGCTCTCAAATTCAGAGCTCAAGGCTTTTCTAAGGCAGTGAGGGGGTGGTATTTTGATCAAGAGGGAAACCCAAGTTGATCAGATACTCAAGGATATTAGGGCAATAGTGAATCAAATGGTTCCCAGGGAAGCCAAGATTACCGAGATAGAATTTGAAGGTCCTGAACTAGTTATTTACGTTAAAAACCCTGAAGCAATAATGAAAAATGGCGAGCTTATTAAGGATTTAGCTAAGGTTCTTAAGAAAAGAATAAGCATAAGGCCCGATCCTGACGTGTTGCTTCCTCCTGAAGAAGCTGAGAAAATGATATATGAGATTGTCCCTAAGGAGGCTGAGATAACTAACATCTCTTTCGATCCCTCCGTTGGGGAGGTTCTTATTGAGGCGAAGAAGCCCGGTCTGGTTATAGGAAAAAACGGCGAGACCCTTAGAATGATAACCCAAAAGGTTAGGTGGGCTCCTAGGGTTGTTAGAACGCCTCCCCTCCAAAGTCAGACTATATATTCCATAAGGCAGATCCTTCAGACCGAGAGCAAAGACAGGAGGAAGTTCCTAAGACAGGTTGGGAGGAACATTTACAGGAAGCCCGAGTATAAGAGCAGATGGATTAGAATTACCGGCCTTGGTGGGTTTAGGGAAGTTGGTAGGAGTGCTCTCTTGGTTCAAACTGATGAGAGTTTTGTTCTCGTAGACTTTGGTGTTAACGTTGCTACTATGAATGACCCCTACAAGGCATTCCCCCACTTCGACGCTCCAGAGTTCCAATACGTCCTTAAAGAGGGTCTCCTAGATGCGATAATAATAACTCACGCTCACCTTGATCACAGCGGAATGCTCCCTTATTTGTTTAGGTATAATCTGTTCGATGGGCCGATATACACAACTCCTCCAACTAGAGACTTGATGGTTCTCCTTCAGAAAGACTTCATTGAGATACAGCAGAGTAACGGCCAAGAACCTCTTTACAGAACTAGGGATATCAAAGAAGTCATTAAGCATACTATAACATTAGATTATGGAGAGGTTAGAGATATCTCCCCAGATATCAGGTTGACGCTTCACAACGCTGGTCATATTCTTGGTTCTGCAATAGTTCATCTTCACATAGGAAACGGCCTTCATAATATAGCAGTTACAGGAGACTTTAAGTTCATACCCACTAGGCTCCTGGAGCCGGCAAATGCAAAATTCCCTAGGCTTGAAACCCTAATTATGGAGTCAACGTATGGTGGAAGCAATGACATTCAGATGCCAAGAGAAGAGGCTGAGAAAAGGCTTATAGAGGTTATCCATCAAACAATAAAGAGAGGAGGAAAAGTATTAATTCCAGCAATGGCCGTGGGAAGGGCCCAGGAAGTTATGATGGTTCTCGAGGAGTACGCAAGGATAGGTGGAATTGATGTTCCAATTTACTTAGATGGCATGATCTGGGAGGCTACTGCCATTCACACTGCTTATCCAGAGTACCTAAGCAGGAGGCTCAGAGAGCAGATATTCAAGGAGGGCTACAATCCGTTCCTAAGCGAGATCTTCCATCCGGTAGCTAATTCCAGGGAGAGGCAAGACATAATAGACAGCAAGGAGCCCGCTATAATAATAGCCTCTTCGGGTATGCTGGTTGGAGGGCCAAGCGTTGAGTGCTTCAAGCAACTGGCCCCAGATCCTAAGAATGCCATAATCTTTGTGAGCTACCAGGCTGAGGGAACGTTGGGTAGACAGGTTCAAAATGGAGCAAGGGAAATACCCATGATAGGTGAGGAAGGCAGAACTGAGGTCATAAAGGTGAACATGGAGGTTCACACGATAGATGGCTTTTCAGGTCATGCCGATAGGAGAGAGTTAATGAACTATGTTGCAAAGGTCAGACCAAGGCCAGAGAGAGTCATAACTGTACACGGAGAGCCACAGAAGTGTCTAGATCTTGCGACAAGCATACACAAGAAGTTCGGCCTCTCTACGAGGGCTCCAAACAATCTTGACACTATAAGGCTGAGGTGACCGTATGAAGTGCCCAAGATGTGGAAGGGAATATGTAGAGGTAATCCCTCCTTTTTGCATTTGTGGGCAGGAACTAGAAATAACCTATGACTACTCTTCGGTTGACGTGAGAAAGTGGCGAAGGAGAATCCCTGGAGTTTGGAGATACAAGGAGCTTTTACCTCCTGTAAAAAGGATTATCTCCCTTAGGGAGGGAGGAACTCCTCTTATAAAGGCTAGGATAAGTGAAAAGTTGGGTATTGATGTGTACATAAAAGATGAAACGAGAAATCCAACTGGCTCTTTCAGAGACAGGCTTGCAACGGTTGCAGTATCTTATGGTCTTCCCTACACTACCAATGGATTTATTATAGCTAGTGATGGAAATGCTGCAGCTTCTGTTGCTGCATATTCTGCAAGGGCTGAAAAGGAAGCCTTCGTTGTAGTTCCCAAAAAGGTGGATAAGGGGAAGCTCATACAGATGATTGCGTTTGGAGCGAGGATAATTAGGTATGGGGAGAGTGTTGATGATGCAATTGAATACGCAAGGGAGCTTGCCAGGCTTAATGGCCTCTACAACGTAACTCCTGAAGATAACATCGTAGGTCTCGAAGGACAGAAGACGATAGCGTATGAATTGTGGGAAGAGATGACTCCTACCCACGTTATTGTTCCTACGGGTAGTGGAAGTTACTTATACTCAATTTATAAGGGGTTCAAGGAGTTATCTAAAATCGGTGTCCTTAGGGAGATGCCTCGTCTTATTGCCGTTCAAGTTGAAAAGTGCAATCCAATAGCTGCTGAAATCCTAGGAGTTGAAAAGAGTTGCAAGGAGATTAAAGCCCTGGGTCTCTACGTTAGAAATCCAATAATGAAATCTCGGGCAATAGAGGCAATAAAGGAGAGCAATGGGACAGCAGTTATCGTCAGTGAGGAAGATATAGACTTAGGAGAGAAGTTGCTGGCTAATGAAGGCATCTTTGCTGAACTTTCGTCGGCGGTTGTCATGCCCGCCCTTTTAAAGTTAGTTGAGGAGGGTTTCATTGAGAAAGGGGATAAGCCCGTTCTTGTTGTCACTGGATCAGGATTAAAAACTGGAGGAGGCGGGAGGGAGAAGTTCTCAATTGGTGGAACAAAGCTAGACATCCTTAAGGTTCTTAAGGACACTGAAATGTATGCGTACGAAATATGGAAAGCTCTTGGAAAACCCCTTAAGTATCAAGCTGTTCATCAGCATATTAAGGAGCTCCTGGAGTTAGGTCTCATCGAAGAAGCCTATAGGAGGGGGAAGAGGATATATTATAGGCTTACGGAGAAAGGAGCTAGACTCGTTGAAAACTTTGAGAGCTAACCATCGGGCATGTGGCTTTATCGGGTACAATAGGGGGATCCCCTCATAGGGGTGGTAAATTGTAGTGACTTTGCGAACTTTCCTACATCCTAAAGGAAATTTCAGCCTGCAAAGGAGGTGATTAAAAATGAGGATAGTATTTGATATAGGGGGATCAGTTCTAGTCCCGGAGAAGCCAGATGTTTCTTTCATAAAAAAGCTCGCATATGAGCTTATAAAAGTCAGTGAAGATCATGAAGTGGCAATAGTAGTTGGAGGAGGGAGAGTTGCTAGAGAGTATATTGGCGTTGCCTCAGAGTTCGGAGCCAATGAGACATTTAAAGACTATATAGGGATCCAGATAACGAGGGCTAATGCAATGCTTTTGATAGCAGCGTTAAAAGAAAGAGCTTATCCCCAGGTCGTTGAAGATTTCTGGGAGGCCTGGCGTGCAATACAGCTTAAGAAAATACCAGTAATGGGTGGGACACATCCAGGTCATACGACGGATGCAGTATCTGCATTGTTAGCGGAATTTCTGAAAGCAGATCTTTTAGTTGTCGTGACGAACGTTGATGGAGTGTATACAGATGATCCAAAGAAAAATCCAAATGCAAAAAAGATTTCTGTAATGAAAGCCGAGGATTTACTTAAGCTTGTCAGCAGGGGAGTTGAAAAGGCAGGTGCGAGTACTGTCATAGATCAATTGGCTGCAAAAGTCATAGTTAGGGGCGGAATTAAGACTTACGTGATTGGTAAGGAAGATGCTACGAGAATGTTTGAAGTTGTAAAGGGAAACCATAATGGAACAACGATAGAACCTTAATCACGATGAGTGATGTATAATTTTGGTCATAAAATGCTATTTATATTCATTGAACATTAAATATCTAATTCCAGAGATATCACTAAATGTCATGTTTCATTTGTTCATTTGTTCCATATGTTCCCTATTAATCTTTATATTTTTACCAAACTGCCTCAACCTAGACGAAAAGTTTATTAGCCCGATGCACTCTTACATTCATTCGTGAAGCTCTTGAGGTGATGCAGGTATGAATAGGGCCTTGTTGACTATTCTATTGGTTGGAATTCTCGTATTTGGAACGTTTGCTAGTGGATGTATAGGGGGAGGGACTACAACCCAGAGCCCAACACAGACTCAGAGCCCAACGCAAACACCAACACAGACTCAGCCAAAGAAAGTTACCGATGCCATCCTTGAGTTAGGAAAGGTTACAGTAGTTGATACTGGTACTGCGATAGTTGTTGTTGGGCCAAAGGGGGCTGAGCCTTCAGTTTCAATACCAAGTGGAAAGAAGGTTATTAGGGTCACTTATGTTGTTGACGAGAAGAATACCGTCCCAGTTAAGAAGTTAATGGAGGAAGGTCAGGGATTCGGTGCAATTAATCCAGCGTTCTTCAGGGACACTAACGTTGACGCGCTTGTTATTGCCGCAAGAAGGGAAACAAACCCAGAGATAAGAACTGAAATCTTTAAGGCTCTCTACATCCTGGGTAACTACTACGTACCTGAAGTCATCCTCGGACAGAACAGGCAGCTACGTGTCTACTGGAGCTGGGTCAAGGGAAGATACTACCACCCAACCCTCCCAGAGAGGTATGACCTCCTATGGGAAGACAAGAATGCTCCAGTTGTTGATACTGGAATTGGAGACTACAAGAACGATCCTGAGACATATGTTATAGCTACCATTGGATGGCCAGAGAGCTTCGATCCAGCATGGACCTATGAGACCTTTGGATGGGAAATTTGGCATGAGATAGGAGATACCCTAGTTACATACTGGAAGAACGAGACAGAAGAAGTAAGTCCAGACCTTGCAGTTGCTTGGGCCCACAACAAGGATGGTACTGAGTGGTACTTCGTCATCAGAGGAGGAGTTAAAGCTTATGACCCATGGCATGATAAGACTTATCCAATTGACGCAGTCGATGTTGCATTCACCTTCTGGCGTGTTGCAAGACTTGGTCACTCAGTCAGCTGGATGGTCACAACATTCATGGATGTTAACCACTCCATAGCTCTTACCGAAGATGAGTTTGATAAGTACCTACAGGAGCACCCACTCATTGCGGAATACCACGGCAAGACTAAGGAAGTTAAGTCACTTAAGGAGTTACTCGAGTTCTTCGGATACAACGGACCAACAGCTGGAGTGTTCAAGCTAGTATTGCCACACCCATATGCCGCAGTACTTAACATCCTAGCCGATCCGTTCCTTAGTGTTGTTCCAATGGAGTACTTACTTGGTGACAAGTATGAGCAGGCCCTCAAGGACAGCAACTACGGTAAGGATCCAACAGCGTGGGCGAAGTATGTACAGAAGGGTGCAAATGATCCAACTCACCAGCTCATGCACAAGTACCCAGTTGGTACGGGACCATTCTACGTGAAGGACTACCAGGAGAACAGCTACATAGTTCTCGAGTATAATCCATACTACTGGAACGCCACGAAGAACCCAGGACACAAGAGGGTTATTTACATAATCAACAATGACGCTGTCGCTAGAGTTCAGCTACTAACTACTGGAACTGCTGATGTTGCTGCAATACCAACTGACAAGATTGAGGACGTGAAGGGAGTTACTAAGGGCAACTTTAAGATAATAGTGCAGACCCAGCTACTACAGCCAATACTTACATTCATAGTCTTCAACACCCAGAGAGAGCCCTTCAACAACGTGAAGGTTAGGCAGGCCCTAGCATATGCAATACCATACGACCAGATCGCTAAGGTAGTATACAACGGTCTGCTTGAGAGGAACTGGGGACCAATACCCAAGCCATGGCCAGGTTACACTGAGTACGGTATAATCAAGTACACCTACAACATAGCCAAGGCCAAGCAGTTACTGCAAGAGGCTGGTATCGATCCGACCAAGTATAAGATCAAGCTAATCTACAACTCCGGTAACTCCCAGCGTGAAAAGGTTATGACTCTCATCCAGAACGTCTGGAGTCAGCTTGGTTTCCAGGTTACTGTTGAGAGCTATGAGTGGCCAGTCTACCTAGGAAAGACTGAGAAGGGTGACTTCGACGTCTACATCGTCGGTTGGGTCCCAGACTACCTTGACTCCGATAACTGGGTTGGACCATTCCTCTATGGCGCAACGAAGTTCAAGGAAGTCAACATTCAGGTTTCTAGCTGATTCCCTTTGAATATTATTTTTATTTTTCAAGTTTTCAGTTAACATATTTTCAGTGTAGGAAGCTTAGAGACAAAGTTTTATCACCTTTGATGAGCAAATTATTTTTATTTGGATGTTCCTATTCCTAGATGCGAATTTACATGTGATAATGTTCATGGAGGGACAAAAATGGCGAACCTAAAAAAGTTCCTGATAAGAAGAATGCTAACTTTTATACCAACGATAATTGGAGTGACGTTAATAGTGTTCCTAATCGCATATAAAATCCCAGCAGATCCCGTAAAAGCGTGGGCTGGTGGAGAAAAAGCAACTAAGGAGGCTATAGAACTAATAAGGAAGCAATATCACTTAGACAAACCATGGTACGACCAGTACATCTTCCTCATGAAGGGTCTCCTAACAAATACGATAATAGATCCAAGGACATCAAACCCTGTCATGTATGACGTTGGTAAGAGATTCCCTGTAACGTTACAATTGGCTATAATAGCGTTTATATTTATGCTATTAATTGGTATTCCTCTGGGTATAATTTCAGCCCTAAAGAGGAACAGCTGGATAGACACAGCTGTTAGGATATTTGCACTACTCGGAGTTTCGACACCTGCATTCTGGCTAGGATACCTAATGCTATACATATTCTTTGTTAAATATAGGATAACGACAATTGCAGGAGTCCCGCCAATACCAAAGCCAATAACTCATGTGCCAATGATAGATGCTCTCCTGCGTGGGCAGTTTGATCTCTTTAAGCAACACTTAGCAAGATTTTGGCTTCCAGGATTTACCCTTGGATTTCTTGGCATGGGAGTCACAGCTAGATTTGTGAGGAACAGCTTCCTTGAAGCTTTGAGCTCTGACTTTGTCCAGTTCCTGAAAGCAAAAGGAGTACCAAAGATGAGGATATACAAGCATGCTCTCAAGAATGCTCTAGTTCCGATAATAACGGTTCTTGGTCTGCAGTTTGGAGGATTGCTCGGAGGTACTCCAATTACAGAGACGGTATTTGGGCTTCCTGGCATGGGTAGCTATGCCGTGCAGGCGATACAGAACCTTGACTTCCCTGTAGTGGTTGCAATAACCTTCATCTATGCCCTGATATACGTCATAACGAACCTGATTGTTGATATACTGTATGCGATCATAGATCCAAGAGTTAGATACTAAGGGGTGAGTTAGAATGCAAGAGGAATATAAGAAGAGCATACTAGACAAGCTCGCTGATAAATTTGTAATTGCTTTAGGTAAATTCATAAGCTTATTCAAGAAGGGCTGGATGGAAAAGAACAGATCAAAGTTAGAGGAATGGAGATTAATGCTTTACGCCCTCAATAGATCCCCCCCAGCCCTAATAGGCTTGTTCCTTGTAATACTCTTTATATTTGTTGGTATATTTGGTCCATATCTTGCCCCATGGAAGTATAACTTCTTCCCAACGCTCTATACCTCTAACTATAGCCAGGTTTACCTAGTTCCCCCAGGGAGCAAGGCCACATTAGAGTATTACAACAATACCGTGATATACTACCCTCTGGGGTCGGATCATTACGGTAGAGACCTGCTCAGCCTTATTCTGCAAGGTGCTAGAACTAGTTTCGTCATCTCAATAATAGTCATTGCCTTTGGAGTCCCACTGGGAATAATTTTAGGTTTGGTGGCTGGATACTATGGAGGAAAAGTAGATGAGCTGATAATGCGTATAACGGACATGTTCCTTTCATTCCCGGCATTGATACTTGCAATAGCATTTTCCGCTGTGCTACCTGATAGGCTTCAGGCGTTGATTACAAGTCATCCCCTTCTAGAGAAGATAGTACTTGCAATATTTGCCTTAGATAAGAGAGAGGCCGGTAACCTGGGAAGGTTGCTTGCGGTTATAGTTGCAATGATAATCGTATGGTGGCCAGGATATGCTAGAATTACAAGAGGTTCGACACTAACCGAGAGGGAAAAGCTCTACGTTGAAGCCGCTAGGGCTATAGGACTTCCCACGAGAACGATACTCTTCAGACACATTCTCCCCAACATTATCGGTCCAATTCTAGTTTACATAACACTTGACTTCGGTGGAGTAGTGCTAATGGAGGCGGGACTGAGCTTCCTTGGTCTAGGTGCAACACCACCAATAGCGGACTGGGGTAGGATAGTTTACGACGGTGCTCAGTACTTCCCGAGATGCTGGTGGCTGGTGTTCTATCCGGGACTAGTGGTTCTGCTGACGGCCCTGGGATGGAACCTGCTTGGTGATGGATTGAGAGATATTCTCGATCCAAAGACTAGAAGGAGTATAGAGTTCAAGGTCAAGAAGAGCAAGAAGGAGGGTGAGGAAAGTGCCTGAACCCATCCTCCAAGTTAGAAATCTCACCGTTCACTTTTACACTTACGCAGGAATTGTGAAGGCCATAGAAAAGGTGTCCTTTGACGTTTACAAGGGAGAAACCTTCGCATTGGTAGGTGAAACAGGATGTGGAAAGAGTGTTACATCCAGAGCATTAACGCAACTGATCGAGAGCCCGGGAAGAATAGTTGAGGGGCAAGTTCTCTACCATAGAGAAGATGGTAGTGTTGTTGATTTGCTAAAGCTTAGCGAAGAAGAAATAAGGCAGATTAGAGGCAACGAGATTGCTTACATTTTCCAAGATCCACACTCCTCCTTGGATCCCCTCTACACCGTTGGGTACCAGATAGCTGAAGCGATGGAAGTTCACGGAAAGATCAAGAGTATAAAAGAGGGCATCCAGAAGGCTATTCAAATCCTCAAATCAGTCCTGATACCTGATCCAGAGAGGAGAGTAAACAACTATCCGCATGAGCTCTCAGGTGGTATGAAGCAGAGAGTTGTCATTGGAATTGGGGTATCAAACAATCCCAGGATACTGATAGCTGATGAACCAACAACGGCCTTGGATGTGACCGTTCAGGCTCAGATTCTTGAATTGCTGGAGAAGATGAAGAAAGAATACAAGGCCACTATAATACTGATAACTCACAACTTGGGTGTAGTGGCTGAGACAGCAGATAGGGTTGCAGTGATGTACGCTGGAAAGATAGTAGAGATAGGGAGCGTCGATCAGATATTCAAGAACCCATTGCATCCATACACCCAGGGTCTCCTGAAGGCCGTTCCTAATCCAATGACTAAGATAGAGAAGCTTGAGGCTATCCCAGGAACCGTGCCAAACCTAATAACTCCTCCATCGGGATGTAGATTCCATCCGAGATGTCCAAGGGTTATGGATATCTGCAAGCAGAAAGTTCCAGAGTTGAAAGAAATTGAGCCAGGTCACTTTGTTGCTTGTCACTTGTATTGAGGTGATTTAAATGGCCGAGCCTGTACTTAAGGTTGAAAATCTAAAGAAATACTTCCCTGTCAGAGGACTCTTCAGAACCGTCGGATGGGTAAAAGCAGTTGATGGGGTAAGCTTCGAAATAAGAAAGGGTGAGACATTTGGACTAGTAGGAGAAAGTGGTTGTGGAAAGACCACAACCGGAAGGACAATACTCAGGCTAATTGAGCCTACCGATGGTAAGATAATATTCATGGGCAAGGACGTTACAAAGCTAAAAGGTGAGGAGCTTAAGTGGTTCAGAAGGAAGGCTCAGATAATGTTCCAGGATCCCTATTCTTCACTTAATCCAAGGCAGACCGTCTTCCAAATAATCATGGAGCCGGTAAGATTTCATGGAATTCAGGTTGATGATCCGGAAGAATTCGTGATAAAGCTACTGGAAAGTGTTGGTCTTAATGAGATGCACCTCTACCGTTATCCTCATGAATTCTCCGGAGGTCAGAGGCAGAGAATAGCCTTAGCTAGGCTTCTCGCGTTAAAGCCCGAGTTCATAGTGTTGGATGAGCCGACATCAGCATTGGACGTTTCAGTTCAGGCGAACATCCTTAATACCCTGAAGGAACTTCAAGAGAAGCACGGATTCACATACCTGTTTATAAGTCACGACTTGGGTGTAGTTAAGTACATGAGCGACAGGATTGGTGTGATGTACTTGGGCAAGTTAGTTGAAGTAGGTCCCGCCGATAGGATCTTCGAGAATCCATTACACCCCTACACCCAGATGCTCCTCTCGGCTATACCGATACCAGATCCGGATATCGCGAGAGAAATGAAAAAGAAGAGGATGAAGGTTACAGGAGAGCCACCAAGCCCCATTAATCCGCCGGAAGGTTGTAGGTTCCACCCGAGGTGTCCCTACGCTAAAGCAGGACTATGCGATAAAAAGGAGCCCCCAATGGTGGAAGTTGAAAAGGATCACTTTGTGGCCTGTTGGCTTTATGCTAAGGCTTAAATACCTTCTCTTTTTATTCTCCTTGCAATGCGTGGGAGTATAGTTTCAGTGCTCACTTCAGTATTCGACATTATCGTGGCTTTGCTTGAGATAGTTGTAATAGGATTCATCAGTGTAGCGTTGTATAAGACTGTGATCCATCTCCTCTCTGGAAATCTTGAATTGGCACTTGAGAATTTTCTACTCGTTTTAATCTTACTTGAGATGTATGAACTCCTATCTCTCTACTTAAGGGAACATCACGTAAGCATGAGGAGGATTGCAGAACTGGGAATAATGGCTATAGTTAGAAAGATCATGATAGGGAAAATGTATGACTTCAAGGTTCTTATTGGCTTTTCGGCAGTAATATTTGTGCTTGGATGGATATACGTTAATCTAACAAAAGATAATCCAAATGATTAACTTAATAATCCTCGGAATTCAAGATAAGATCAGATGATGAACCTTCCCCTCATCTGAGAGGTGATGAGCACACCGGTAGGCTGAGGTGATATTATGGGTGTTCCCATAGGTGAGCTAATTCCACGAAAGGAAATAGAGCTTGAGAACTTATATGGGAAAAAGGTTGCTATTGATGCCCTTAACGCCATTTACCAGTTCCTGTCCACGATAAGGCAGAGAGATGGTACTCCACTGATGGATTCTAAGGGAAGAATAACCTCTCACCTCAGTGGTCTCTTCTATAGGACGATAAATCTAATGGAAGCAGGAATTAAGCCAGCTTACGTTTTCGATGGAAAGCCTCCGGAGTTCAAAAAGAAGGAGCTAGAGAAGAGAAAGGAGGCTAGGGAAGAGGCAGAAGTTAAATGGAGGGAAGCACTTGCAAAGGGTGATATAGAAGAGGCGAGAAAGTACGCCCAGAGGGCCACTAGGGTTAATGAGATGCTGATTGAGGATGCAAAGAAGCTACTTGAGCTGATGGGCATTCCAGTTGTTCAAGCCCCAAGTGAGGGTGAGGCCCAAGCAGCTTACATGGCATCTAAGGGCCACGTTTACGCTTCTGCAAGCCAGGATTATGACTCACTTCTATTTGGAGCACCCAGGTTAGTTAGGAACCTTACCATAACTGGAAAGAGGAAACTCCCTGGGAAGAACGTTTACGTGGAAGTTAAGCCAGAACTCGTTGTACTTGAGGAAGTTCTCTCCTCGCTAAAGCTTACGAGGGAGAAGCTGATTGAGCTGGCCATTCTCGTTGGCACGGACTATAACCCTGGGGGAATAAAGGGTATAGGACCAAAGAAGGCATTGGAAATAGTTAGGCACTCGAAGGATCCCTTGGCCAAGTTCCAGAAGCAGAGTGAAGTTGACCTATATGCCATCAAAGAGTTCTTCCTCAATCCTCCCGTGACCGACGAATACAAGTTGCAGTGGAAGGAGCCTGATGAGGAAGGGATTCTAAAGTTCCTCTGCGATGAGCATGACTTCAGCGAGGAGAGAGTAAAAAATGGATTAGAGAGGCTTAAAAAGGCAGTTAGGGCAGGAAGACAGTCGACACTGGAGAGCTGGTTTATGAAAAGGTGACCTTGAAGTCTATGGCTATGTTGTACCGCCTGGGAGCATAGTTCCTTATTATCCTTTTATCCAGTATTTCAACGTCAGCGTTGAATTCTCGGGCTACCCTCTTAATAGCCCAAATGTGGTCTTCGAAGGGATCTTTCTCTGGTCCGAATCCATAGTAGTGGATAATTGTTCCATTCTTAGCGCTTGTGAATGCTTCCCTTAAGAAATCTTTGGCAAACCTTGGCAGGTTCATTATTATCCTGTCCGCTTTGACTTTCTTCGCAACTTCTCTGGCATCTCCTAAGATTGGAACGACGTTCCATGTCTTGTTCAGCTTTATATTCTGCTCCATGTATCTTATGGCCCAGGGATTTATATCGCACGCAAAGACAATTTTTGCCTTCTTAGCCAGCAAGATTGAGTAAGGGCCAACGCCCGCGAACATATCGAAAACAACTTCTCTGGCTTTTGTCCTGTTAAATATCCTCATCCTCTCAGTTGCTAGGCGGGGGGAGAAGTAAACCTTAGCAACATCGAGCTTCAGCCTTATCCCGTTCTCCCTGTGGATGGTTTCAGTTCTCTTTTCTCCCGCTATGGGAATAAGCTCTCTGACCCTGTATTCTCCTTCAACATTTCCTCCCTTCATGAATACTGCCTTAACGTTCTTGTGAACCTTTATTATTGCCTCCCCAATTTCTCTCTCATATCCTTTGAGCTCCTCGGGTATCTCTATTATCGCTATGTCCCCTATTATGTCGAACGAGCTTGGAAGGAATTTTTGTAGGGTTTCTGGTATCTTTACTACCTCTCTATAACTGTGTGGTCTTCTCTCTGCTTTTTCAAGCTCAACATCAACAATATCAAATCCCTCAACCTCAGAAGTTACGGGGATGAGAATGTAGTCCCCCTCAACTTTTATCTTGTATCCCCTATCGAGCACGCCACGCTCGAGTAACTTCCTCCTAACTTTCTCTCCCTCAGTCCTGGGAACTTTTACCGCTAGAACCATTCTCCGTCCCACTGAATACTAGGTATCTCTTTATAAGTTCTTTAGCTTCTCGGTAGTCTCCTTCTTCTAATCCAAGCATTTTTCTGAGTCGTGCATTTTCAGCTATCATGCCTGATAGTTGAATTGCTAAGTTCTTATTATCTAAGGCTAGTTGGTAGGCTTTGAATCTAATTGAGGACCATCTACCTTCCAACTCAAAGAGTTCTTTCTCCAGTTTCTCTATCTTTTCGAAATTGTCATTCAAGAATTCGTTTTCAAGTTCTCCATTGCATATAGCTTTTATTACTTCAATTAGTTCAAAATCACTTTTTTCTATCATTTTTAGGGCTTTTTCGGGAACGTCTATAGAAACTTTGTTCCATCTACTTGCTTTGAAGACGACTTTCATTTAGTTGCCTCCTTAACCTCTCGTTCTCTCTATGGAGCTTGAGTCTTAGCTCCATCATTTTCATCTTGTCATTCTCAGCCTGTACATAGAATTTTACAAGTCTTTCATACTCTGTGGAGACTCTGCTTAATCTATTTTCTAAAGCAGATTGTCGTTCTTTAAGAAATTTAAATTTAAGGGAAAGAAGAAGCTCTCTGAGTTTGTCTTCTGATCTGAGTATTTGTTCTATCTTCTCCTTATTGGCTTTTATTAACTCTATATCCTCTTCAGATACCCAAATCTCCATTACAGCCACCTTACAAGTACATCCAAGCTTGCGAGTGCCCTATATGTGTTCTGGAAGTTTGAAATCCCCAGCTCGTAGCTTCTCCTGAATCCCCCGTTCGGATTCTGCAAGGCTTTTATGAACTTAATGTGTCTTCTTATGCATGTGGCCCTCTTTCCAAGCATCTGCAGTCCTCTCAGTGCGTAAAACGTTGGCTCTATGTATGGTGGAAGAGAGTTGGGAACTTCCGTGAAGCCTCCCCAGTCCCCACAAACTTCACAGAGCTCAAAATGTCTAGTGTCGATTTTCTGTCCCAAGAAGTTAAGTGAGTACAATGCCTGATATGTCATCGTTGTCGTCGGGTGCTCCACACCAAAGCCGTCACCCATTTTGTACTGCATTATGAACTCCATAATTCTCTCTTTCATTTCCTGAGATGGTCTGTAGTCTACGGATTCCATGGCCTTGGAAGCCCAGTAAGTTGCCTCAAGTGGTGTTGCCGTTCCGAACTCTTCACTTCCCCCTAATCCAACGGCAAATTTTCCTTCCACTGGATTGTACTTCTTGAACAGTAGCTCTAGCTTCTCTCTAGCCAAATCCTTAGCCCCTAGAATTGCTAGAGCTTCGATGGCCATTGCGACTCCAACGGCTGCTGTCTGCATTTGTGCCGAGTTATAGAGGAACTCTATTGTCTTCTCTTTCTCTGGAACTTCCATTCCAAGTAGAGTGTAAATCTTTACGGCATAATACGTGTCGTTTATGTTTGTATCTGAGAGTTGAGATACGAAACAGTATCCTCCATCATCGTGTCTTCTCTTTTCAACGTATTCGAGCACCTTTTCTAAGTTAATAAACTCCTTCAGCTTCGAGCCCATACTCTCGCCTCCCGTAAAGCTTTCAGAATAGGCGCCATCAGCCTCCCAACGGGAGGCGGTTCGGGCTCGAAGCCCCGGGCGGGCGCCATCGCCCCAACGGAACCCAAGGATTACCTACTCCCGTTGCCGGTTTCGGCTCATCTCCTGGGTTCCGGCCATTTTAAACTATTCAATGCTAATTTAAAAACCTTAGTTTAATAGTGGTAAAGGTGGTTAGATGAAGATTAGGGCAATATCAATTGACATTGACGGAACGATAACTTATCCTGACAGGAAGGTGCATGAAGAGGCATTGAAGGCTATAAGGGAAGCCGAGGCTAGAGGAATTCCAATAATGCTCGTAACGGGGAATACAGTTCAGTTCGCTGAGGCAGCAAGCATCCTATTGGGGACATCTGGTCCCGTAGTTGCTGAAGATGGAGGAGCAATTTCATACAAAAAGAGAAGGATTTTCTTAACATCAATGGATGAGGAGTGGGTTTTGTGGAACGAGATAAGAAAGAAATTTCCAAATGCGAGAACTAGTCACACGATGCCCGACAGGAAAGCTGGACTCGTAATAATGAGGGAAACCATTGACGTTGATACCGTTAGAGCACTCATACGAGAGCTCAACCTTAACTTGGTTGCAGTTGATTCTGGTTTTGCAATTCATGTGAAGAAGCCTTGGATAAACAAGGGGACTGGAATAAAGAAAGCCTGTGAAATCCTAGGGATAAAGCCGAGAGAAGTTGCCCACATTGGAGATGGGGAGAACGATCTGGATGCCTTCAAGGTTGTTGGTTATAAAATTGCAGTTGCTCAGGCTCCAGAATCCCTAAAGAGGGAAGCTGACTACATAACAAAGAAAAGTTATGGGGAGGGAGGAGCAGAGGCGATAAGGCATGTACTCTCCTTGATTCAGTGAATCTTGTATCCGTACTTCTCGCTTACTACCTTTATTGCCTCTTCGAATATGTCGAGCCCTATCTTTGCCTCTTCCTCGCTGATTATCAGCGGTGGAATGAGCCTTATTGCGCTCTTTCCACAGCCAAGCAGTGCAAGTCCCCTCTTGAGTGCCTCGACCACTATCTCGTTTCTCTCCTTCGTTGCGTACTCCTTGGTCTTCCTGTCCTTGACGAACTCAACACCCCATGCGAGGCCAAGTCCCCTGACGTCTCCAATTATCTCGTACTTCTCTTTCATTTCCTCAAGCCTCTCCCTGAACAGTGGCTCGAGCTTCTGGGCGTTCTCTATCAATCCATTCTGGAGCTCCTCGATTACTGCCAAGGCAGCGGCAGCTGCAACGGCGTTGCCTCCGAAGGTGTTGCTGTGGACTCCGCTGACTCCAAAGTCGAGGTCCTTCCTAAAGATCGTGGCTCCTATTGGTATTCCACCACCGAGGGCCTTTGCAACAGTAACTATATCTGGAACAATGTCGAAGTGCTCAATTGCCCACATCTTTCCTGTCCTGCCCATTCCCATCTGAACTTCGTCATCGATTAGTAAAATCCCATACTTGTCGGCTAGCTTCTTGAGTTCCTTGAAGAAGTTCTTCGGTGGAACTACGTAGCCGCCCTCACCCTGAATTGGCTCAAAGAATATTCCGGCAACCTCTTCAGCTGGAACGTAGTGCTCGAATAGGTACTCCTCGATGTACTCGATAACCCTGTTCACGAGCTCATCTGGGTGTTCGTAACCGTCGATGTGCCATGGGTTTCTATAGGGGTTCGGATATGGCACGTGCTCTACTCCGGGCATTGTTGGGAACATTCTGCTCCTCTGAACGGGTTTACTGGCAGTTAGGCTCATAGTTCCGTGAGTTCTTCCGTGAAATGCTCCTATAAAGGCTATGAACATCTTCCTGTTCGTGGACCACTTCGCTATCTTTAAAGCTGCTTCATCAGCCTCTGTTCCGCTATTACTAAGGAATACTTTCCTCTCAACATCTCCTGGGGCTATTTCTGCAAGCTTCTTTGCCAGCTCAACCTGGTAGGGGTTATAATAGTCTGTTCCAGCGGCGTGGAGAACGAGGTCAAGTTGCTTCTTTATAGCCTCTATAACCTTGGGGTTTCTAAGCCCCACATTCATGACTCCAATTCCTGATGAGAAGTCTAAGATCACGTTTCCATCAACATCGATCCAGTAAACTCCTTCAGCCTTCTCGATAACGAGAAAGTACTCGTTTGGGTCATTTGTTGTCGTTGCCATGTATTTGTGGTGCTCTTCAATTACTTTTTTTGCTTTTGGTCCAGGAATCTCCTTAACATTTGGTCTAAGCTCCATTTGCTCTCACCCAGAAAAGGTTGGAGAACAGACTTTTAACTTTAAGCTCGAAAATGATCATTTTTGTTCGAAAAATTTTCAGAGAAAAGAAAAGTTCACTCTATACTCTTTCCGTTCCAGCTTTCTATGAACTCTTTTGCAGAATTTGCAGCAATTGCTCCTTGGCCGACAGCTACTGCAATTTGCTTGAATACGTTGGTTATATCTCCAGCTGCAAATATTCCTGGGACTTTTGTCCTCATGTACATGTCAACCTTTATGTAACCGTACTCGTCGGTAATTCCAAGATGCTTAACAAAATCTGTTTTTGGCTCATAGCCGATGAATATGAACACCCCATCGACTTTTTTCTCAAATATCTCTCCAGTCTTAACGTTCTTCAAAACGACACTCTCGACTTTGTTTGTCCCCTTAATTTCTGTAACTACAGTATTAAGAATTGTTGGTATTCCAGCTTCCTTAAGTCTATCTTGGAGGATCTTATCTGCCCTGAACTTGTCTCTCCTATGGACTAGAGTAACTTTAACTCCAATACTGTGCAGATATAAAGCTTCTTGAAGTGCCGTATTTCCTCCGCCAACTACGATGACTTCCTTACCGACGAATAACGGTCCGTCACAAGTTGCACAGTAACTAACTCCCCTTCCCGTGAACTCCTTCTCTCCTGGGACATTTAGCTTCCTAGGTTCTGCTCCAACTGCGATTATTATTGTCTTAGATCTATACTCCTTTCCATTTGCTGTTTTAACACTAAAGTGGCAAGGTCCTTCATAATATGCGCATTCAGTTGGGTCTATCCTAATGACTTCATCAAATATAACGTCGACCCCATACTTCTTAACTTGCTCATACATTCTGTTGGAGAGTTCTGAGCCACTTATCCCTTCTGGAAATCCTGGGTAGTTCTCTATTAGGTCCGTTATGGCCATGTTTCCTCCGAGATCTTTTGTGATAATTATTGTCTCAAGACCAAATCTCGCGGCGTAAATTGCCGCTGTGTACCCTGCTGGCCCAGCACCGATGATTATTACGTCCCAGACCTTGCTCTCATCGACAGTGCTTTTTGTTAGTCCCCCTAAACTGAACATTTTGAACTCACCTCCTTTCTCTCGCTGGCACACAATAGTTGGTGAATATTTAAAAGCATTTTGGGACAGAGGTGTGTAACATTAATTAACCTGAAATACTTAACCAAAAGTTGGGGACTTTTGTTTAAAACTCATCGCTTTAAAAAACCCTTTTAAGATTTTAGAGCCAACTTGGTTTGAAAGGAGAAGAAATAAGCTCTTGAAATACTGTTTCAAACCAATGGTTGAGGGGGTTGAGTTATGTCATTCATTACGGCTTTCGCGTGGGCGTATTTCATTTGGCTCGTGCTCACTGTTGGTAGCAAGGGAATGCTTTGGAACGTACAGGAACTAGTGGCAGGCTTAATATTCTCAGTAATAGTGGCTTATGCGACAAGGGACATAATTGGAGAAAAGGCCTCGAGGTTCTTAAATCCAGTGAAGTGGATAATGTTCATGGCGTACTTCCCAGTGCTCTTCTGGGGCATGGTCAAGGCAAACTTTGATGTTGCCTATAGAGTCATTACAGGAAAAATAAGGCCAGGGATCGTTAGGGTTCCTGTTGATCTAGAGAACGATGCCCAGTATACAATTCTGTCCAATTCAATAACTTTGACCCCAGGAACTCTAACAATCGAAGCTTGTCCAGATGAGAAAGCCCTCTATGTTCACTGGATCAATATACCTGAAGGACAAGAATGGCCCGAAAGCTCTGAACCTGTTTCAGGCCCGTTTGAAAAGTGGGCTAGGAGGTTGGGAGAATGATGTTCTTTTATGCAACTCTTCTCATCGGAATAGCAGGTCTAATAACACTCCTTCGACTGATACTAGGCCCCTCAGTTCCAGACAGGGTAGTCGCTCTTGATACCATGAATACCCTCGTTGTGGCAGCGATGGTTCTCTTGGGGGCAGCGTACGAGAGGGCAATTTACATTGATATAGCGATAGTTTACGCACTGCTGAGCTATGTTGGAACATTAATAATAGCGAAGTACCTTCAGGGGGGATTATCATGATAGCTGATTACCTGATAATGGCTTTCCTCGGGATTAGCGTGGTGTTCAACTTGCTTGGTAGCATAGCCCTTCATAGGTTCCCGGACGTGTATACAAGGTTGCATGGAGCGACTAAGTGCACGACCTTTGGAACGATGTTTGCGGTGTTCGCGGTCATAGTTCACTCAGTAGTGAGGCTAAAGGAAACTGGCAATCCTAAGTATCTTCAGATGGCCATTCACAGCTTCGTTGCAATGTTCGCACTTCTCATGACGAACCCAGTTGGAGCCCATGCAATAGCCAAAGCTGCCCACCTAAGTGGATATATGCCGAAGAGAGCAGTGGTTGATGCCTATATGAAAAGGAGGGAGGAGAATGAATGTTGACATGATCATCCAGTTCATAGTTCTGTTGGGTATTATAGTTTCATCTGTCCTCATGATAACTCTAAGGGATCTATTGGCAGCAGCGATAGCAGCAGCGGCAATGAGTCTCCTCCTTAGCTTGGAATTCTACATGCTCCATGCTCCGGACGTGGCCATAGCCGAAGCTGCGGTTGGTGCTGGTGTTGTAACTGCAGTTGTTATCTACGCCATAGCGAAAACTGAAAGGTGGGAGCGTGAGGCCCCATGAAGAGAGCTTTAGCCTTTCTGTCTCTACTCGTGATATTTGCAGGATTAATGGTAGCTTTAAGTCCGAAGTACGGAATAAAATTTGGACTCGGCGGAGAAGACTGGCTAAAGTATCGCTATACCGATGACTATTACATAAAGCATGGTGTTGAGGAAGTTGGAGGAAATAACATCGTTACTGACATAGTATTTGACTACAGAGGTTACGATACGCTTGGAGAGGCAACGGTTCTCTTTACGGCAATAGCAGGTGCAATTGCCCTTCTAAGGCCTTGGAGGAGGGAGGAAAATGAGTGAGGACATGGGACTCATTGTGAGAACGAATGCGAGAGCACTTGTTCCATTTATCGGTATATTCGGTGCTTACATTGTCATGCACGGTCACCTTACCCCAGGAGGTGGCTTCCAGGGAGGAGCTACTATCGCCGGCGCTGGAATACTCTTCCTAGTGGCATTTGGACTCAAGGCGGCAAAAGAGAAGATAAACAAGAACCTGTATTCAGCATTGGAAGGAGTAGGTGGGCTGGTGTTCTTGGGTGCGGCAATGCTTGGCTTAAGCGTGGCGTTCTTCTACAACACGCTCTGGCACAACGGTCCGCTGTTCAATGGAAAGCCTGGGACATTGCTTTCAGCGGGTTTCCTTCCGATAATGAACCTTGGAGTTGGCCTTAAGGTGTTTACCGGACTAGTCTCAGCAGTATTTGCGCTCTCGTTGTTTAGGAGGTGGAAGGAATGATAGCCTTCCAGTATCTGACAGCTATAATAATGGTGGCCCTGGGAATTTATGCCCTACTATACAAGAGGAACCTAATCAAGCTGATACTGGCCCTTGACTTAATTGACTCGGGAATTCACCTCCTTCTCATCAGCGAAGGCTACAGGATGGAAAATGGTCTTCTACCAACCGCCCCAATTTACACTGGCTATGAAGGTGGAGCCATGGTCGCGCCAATTCCCCAGGCTTTAGTGCTTACGAGCATAGTCATTGGAGTTTGTGTCCTCTCGTTGGCAGTCGCTCTTACTGTTAACGCTTACAGACACTATGGAACGCTTGATGTAACAAAGCTTAGGAGGTTGAGGGGATGATGTGGTTACCGTTCCTCATAATCATCCCATTATTTGGAGCGTTTTCAATGCCAATAGTGAGCCTGCTAAAAGGGAAAGCGAAGGAAGCATGGGCTACAATAATAAGCTTTGCTACTCTTATAGTGGGTATTCAGGTGTTCAGGGAGGTGTGGAGCAAGGGAACATTACTCTACACGCTGGGAGCCAAGAGTCCCTTCGGCAAGGCGGACTTCCCAATTAGGATCGTTTGGGAGGTAGATAAGTTCGGAGCAATAATGGTGCTCATAATAACGTTTGTGAGTTTCCTCGCAGTTTTGTACTCAATAGAGTACATGAAGCACGATACTGGCCTTGAGAAGTTTTACACTTTGATCCTAATACTAGAACTGGGAATGCTTGGTATAGCGATAACAGGTGATATCTTCAACTTCTATGTATTCCTTGAGATAATGAGCATTGCAAGCTATGCTCTAGTTGCATTCAGAAATGACACGTGGGAAGGGATTGAGGCTGGTATCAAGTACATGTTCGTGGGTTCATTGGCGAGTAGCTTCATACTCCTGGGGATTACCCTCCTATATGGCCAGTATGGAACATTAACCATGGGCTACTTGGCGGTTAAGATCTCACAGAATCCAACGATAGTTGCCAAGGTGGCCTTAGCATTATTCTTGGGAGGGCTACTGTTCAAGAGTGGTGCTTCTCCAGTTCACATGTGGCTTGCAGATGCTCACCCAGCTGCACCAAGCTCAATTTCAGCAATGTTATCAGGTCTCGTCATCAAGGTGGGTGGAATATATGCAATGGCAAGGATAATCTTTAGCATATTCTGGCCAGCCCTCAACCCGGTAACCGTTGGCTGGATAATAATCTTCTTCGCCTGCATAACCCTGATAGTGGGAAATGCAATGGCAGTGGTGCAGGAGGACATGAAAAGGTTACTTGCATATTCTTCAGTCGGTCAGATAGGCTACATACTCCTCGGTCTGGGTATAGGAATAGTAGCCTATGGAACGAAGGTTGGGGAAGTTGCACTGGCTGGAGCAATATATCATGTAGTTAATCACGCGATAATGAAAGCCCTCCTCTTCCTTGTAGCTGGAGCGGTAATCCACGAAATTGGGACGAGGAATCTCAATGAATTGAGCGGTTTAGCAAAGACCATGCCAAAGACTTCATTTGCATTCTTAATCGGTGCCGCGGCGATAGTTGGTATGCCGCCTCTGAACGGCTTCGCGAGCAAGTGGTTGATCTACGAGAGCTCGGCACTCTTCAATCCAATAGTTGGTGCGATAGCGATAATAGGAACGGCATTCTGTACCGCGGCCTATGTAAGGGTTCTGTTCACGTTCTTTGGAAGGCCAAGCGAGAAAGTACTCAACGCCAAAGACCCAGGGATTTCAATGTTGCTTCCAATGTTCATCCTCGTGCTGGCGATAATAGTCATGGGATTCTTCCCATGGCAGATAAGCGACAAGTTCATGATTCCCGCGGCGAGGAGCCTCTGGGATATCCTTGGCTATGTTGCAACCCTGATGGGAGGTGGTTGAAGTGTTCGGTTATTGGGATGCCCTCTACTTTGTCCTCGTCTTTATCATCGGTTTAATCCTTGCTTACCTCCTCGAGAGATGGGCTAAGAGTGCTGGAATGGGCACGAGAGAAGTCGGCGATGGCACAAAGATATTTATAAGCGGTGAAGATCCCGACAAAGTCATCCCAGGATTCGAGCATCTTGAAGGCTTCCATACAGGAAAGAACACCATGTGGGGCTTAATAAATGGAGCAAAGAAGTTCTTTGCCACCCTCAAGGCGGATCACACAGGATTGCTTACTGACTACGTCAGCTATCTCCTAATGACCACCGCGTTCATACTTGTCGTGATATTGCTTAGGGGGTGAGGAAATGACGATTAAGGTCCCCGCTGATCAAGGTAATCCCCAGGAAAGGAAGAGGCTTGAAAGGAGAATTGCACAACTCTGCAGGTTTATCGGAAGATCACCTTGGGTGTTCCACGTAAACAGCGGAAGCTGTAACGGATGTGACATTGAGATAATTGCGGCTTTAACTCCTCGATATGATGCTGAGAGATTCGGAGTAAAGCTAGTGGGGAGCCCGAGGCATGCGGATGTTCTAATAGTCACCGGGCCGGTAACCAATCAGAGCTTGGAGAGGGTAAAGCTAGTGTACGAGCAAACCCCCGATCCAAAGGTGGTAATTGCTGTGGGTGCCTGTCCAACGGGAGGAAGCGTATTCTACGAGAGCCCATTCACGAATGCCCCCCTTGACAACGTGATTCCAGTAGACGTCTTCGTCCCAGGATGCCCACCAAGACCGGAGGCTATCCTTCATGGGGTTGTTTTAGCTCTAGAAAAACTTGCGAAGATGATTAAGGGTGAAGCACCCCCAGAGGAGGGAGAAGAATGAGTAAGGAAGAAGAGTTTGTTGAAATAGTTAAGCAGAAGTTTCCTGAGGCAAACGTTGAAATCAAGGAGAATAAGTGGGGGAGAAGAAGAGTTTGGATAAGTGTACCTAGGGAGAGTTTTAGGGACTTCATGAAGTTCCTGAAAGAGTATGATGAAGATGCTCACTACTCAATTGCGATAGAGGAAGATGTTGGAGATGCCATAGACTTCAGCATTCACCTCCTATTAAAGTATGAGGACACTCCAGCGATTTCATTGATAGTCAAGACAAGCGTTCCCAAGGATGATCCGGTGCTTCCCGATATAAGCGACATATTCCCCATTTCACTTCAGTTCGAGAGGGAAGCTATGGAAATGATTGGAATAGACTTTGAAAATGCTCCAGACAAGAGGAGGCTATTCCTTCCCGACGACTTCCCAGAGGGCATATACCCTCTGAGACTTGATGATAAGGGTATTCCTGAAGAGATGGTGAAGAACGCAGGTCACCCCTACCTGCTAAGGAGGGGTAAGTGATGACAAAGAAAGTGGAATATTGGGTTAAAGTACCCTTTGGGCCAATTCACCCTGGGCTTGAAGAGCCCGAAAAGTTCATTCTAACGCTAGACGGTGAGAGGATAGTTAGCGTTGACGTTAAGCTAGGATATAATCTGAGAGGCATTCAGTGGATAGCAATGAGGAGGAACTACGTGCAAGTAATGTATCTAGCTGAAAGAATATGTGGAATATGCTCTTTCTCTCACAATCACACTTACGTTAGAGCAGTTGAAGAAATGGCAGGAATAGAAGTGCCAGAAAGGGCAGAGTACATAAGGGCCATAATAGGGGAACTCGAAAGGATACACTCCCACCTACTCAACCTAGGTGTCGTTGGGCACGATATAGGTTACGACACCGTCCTTCACCTGACTTGGTTGGCTAGGGAGAAAGTTATGGACATGCTCGAGGCGATAACTGGAAACAGGGTTAACTATTCGATGATGACCATTGGTGGCGTTAGGAGGGATATAGAAGAGAAGCACAAGAGGTTATTGCTTGAAATGATCAAGTACTACCGTGAAGTCCTTCCTCAGATTGAAGACGTGTTCCTGCACGATTCAACGATTGAAGCCAGGTTAAGGGACTCGGCTATAATCCCCAGGAAACTTGCGATTGAGATGGGGGCAGTTGGTCCCACTGGCAGAGGTTCAGGGGTCAGAGAAGATGCGAGGTGGAGTGAGAAATTGGGGGTCTACCCAGATCTTGGAATAAAGCCAGTGATGCCCGAAGATGTCACTGGGGAAAAGGCTAGGGGGGACATATATGACAGAATGGCCGTCAGAATAGGTGAGCTATGGCAGAGCCTTGAGCTAATAGAGCACGCTCTAGATCAGATGCCCGAGGGCAAAATTAAGACATTCCCAAAGGACAACGTCCTAGTTGCAAAGCTGAAGATCCTTGGAGATGGAGAGGGTATAGGAAGGTATGAAGCTCCAAGAGGTGAGCTTGTCCACTACGTTAAGGGCAAGAAGGGAAGGGATGGCCCAGTAAGGTGGAAGATGAGAGAGCCAACGTTCCCGAACCTCTTCGCTATAGCCAAGGGACTAGAGGGTAACCAGCTGGCCGATGTTGTTGTTGCAATTGCATCGATAGATCCATGCCTCAGCTGTACTGACAGGGTCGCCGTGGTAAAGGATGGGAAGAAGTTCGTTCTAACAGAAAAGGATCTCCTCAGGCTTTCTATAAAGAAGACGAGGGAGATAAATCCCGAAGTTAAGGGAGATCCAACTCCCGCAGGAGTTGGGTGTTCTAGGGGGGTGTTGCTATGAACTTAGTTTATGCTTTCCTCGGGTTACTTGGCCTCTATATCTACGTTTCCATAATGTCACTATTGTTCGCGGGAATTGATAGGAAGTTGGTCGCGAGAATGCAGAGGAGAATAGGGCCACCAATCCTGCAGCCTTTCTATGACTTCCTAAAGCTCGTTAGCAAAGAAACAATAATTCCAAATACGGCAAACTTCATGTTCAAGGCCGCTCCAGTTCTGATGCTCGCAACGACAATAGCCTTGTTGGCTTACACTCCCTTTGGCTTTGCTCCCCTCTTTGCAACCAAGGGAGATATAATCGTGTTCATATACTTGCTAACCCTCGCGGACTTCTTCCTGGTAGTCGGTGTTATGAGTTCTGGAAGCCCCTATGGAAGGATCGGTGCATCGAGAGAGGTTGCAATGCTTGTATCAAGGGAGCCAGCAATGATGCTCGGTGTTTTCGCTGTAATGTGGGGCATCTCAAAGCTAGGAGTCCAGAAGCCCTTCAGTCTTTCAAGCCTCTATGAGCACAACATCTGGGAGCTAGGGCCCATGGCTTGGGTGGCGGGGGCTATACTAGTTTACGTCTTCATGGCGTGGTTAGCGAGTGAAATAGAGGCAGGATTCTTCAACATTCCAGAGGCTGAGCAGGAAATTGCCGAGGGAACCCTTGTTGAGTACAGCGGTAGGTACCTGGCAATAATAAAGCTCGCCGAGTCAATGAAGGAGTTTATAGCTGCCTCACTTGTAGTTGCAGTGTTGTTCCCATGGCAGCTTAACATGCCGGGAATTCAGGGCTACATAGTTAACCTGCTCATCCACACCCTCAAGGTGTTCATAGTCCTGTTCGTTGCAAAGACGATATTTAGGACAGTTACTGGTAGGCTGAAGATTAGCCAGGCAGTAAACCTGCTGTGGACTAGGGTGTTTGCCGCAAGTGTTATCGGAGCCTTAATCCTCGCAATGGGGGTGAGCCTATGATAAGACTTCCTCTCTTATCCACCGTTATCAAGAACCTCTTCAAGAAGCCGGCAACCAATCCCTTCCCTAAGACTGAGCCTGTTCCTGTCCCTGAGAACTTCAGGGGCAAGATAGTATACAACGTTGACAAGTGTGTTGGCTGTAGAATGTGCGTTACCGTGTGCCCTGCTGGAGTTTTCGTGTACCTCCCAGAGATAAGGAAGGTTGCACTATGGACAGGCAGGTGCGTATTCTGCAAGCAGTGCGTTGATGTCTGTCCAACGGGAGCCTTACAAATGAGCGATGAGTTCCTGCTAGCAAGTTACGACAAGTACGACTCAAAGTTCATCTATGTAACTCCAGAGGAAGCTGAGGAGATTAAGAAGAAGCAGGAGGAGCTAAAGAAGGCCAAGGCACAGGCTAAAGCTAAGAAGAGTCAGTGAACCGGTCTTCATCACCCTTCAGGTCAGGGAGTTCTCATCATTCAAAATATTATAAACCCTTCTTATTCTTTTAATTCTTGATGTTCAACATAATAGTGAGAGCAAGAAAAGATGCTAAGGCAATTCAGTATATCAATGAGAGGAACTACGGTGGATATCTAAGAGTCTCGAGTTTAGGTGGTGGGAGGAGGTTTGAGGAAGTTGAGGATCACCTTCATGATGCTTTAAGCGATCCTTACATCCCAATATTTCTTTTTGGGGAAAAGGAAAAAGAGTTAGCAGAAGAGATCGCAAGTGAGATAAAGGGTCCTTACTTTATAAGGGTTCTTAGGACAAAGAGAGTTAGAAACATGAGAGTTGACGAATTATATTCCCACATCGAGGAAATAAAGGCCAGATTTAGGCTTGGTATTGCTTGGGACGTTAATTATTATAAATTCACTCCCAATAATCCTCTTGGCTTAGAGATAAATCCAGACTATGATCTCTATTTTGCAATTGGGGAGGGTTTCCGAAGGAACATGATCGAGTTATTGGGAGTTGATCCTGGGGACATATCCTTAGTTCTTAGGAAGACCATGAACATGGAAGAGTACTATTCTGGTCCGAACAAGATAGCGGAAATTAGTAAAGTACTTGGTCAACCAACCGAGGTCAGGTGGAGGATACCTGCACTTGAGGAAGTTTCTCTCAGAGAAACAATTAAAGCCAATAAAAGATACATGGAAGCCTTTGAGAGGGCAAGTATTTCCTTCCTGAGGGACTTTGCCGATAAAACTGCAGTAGTGCCATGGAGTGGTGGAAAAGACTCTACTGCTACCCTAATATTGGCAAGTAAAGTGTTTGATGAAGTCACTGCAATCTATGTAAAAATGGAATATGAAATGCCCCTTACCGATGAGTATGTTGAGGAGATATCAAAAAAGCTTGGGATAAATCTCGTGAAAGTTGAAGTTCCGATGCCTATCCATAAGTATGGCCTGCCAACTCATGCTAACAGATGGTGCACGAAGATGAAAGTTGAAGCCCTCTATAACGCCGTTAAGGAAATTGAGAATCCAATACTAATCGTGGGGGACAGAGATGCTGAAAGTGCTAGAAGAAGACTTAAGCCACCTGTTGTGACTAGAAAGACACCTATAGGAGAGATAACAGAGGTCATGCCGATTAAGTTCTGGAGCGGGGCAATGGTTCAGTTGTACATACTCATGAATGGATTTGAGTTGCATCCCCTGTATTATCAGGGGTTCTATAGGCTGGGTTGTACTGTATGCCCGAGCTTGGCCCAGTGGGAGATAGATCTGCTTGACAAGCTTGGTTACCTTCCAAAAGTTATGAAAGAAAGGAAAATCAACGGCGCCTGAAGATTGCCGCTAGAGCTCCTATCAGCACCATTATCGCGGGCCCGCATACTTTTGTCCCCGTTCCACTTACCGTCTCCGTTTTTGTCACTGTTACTGTTGTTGTAACCTCTGTGCTGTTTTGGCTTATGGGTGAAGATATCGTTGTAGTTTTTGTGCTTTCACTACTAGACTTCCAACCCAGGAACACCATCGCCGTTTCCTTTGCATACTGGTAGAATATCATTGCAGTTATTATATCTTGAGGATCTCCTTTAGCTTCGTAGCTCTCTGCAAACTCATAATAAGCCATCGAGAGCAGGGGGACTGTTCCCCCCTCCTCCGCAAGTCCAATTGCTGTCTTGGCTTCTTCTTTCATCATCTTTAGCTTGTCTTTAAGTACTGTTACATTGTCAATTCCTATAGTGTCCAGTATTACCTCTCCCCTAATCCTAGCCTCCATAGCGGAGAAGAGCGCTGCCGAGTATTTACCATCCTCATAATACTGTTCTCCTTTGTTGAGAGTGTTTATCAAGTCCTGCAGGTTTTGCTGGCCGAACATTGAGGTTATATAGGTAACTATGAGCCTTGCATTATCGAGCTGATTTCTTGCTGCTCTCTTAATAGCTTCACGTGAGATGACTTCTCCCCTTGCATATCTCTCCCCGAGCTCTGCCCAAAGCTTGGCAGTTTTTGCCCTCTCATATGCGTATGCAGCATTACTTACAGCATCCCAATAGTCCTGTTTGTAGTATGAGGCTTGAGCCTCCTTTAGGTACTCTTTTGCATCTTCTATTCTTGTTTCACTTGCAGCAACTGCTTGTAACATTGTGACGCCTTTAATCGTTAAGTTTGAAACGTAACTTTCAACACTATCAATCTCTTTCTTAACTTCGAGGAATATATCCTCAAGATCTCTTCCTTCATAAACGTCAATATACCAATCCACGTGCCTTATGATTATTCTTGCTTGGAAGTCAAGGCTCATGGCCGTGTAGTACTTACCGTTATCTAAAGCCTGTTTTGCTTCTTGAAGTGTTTTGTAGGCATCATCCAGAGCTGCCTTAAGGTAGCTGTATGTAGAGTAACTTACATCACTGTTTTTGAGTTTCTCACTAATATTCTTGTAATAGTTAAGTGTCATTTGGTAGTCTTGCTTTGCATCGCTTTCAAGAAAGCTTGTACTTATTATAACTTTCCCTTTAGGTTTGGGTCTTTCAAGCTTGTGCCCCGTGAAGTAGTAGACAGCATCGTATATGTCCCTAACCTCTATTACTTTTAATCCCCATCTCTCCTCAGCATACTTTGCAACATCAACTCTTCTCTGTGTGGTTGTAATTTGTGTTATTGGACCAATCTGCTTTCTCTGGGTTTCAGTAACCACCTGGATCCTTTGTCCCTCTGGAATTAGGAAGATTTTGGCTCCCGCCTGATGGGCAGCCGAAGCTTTTTCTAAGATTCCCCCTACCGGGCCTATGCTACCATCGGGATTTATCATTCCCGTCATCATGACGTCGCTCCTGACTTTCCATCCCATTAATGCTGCGATTATTCCTACTGTCATTGTCCCTCCCGCTGAAGGTCCACCAATTATTGGGGAATCTGCTTTTACTTGAATGAAGACATCATATTTGCTCATGTCTATGCCAAGAACCCTACCTGCAACCTCTGCTGCAAGTCTTGCTGATGCTTGCATATCAACCTCCGTTAGGGGCCATGTTTCAACATATACATGTCCGCTTCCTGGAGCTACTGTGATCACGAATTCTGTTGGGACACCTATCATCTCACCTGTAGATGTCATTGAAACTGCAGGCGCCTTTAGGATTACTGTTCTTCCTTCACATGGACACTGGGCAAGAGCTGGCTCAAGAAGAAAGGCTATCGCAATAAAAAGCGATATTATAGCTTCTTTTTTCATTTTCAGCCCACCAAAAATAGAAATGGGTATAAGATATATACGGGTTTCGCTTCAGATGTTAATCTTTGGAAGCCAAGATTCGGCCAAATCCCCAACTATTGGAAATTTAAACTTCTCTCCTTGATAAGCCTTTATTATTCCAAGTATCCATGCTATTACGGCAATGACCGTTATTATCGTATTGAATACCCATCCGATAATCGGGATCACACTGAAAATTGCACCTAGGATTATCAAACCTAGGAACGTTATCGTTGACTGGAGAGCATGGAACCTCACGAACTCACTTTCCTTTTCTAAGGCCAAGATTATTATGCCGGTAACGAAGATCCCAACGTAACTTAGAGCTGCTTCAACGTTCTCTTCTAAACCCAGTGATGTTCTGCCACTCATGGTTCTTCCCCCTTATTGGTTTCAGATTTACTTAAAAATACTTCTGCGAATTTTTTATGGTGATAAAATGCTCCATCATGTTAAGCTCATATACGCAACGAAGAGTAGAAAACTAGTTGGGAAAAAAATCGTACTTGCGATTCCTGGGAGCATAGCTGCAGTTGAATGTGTAAAACTCGCTAGAGAACTAATAAGGCATGGAGCTGAGGTTCATGCAGTGATGAGCGAGAGCGCCACAAAGATAATTCACCCCTACGCGATGGAATTTGCAACAGGCAATCCCGTTGTGACCGAGATTACGGGTTTTATAGAGCATGTCGAGCTTGCAGGTGAGCATGAGAACAAGGCTGACCTAATTTTGGTGTGTCCTGCGACAGCTAACACTATCAGTAAAATTGCTTGCGGAATAGATGATACCCCTGTAACCACGGTTGTCACGACCGCGTTCCCCCATACCCCAATAATGATAGCTCCAGCAATGCACGAGAGCATGTACAAGCATCCAATAGTTAGAGAAAACATTGAAAAGCTAAAAAAACTTGGCGTGGAGTTTATAGGGCCCAGAATAGAGGAGGGGAAGGCGAAGGTAGCGACTATCGATGAGATAGTATATAGGGTGATAAGGAAATTGCATCCCAAGACGTTAAAGGGAAAGCGTGTTCTTGTTACAGCTGGAGCCACCCGCGAGTACATCGATCCAATAAGGTTCATAACAAATGCCAGTAGTGGGAAGATGGGTGTTGCTTTAGCTGAAGAAGCAGACTTCAGGGGAGCTGAAGTTACGTTGATAAAAACAAAGGGTAGCGCCCCCAGCTTCGTGGAGAATCAGGTGGAAGTTGAAACCGTCGAGGAGATGCTCGCCGCAATAGAAGAGGAATTATCGAGGAAGAAGTATGATGTTGTGATAATGGCTGCAGCCGTGAGTGATTTCAGGCCTAAAGTAAAGGCTCAGGAAAAGATAAAGAGCGGTCAGAGGATTTTACTGGAGCTTGAGCCTACTCCGAAGATAATAGACAGGATAAAAGAGATTCAGCCAGATGTATTCCTAGTTGGTTTTAAGGCCGAGACATCCATGGACAAGCTAGTAGATGAAGCAAAGAGGCAGATAGAGAGAGCCAAGAGCGACATGGTTGTTGGAAACACGCTGGAGGCCTTTGGAAGCGAGGAAAACAAGGTCGTTATCGTAACGAAGGGTAGAGTTAAGGATCTGCCAAAGATGAAGAAGAGGGAACTTGCAGAAAAAATATGGAATGAAATAGAGAGGCTACTCTGATTTCTTTTCTTCTTTCTTGGGTTGGGTTTGGGGTTTTGGAGGTCTTATACCATACCCTACTATTTTGAACTTGAATATTTCCCCGTTTCTGAGATAGTAAGTTACCTCGCCAGTCTCTTCATTGACATCTATTTTTTCTACGGGATATCTCCAGTCCTTAAACTCCTCCTGGATCTCCTTGAACTTGTCCGGATGTATTGGAACCCAATCGTAAAGGACGAGCTCCTCCTCTTCCCCTGTGGTCGTTAGTATATAACTCTCTATGAATCCTAGTGCTCCGGTTGGACATACATCAACACAGAACTGGCAGAA
The DNA here is from genome assembly GCF_002214605.1 of Thermococcus chitonophagus. Classification (NCBI taxonomy): domain Archaea; kingdom Methanobacteriati; phylum Methanobacteriota; class Thermococci; order Thermococcales; family Thermococcaceae; genus Thermococcus; species Thermococcus chitonophagus. The sequence goes on along the minus strand of NZ_CP015193.1, from coordinate 1,346,276 downwards.
TGTGCACCTTCCGTAATCTATCTTTGGATGTGGCCTCTTCTCCATTTTACCATCGATTTCTATCCATGTCATCTCTATTGCTCTAGCCGGGCATATCTGGCCGCAGAAGTTACAGCCAACGCACTTCTTCCAGTCTAAAGTATGGAATCCTCTGTACTTTGGAGCTGGTTCAATTTTTTCATAAGGTATCTTTATCGTGACAGGCTTCTTAAAGAGATATTTAAGGCCAAGCCAGGGCTTCACATAGGAAGGGCTCTTTTTGACTTTATCCTCACCAACAACTTTTGCTGGCATACTCATCACCTGTCTATGTCGGGTGGACAGTTATCAAGACTCATCAATATTACAGGAACATCCGCTATTCTTGCTCCAACTAATAACTGTTCTAATACCCTAATTCCGTGAGCAATGCTAGGACCTCTCACATGGACTCTGTAGGGTTTGTTCCCTCCATCGCTAACAACGTAAGCTCCAAAGTCTCCTTTTGTCGATTCTACGTGAGCAAAAGCATCTCCAGCTGGAACCTTGAACCTAGGTAGATTCTTCAATCTGGGATCCTCGACTTTATATGGTCCACTTGGTGGGCCCATTTCAAGGAGTTGCTCTAGGATGTAGAGATCCTGCTCAAGCTCGTACCTTCTAACTAGGGCCCTAGCCAGTGCATCCCCCTCTTTGAGCGTTGGAACTTCAAAGTCCAGCTCTGGATATAGAAGGTAAGGATCATCTTTTCTCACATCGTAGGCAACTCCAGTTGCCCTCAAATTTGGTCCAGTAACTCCCTCGGCCAATGCGAACTTCCTGTCCATGACTCCTATTCCTTCCATTCTCTTGTAAGTTATGTAGTTCTCAAAGACCAGGTTGTCGAAGTCTGGTAGCTTTGACTTTATGTACTCTACAGTATCTTTAAGTTGCCTCAGCCACTTGTCTCCGGGAATGTCCCTTCTAACTCCTCCTGGGATCGTGTAGATGTGATAGACCCTTCCTCCCGTAAGCTCTTCAAACAGTCTCATAAACCTCTCTCTGTACGCAGCAGCCCACTGTCCTGCTGTGTATACACCCAACTTAAAGCTTAATCCCATTATCCAGAAGAGATAAGCTGAAACTCTGGCCATCTCCAAGACCACAGTCCTTATCCACTGGGCCCTCTCAGGAACTTCCCAGCCGATTATTTCATCAACGGCCATTGAGTATATGGCCTCAGGAACGTCGGCTTCTGGAACACAGATTCTGAGAAGGAGGGCTATGTTCGTGTACCATGGCCTGAATTCTGCAAGCTTTTCGAAACCTCTGTGAAGGAATCCTGGGTTTGCTATGGCCTTCACGACTCTGTTACCATCCATCTTCAGGATTATGCTGAAGTTCTCTGTGGCCATGTGCTGTGGACCAAAGAACAGCTCGTAAGTGTCCTTCTCTATTGGATAGAGCTCCATCCCGTTCTCTCTCGCTTCCCTAATTAACTCCTCTTGAGTGACCATTAATATCACCTCAGATCACGTACTTGTCCTTATTCTCGTCGAACCTATCGAGGATCTTATACTTCTTCTTCACGTAGCCGAGCATGTCAAAGTCCTTCCTGTGGGGATAAAGCCCTCTCTCTGGATCATCGAGAATCCATGGCATCTCCATTTTGTCGTTGCCCTCAAAGTAAACGCCGAAGAAGTCGTGGACATCTCTCTCGTAGGTTTCAGCCGCTGGATAAATATCCCTAACAGTTGGCATTTTCGCCTTATCTAGATCCCTGGGGATTCTAACTTTAACCATTGCATGGGTTCCTAGCTCGATATTCATTAGGTGGTACACCAGCTCTATCTCCCCTTCCTTTATCCAGTCCACGGCTGATATCTGCAACATTAGGGGGAATCCATTTTCTTTCATGATCATCAGGAACTCTCTTATTCTCTCTGCCGGAATCTTGAATTCAAGCCTTCTCTCCCTTCTAACCTTACCTTCTGCGTACGGTGCCTTCTCTAGGATTTTCTTTATGATCTCTTCGCCGATTTCCCAGGTCATTCTTTAACCTCCTTTCTCTTGTCCATTAGCCAAGGTATCCACTTTCTTGCCTCTTTCTCCCTCCACCCTTCACCTAAGAGTTCGTCTTGGTTCTTCCTGTACCATTCATAGTTCTCCCTGTACCTCTTCCATCCATCGGCTTCTCCGCTCTCTATCATCTCCATCAGCTTGTGTATTCCGTCAAGAACTGCCTCTGGCCTTGGCATACAACCCGCTATGAACACGTCAACTGGGATGTACTTGTCAAGGTGCTTTATCGCGTTATAGGAGTCCCAGTACACTCCACCATTCAATGGACAGGAACCGTGAGCTAGGACCCACTTTGGATCTGGGGCCATCTCGTAGGTTATTATTATCCTTTTGAGGGTCTTTGGGGTTACGTAACCTGTTATGAGGAACAAATCATACTGTCTTGGACTTGGATCCGGGATTATTCCAAACCTCTCGATATCGTACCTTGACGTCATGAGCGGAGGCATCTCTATTCCACCGCATCCTGTACAGAATGACACAATCCAAAGGCTCTTCTTTCTCGCCCAGTTGAACAGTGGCTCAAACAACCTCCAATCCACCATTTTCCTCACCTCACAAGCTCGCTAGTATTGCACCCAAAGCTGCAATTATCGTTGGCCACTTCCAGTAGAACCTCGCAGCCTGATCGATGGTGAACCTGGGGAATATCGTGCTTATGAATATCGCTATCAGGAGTACCGCAAGCTGCTTAATCAGCAGAATGACAAGAGTTGCGAGTGTGTTGAGTATTGGGCTGGCGAATGTCATAACCACTGCTCCTCCCAGGAATATGTTCGAGAAGAACAGTGTTTCTGCAAATAGGCCAATGGCATGCTGTATCTGGAGGATACCCATGTGCTTTCCTCCAAACTCAACCATTGGACCTAGGGATATTTCACCTGGGGCTATCATGATGTCGAAGGGCTCCTTTCCGAACATGGCTTGGAGGACTATATCGTAGGCTATGGCCGCAAGCAGTAACGGTAGGTGGAATATACTCCATCCGTGGATCTGCTGGGCCATAACTATCTCGTACGTGCTGAACGTTCCGTAGTACTCTGCCAGCGCAACTATCGCAAATCCCAGGGGGACTTGAATTGCGAGCAGGGTTAACAAGGCTCTCTGTGCACCGATTCCTGCATAGGGGTTTCCTGAGCTCATGGCCGCAAACATGATTCCTAACATTGGTATCTCGAGGAGGAACGTGATCAATATGAGATCTCCATAAGCCCTTAGTATGCTAACTCCGCCAAGGGGAATGAACATCAGAGCGAGTATCGTGGCTCCAAGCGCAAAGATTATTCCGAAGTCGTAGATGACGCCGTGGGTAATGTTCTCCTTCTTACTGAAGAACTTGATGGTATCGATTATGGGCTGGTATATTGGAGGTCCAATTCTCCTGTGTATCCTTGCGGTGACCTTCCTGATTATTCCCATGAACATGAACCCTACAAAGGTTGCGTATAAAATTATGAGGAGGGCCTTAAGGAACGCCTCAAGCATCTTTCACACCCCCATCGCGGCGAGTATTATCAATATTATAGCAAGGTACCACGCATAGGCCTGAACATTCCCGTTGTAAATATAATTCCTCGCGGTCTCGGCGAAGTCCTCAATGCTCTGCCATATGTCGTGGTAAAGCTTGTCAAAGCTGATTCTCAGCCAGAATGCCATGGCTTCCTTAAGCGGAAGGAAGAAGTTCCTCCTTATCGTGAGGTTGTACTCCATTGTTACTGGGTTACCTGACTGGTACGTGTCGGTAACTGGAACTCTTCTAACCCTAGCTCCCATGAAGTAGATTATCGCGGCAATTAGCAGCCCAATGGTCATCCATATCGTGAGGAGAAGCCCATTGTATCTACCAAAGCCCAGATCGAGCTCCCATATATTGCCAGCAATTATCGTTTTGCCAAATATCTTGTTCAGTTCTTGGGCGACTAATCCTGGGGCAACGCCGAATATTACATTAAGGGCTCCAAGAATCCCCATGGCAATTGCCAACGGCAGGGGGGCATCTTTCGTGTTCTCGATATCGCTTGGTCTCTGACCAAACCACACTGCGTAGGTAAACCTAATCAGGTAGACGAAACCTATTGCACTACCAAAGAACACCATTCCACCGAGTATTGGGAGATTTTCATGGATTACGGCTTCAAATATGAGCCACTTGCTCGTGAATCCAACTAGCGGTGGAATTCCGGCTAAGCTGAGGATCGCTATGAACGCCATAGCGAACGTGTAGGGCATCTTCTCCGCCAATCCACCAAAGTCCTTGAACTCGGTCTTTCCTGTCCTGTAGATTAAGGTTGCCACTATCAGGAAGAACAGTCCCTTGAAGAGAGCGTGGCTTATAGCGTGGTATATTGCAGCCTCGATGCTTAATGCCGTTCCAACGCCTAGACCAACTAGTATGTACCCTATCTGGCTTATACTCGAGTAGGCAAAGAGCTTTCTTATGTCCTCCTGTAGTGCTGCTAGAATTCCCCCTACGATGATAGTTAGACCGCCTAGGAATGCTATTATGTAGCCGAACGTTGGTGCGCTTCTGAAGTGGCCGAACTCAACTATGAGCTTCCCATACATGAGAATGTAGAGGAGTATGAACCCGTAAACACCAGCTTTACTCAAGACTCCGCTGAACATTGCTGTATAGCTCTGGTTGGTTTCGCTGTAGGCATCTGGTGCCCAGACGTGAAGCGGGAACATTCCCGCTTTAACACCAAAGGCCAAGAGGAACAGGCCGTAGATTAGCATTGTCTCGGTCTTTGTGAACAGTCCGGGGCCTCCCATCATCTTCGTCATGGCATCCTGGGAGAATATCGCTGAGACCTCGGGGAATGTCAGCGTTCCGGTCTTGGCGTATATTAGGCCTATCGCAATCAGCATCGCGTAAGCTCCAACTATGCTGAGTATGAAGTACTTCAATGAGGCGTGCCTATTGTACCTCAGAACCATCATGAAACTTGCGAACGTCATGACTTCCCAAGATATGAAGAACGTTACTAAATCATAAGCCATGAATACTCCAAGGACTCCGGTAAGGCTCATCAGGGCGAAGAGCCACTCCCAGTTGTCCCTCGCAGTTGATACCATTCCCAGGATAGCGGTGAAGCCAACAACGGCGGCTATCATTGAAAATACCCATGTCAAGTGGGAGAGCATTAGACCAAGCTTAAACCCTGCAACGTTTATCGTGAACTCAAGCCTCCCTCCAAGTGAGGGGTACAGCTTGATGAGTAATGCTAAAGGAACCAGTGAGCCTGCAACGCCAATTATCTCTCTTATCCCCCTAACTCTTAGAAGCCAGGCTAGGAATCCAGCAATTAGGGGTGAAACAACAATGATTGGCAACTCATTCATGCTCCCACCCCCATGAGAGGAACGTTCTTAACGTAGTTGGCCACGTTGAATATGTCGCTTCCCGCCTTAACGACGATATTCCATACAGGCGCTGGGTTAATTCCTATGATGATTATGATTGCTGCCAGTATGATCAGAATACCTGCTATAGTTCCTTCTTTGATTCTAGTTCCTCCACCCATGAACCACATTCTGTGGATAAGCCTGAAGTAATAGACGGCTTCAACCACACTCGCGAACAGCACTAGCACTGCAGCCCAGAAGAATCCTGCCTGAAGGGTTGCTAGGATAATTTTGAGCTTGCTCCAGAATACGTTGAATAGTGGCACCCCAACCGTTGCTACTCCCGCCACGGTTATAGCTAGTGCTGTAAGCGGCATCCTCTTGCCTAGTCCCTCAAAGTTCTCCATGGTCGTTCCACCTACTGTAATCCCAACGTACCCTATGGCCAGGAAGAGAAGGGCCTTCACTATTGCATGGTTGACCATGTGGAAAACTCCGGCATCAACTCCAGCCTGTGTTCCCAGGGAGAATGCCAATGCTATTAGGCCTATCTGGCCTATACTTGAGTATGCTATCATCCTCTTAACGTCTTTCTGTCTTAACGCCGAGAGTTCGGCAAACACGACCGTTAGAGTCGCCATTATTACGAGCAGCCTGAGAAGTGAACTCCAGCCGCTGGCCTTTTGTAGGAGGTAGAGTAGTCTTGCCAAGGCATATATTCCGGCCTTGACTACGAAGGCGGAGAACATTGCAGTTACAGGATGTGGGGCTGCCTGATAGGCATCAGGTGCCCAGGCGTTTAGTGGAAACAGCTCAGCCTCAACTGCAAGCCCGAACATTATGAGGGCTAACCCTACTTGGGCCACTATTGGGTTGATTGAGCTTGCAAGTTCAGCTAGTTGAGCCATGTTGAGCGTTCCTGTGGCTCCATAGAGGAGAGCCACACCTATGAGGAAGAAGCTTGATCCTATTCCCCCTAGAACTATGTATTTCATTGAGGCCTCTGCTGCCTCTCCGGTCTTATTGTAGGCGGTTAAGGCATAGGCCGTTATTGCAGTGATCTCCATGAAGACGAATAGGTTGAATATATCTCCCGTGGCAATCATTCCAGTTGCTCCAAGCATCAGCAGGAGGAAGAGCATTGCGTACTTGTCTATTGGTTCAACTGTTACTGCTTTAAGGCTGAAGATAGCCATGATGAAACTAACGACCGCTATTATCAGGACGAACAGCGCCGCAAAGTGCCCTATGTAGAGGTTGATCCCTATTGGGGGTCTCCAGCCACCGGCGTAGATTATTATTGGTTTACCGGTTGTATACACCTCTTTGAACACCCATCCGGCTATTCCAGCCTGAATTAACGTGATGAGAACGAGGTATGGCTTTATCAGCGACTTGCTTATCTGCTTTAGCACGGGGACGAAGAATGCACTGATGAGAGGGAGAGCTATTAATAGTGATGCAACCTGGCTCATCCTCTCAACCTCCTTATCTCTTCTATGTTGAGGGTTCCATACTTCTCATACAGGATTATGGCAACGCTAAGCGCCATTGCGGTTGTAGCAACTCCTATAACTATCGCGGTGAGAACTAGGGCCTGTGGAATTGGATCTACAGCTTGAGAAGGAGTTATGCCTTCGCTAAGAATTGGGGCGGATTTTCCGGAAATGTAACCAATACTTATTAAGAGCAGGTTTACACCGGTCTCCATTATGCTCAGCCCGACGAGTATCTTTAGGAGGTTCTTCTTTACTAGGACAGCGTAGAGCCCTATGAGTATTAGAGCTATTGCTCCAAAGTAATACGCTGAAATCATTCTTTCACCTCCTCCTTGAGCATGTTGTCTATAATCCCGCTGAGCTCCGTTCCAACCTTAATTCCAATGATCGTGTAGATTACGGGGATGAAGCCTCCGCTGAACAGCCTTCCTATGTTGCTAGTTCCAAGGTGCCACGTCTGCCATATCCAATCGAAGAGGAAGTACCCACCAATTGCTAATCCTATAAGGCCAACGACAACGTAGCCCATTCCTGCGAACCCCTCCGTAACCTCGAAGCCTTTGTGTGGGATCTCGTAGATGGTGAACGCCATGTACATTAGGAGGAACGCTGTAGCTATCGTTGCTCCTCCTGGGAAACCTCCTCCCGGGGTGAGGTGACCGTGGATGAATATGTACATTCCAAACAGCATTATGAACGGGAACAGTAGCTTTGAGCCCGTAGTAAGCACGACAGATCCCTCGGTCTTTGCGGTCCTCTTCCTCTTCTTCCTCCAGAGAAGGGCGCCAACTCCGGTGGAAGCTATGAACAAAACTGTGACTTCACCGAGAGTATCGAAACCTCTGTAGTTAACTACAACGGCAGTTACCGCGTTTACCGCTCCAGTTTGCTCCTTTACATGCTCCAAGTAGTACTTTCCTACGAGCATCTTATCTTGACCGAAGGGAACCTGGGATAATCCTTGGGCGAGCCAGTACCCTATGATGAGAATGACAACTATGGCAAGTGCCCTTTTCAGCATAGCTCACCACCTCACCCACCAGCCGGGCTTCTCTTCTTCCTCGGTCTCATACCTATACGTTCTCTTGATTGCGAAGATGAACACCGCTCCGCTGAGTGCTGCTCCGATGGCTGCCTCAGTCATTGCGACGTCAGGGGCTTGGAGGAAGAAGAACAGTATCGATGCGAACAGGCTTACAGCTGCCATACCAACTGCTGCAGCTAGCAAATCCCTCCATTCAACTGCGAGAATTGCTGAAATAATCATGAGGCCTATTATAACGTACTCTATACACGCTATACAGTTCATTCCTCTCCCTCCTCAACTTCCTTCTTTTCGGAAGCCTTCTTTTCGAGGTGCTCTCTGTACTTGTCAACAACGCTACCTTCCCATAGGGGGATTCCTGACTTGTAAGCTCCCCTGATTAGGGCATGGGCGCTTATTGGGTTCGTGAGAAGGAGGAATACCCCAATCACTATTGCCTTAGTTAGCCATGCAATGCTTAATCCCTTCCCCACGGCCCAGAGGCCTGTTCCCACTATAACGCCCAAGGAACCAAGCGTTGCACTCTTCGTAGCAGTCTGCATTCTGTTGTAAACGTCTGGCATCCTGATGAGACCTAAAGTTGAGAGGAAGTAGAATATCGTTCCAAACAGTACCAAAAATTCCCCAATCCAAGCCAAAACGCTCATAGGCCTCCCTCCAGATACCTCGCGAACGCTATGACTCCCGCGAACGATAGGATCGCGTAGACCAGTGCCACATCGAGAAAGATTGCCCTCTTGTAGTACAGGGAGAATAGTACCATAAGGCCGACAGTTATAGTAGTCATGATATCTACAGCAACGAGCCTGTCGACTGTTGTTGGCCCTCTAAAGACCCTATACATGCTTAGGAGGGTTGCTATCGCTATCAAAGCAAGGTAAATATTAATCCCCATCATTCGAAGATCACCTTTAGAAACTTTTCAAAAGGCTTCGTAATGTTCTCCGATGCCCCTTCAACTGAGGCATCCTTTACGTCTATCCAGTGTATGAAGTACTTGTCGCCATCGACATCAAGGGTTATCGTTCCTGGGGTCAGCGTGATTGAATTGGCTAACGCTAACTTGCCTACGTTGTTCTTAAGCTCTGTCCTGCACTCGACGATTCCTGGGTTTATCGGCCTCTTTGGGTGCAGAACCCTGTACGCTACGTCAAGGTTTGCAAGGATCATGGCCCATAGGAAGTAGGGGATATACGCTATGAAGTAGGCAACTCTTCTTGGGTGAAGGTTTGCAAGTCCTCTGGTTGTAAAGATGTCATACGTGAGCAATGCAACGATTGCAGAAAATATTGCCCCAATGAGGAGTTCTTGGGGATCAAGGCTTGCCGTTAAGAAAAGCCATATTACGAATAAAACGATGAATGTGTACAAGTACTTGCTAACTCGGCTTGCCTCTGTCATTTTTGACCCTCCAAAATGGTCATTGCATGAAAATTTTTTCCATTAAATACACCATTGGTTTAGAACAAACTTTTATAAATGTTTGCCCCGAATATTGAAGTTTAAAACCATGAGTTATGTACTAATGCAGACCTATGAAGCTAATTTTTCATATATGCGCAAAACTTTTTATACTTTGGGCTAGAAAACTCGGCAGGTGGTGGTATGGCTGAAAACGTGGGAGAGATCCCTAGCGGTGAAAAAGAATTCGAAACTCTCACCAGAAGAATGCGTGAGATAATTGAATTCCCGGAGATAACCGAAGAAGAGTTTGAAAAAATGCTAAAGAGTGCAAGCAGGGGTTATGGTAGCTCTCTACCTCACAGGACATACTCGCTATGCCCCGAAAGTAGAAGGGTTGTTCCAGCTGTTGTATGGGAAAAAGATGGCATGGTTTGGATAACCAAAAAGTGTCCAGAGGGCATGATAACTGATCTATATTACGAAGATGTGGAGTTATATTACAGATTCTCAAGATGGAAGTTTGAAGAGAAAAAGTTGTTCTCCGTGAACGTTGAGAATACAGGTGTCAACTGCCCCTTTGACTGTGGTCTTTGTGCAAGACACCGCTCCCATACTAGCCTTTTGAACATTGTCCTAACGAACAGATGTAACTTAAATTGCTGGTATTGTTTCTTCTATGCCCGTGAAGGAGAACCAATTTATGAGCCAACTCTTGACCAGATTAGAATGATGCTTAGAAATGCGAAGAAGGAGCATCCAATAGGAGCTAATGCAGTTCAATTCACTGGTGGGGAGCCAACCCTTAGGGATGATTTAATTGAGATAATTAAGATAGCAAAGGAGGAAGGCTATGACCATGTTCAGCTAAACACCGATGGAATAAGGCTTGCCTTTGAGCCAGAGCTCGTGAAAAAGATAAGGGAAGCTGGCGTGAACACGCTCTATCTCAGCTACGATGGAATGACGCCCCAAACTAACTGGAAGAACCACTGGGAGATACCTTTGATATTTGAGAACGTGAGAAAGGCTGGAGGACCTGGAATAGTTCTCGTTCCAACTCTTATAAGGAACGTAAACGACCACGAGGCGGGGGCCATAATTAACTTCGGTCTTAACCATCTCGACATAGTCAGGGGAGTTAACTTCCAGCCAATATCTCTCGTTGGTAGAGTTCCAAAGAAGGAGAGGCAGAGGTTCAGGATTACGATAGCAGGAGCAATAAAGAAGATAGAGGAGCAAACCAACGGTGCAATAGCAAAGGAAGACTGGTATCCGATTCCAATTGCTGGCCACATAGCTAGGTTCTTTGAGATATTTACTGAAAGAAAGTATTATATGACAAGCCACTTTGCGTGCGGTGCTGCAACTTATGTATTCCTTGACAAAGAAGAGAAGAAGGTAATCCCAATTCCAAGGTTCTTAGATGTAGAGGGCTTCGTTGAGTTCCTACTAGAGAAGGCCGATGAAATCGAAAAGGCTAGGTTTAAGGGACTTGCAAAGCTTAAAGCAATAGGGGAGACAGTATTCCTTAAGTTCAAGCAGTTCTACGATGAAAAGTACGCTCCCAAGGGTCTCGATGTCCTAGGGCTAATCAAGAATGCATTCATGTACGGAAACTACGATGCTCTCGGTAAGTTCCACACTAGAACATTGTTCCTTGGAATGATGCACTTCATGGACGAGTACAACTATGACGTTGAGAGAGTCGAGAGGTGTGTCATTCACTATGCAATGCCCGACGGGAGGATAGTTCCGTTCTGTACGTTCAACGTTATCCCTGAGATATACAGGGATAAGGTTCAGAGACAGTTTAGCTACTCATGGGAGGAGTGGAAGAAGCTACATCCAGAGTGGGAGTACAGGAAGGACAAGTACGTGAGAACTAAGGAGTTTGTTGAGAAAATGAAGAAGAGTGAGCTCTACAGGAAGACGTACATCGACATCGAAAACTACTTCGCGAGGTGATTTATATGAAGAGAATCACGATAAAGCTTGCTAAGATCAGCGAGGAAGATGCTATGAGGCTTCAATACGAGCTTTCCCTCAACGATGCAATCTACAGGGTATTCATAAATCCGTACCTCAGGGAGGCTAGGATAACTTTTGATGACTCAAAGATAAAGCTCGAGGAAATACTTGAAAAGCTTAAGGACTTCCAGCCAAACGTCACAGGGATGGAGGAAGTTAGCCTAGAAAAAGTTATAGAGGAGAGCATGAGTTGGAACCACAAGCTTAAAGCCTATTGACTATATCTCTTGCCTCACTATATTTCATTAATTCCTCTTTTCTTGGAACGCTCCATGCGCCTCTTTTAGTTGTTGATAGGCCAGCGACTAGGTTTGCAAACCTTCCGATTTTCATTAAAGTGCTTTCAGTAAAGTACTCCCTAAATGCAATGATACCTACAAGAAGTGCTGATGTGAAGGCATCTCCTGCACCTGTTGTATCGATGGGTTTCACTGGATATCCTGGGATTTCAACTTCATGTTCTTGAGTCCTTAAAATGCATCCTTTTTTTCCGAGTGTTATTGCGGTCAGTAACCTCCCCTCTGCTTTTATTCCTTCTCCTTCCAATAGTTTTAGCTCCTCATCGCTGACCTTAAGTATATCGGTGAGTTTTATGGCCTTTTCAATTGTTTTGAACATCTCCTCCTCTCTATTTCTCCATAGATCCCTCCTTATGTTAACGTCGAAGCTGATAACTGCCCTGTCTCTGAGCTCTCCCATTACCCATAGCATTGTTTCCCTGCTTGGGCTTCTCGCCAGTAGAACGGAACCAAAGTGAACTATTCTCGACTCATCAAGGATCTTCAGATCTATATCCTCCCTCTTCAGGTTGAAGTATGCAACGCCATCGTAGAGTATGAAGGACGGCTTAGCACCTTTAAGCTGGACGAATACAACTCCTGTATGCTTTTCAGTATCGATGGCAATGCCATTTATGCTTACACCCTCCTCTTTCAACCTTTCGATCAGGAATCTTCCAAAGGGATCATCTCCTACTTTGCTTATCAGAGAGGCCTCCACGCCTAGTCTAGAAACCCCAACGGCAACGTTAGCCGGCGCGCCTCCAGGATACTTTTCAAACCTTCCAACATCCTTTAAATCTCCTTCCTCAGCTGCTATCATATCTATGAGAACTTCTCCGACCGAGGTTATCATGGTACCACCATTTATTTATCTTCCCTCCCAACTATTAAAGGGGATTGCCATGATTGGAATAGTCACATTTACTGACCCAAGACCAACGGCCCTATCCAAGGAAAGAGAGGAAGCAATTAAACAAAAACATAATTCCTTAATTAAAGAATTATCTAATGAGTTTGAAGTCCTTGATATAAACGCCGTGCTCGGGAAATACGAAAGGGATATATTTGGAATAAACAGCATTGAAGAAGCTATAAAGGCTGGGAGGATAGCTAAATCCAAGGACATTTCTGGAGTTATCCTGGGGCTGTGGCACTGGACCGAGAGTAACTTAGTCACGTACTTCCTTAAGGAAGCGAACTTGCCAGTTCTCCTTTATTCGGATGGGGATCCAGCTTGGGCCGGGGCAACCTGCGTTACATCCGTTGGAGCTTCCCTCTGGGAGAGCAGTGTTAATGAGCACGCTTTGAGGCACTCTAGAGTTATTGGGGATGTCGAGCTAGTTAAATCCTGGGCTAGGGCAGTTGAGGCGGTGAGTGAGCTTTCAAGGAAGAGGCTTCTGCTCTTTGGGAGTCCATACACGCTCGGAATGGAGCATTTAATGGACGATCTTCCAAGGCTTAAGGAATTCATCGGGGACTTCATAATGCTTGATCAGTACGTAATACTCCACCAGGATGTGAGTGAAGAGGACGTCGAGAGGTTCTACGGCTGGCTGCTTGAGAAGACAAATGTTAAGTTCGATGAAAAAATGCTCACTCCTGATTCACTAAAGAGGCAGATAAGGATTTATCTAGGCGCCAAAAAAGTCTGGGAGAGGTATAAGGGTGAAGTTGCGGGGGTCTCGATAAAGTGCCAGCCGGAGCTAAGCGAGATTTATGGAACCACGGCCTGTCTAATCCCGGCTCTCTTCCCGTTCAATGCCGATGCATTCGGGGAGAAGCCGATAGTCCCGGCCACCTGCGAGGGTGATGTCAAGGGAACAATAAGCTCCTCTCTTCTGTACTACCTGAGCGGAAAGCCTCCTCTGTTCGGCGATATAAAGTACGTGGATGACGAGATAGTGATAATAGCCAACTGTGGTGCCTCCTCCCTCTACTACGCTAAGCTCAGTGAGGATCCGGAGGAAAACCTCAGGGCCGTAACTATACAGGGTCAGTGTCAGGGGAAGAGCGGAGGGGCCTTAACGTACAGAACACCTCCCGCTGAGTTTACTGTTGCGAGGCTTATAAGGAGGAACGGCGAATACTACCTGCTGTACTTCCTAGCTGAGGGAGTTGAGATAACAGAGGAGATTGAGAAGAAACTCAAGTGGGGCAAGCAGTGGCCACACACTGCAATAAAGAACCCCCTCGATGCCCAAGAATTCATAAATGTTATGGGTGCAAACCACTTAAGCCTCGTTCCTGGAGACTACACCGAGGAGCTGAAGTTAGTTGCAAAGATTTGGGGGATTAAAGCCGTTGACCTTGCTGATCCCCTTGACGTCAGGGAGTTTTTACTTTAACTTCTCCATCTTTAACTTCAACGTTTACCCTAGACTTCAGCTTTAAGTCTGGAAGCGATGTTTTTCCATTTTCCACGGCCACCGTTATGAAGGCGAATATTGCCGCTGCAGCCCAGGCTTGTGGCTCATTTGCCCTCTCGACTTCGAAGGGAACGGGTGAGTCAAGGCCTGCGTACAGCTCTGGGATCTTGTTGAGGCTACAAAGTGCATCCATAACTCTCTTCCCGATTTCATCTGCCCTCTCCTTTTCCCCCGCCCTAGAAAGGCCCAGGGCTATTATTGCATTGTCGTGCGGCCATATGCTCCCATTGTGATAGCTGAAGGGATCGTAGGCTTCTTCATTCTCACCCAGGGTCCTTATCCCCCATCTGGTCATCAACTCTCGTGAAAATAGGCCCTTAACTACACTATCTGTGTCATCTGCTATCCCCGTGAGCAGTAGATGGCCTTGATTTGACGCCAGGACATCTGAGTCTGGGGTAAGCTTGTAGCCCTTCTTCCCCTTGAATTCCCTCTTGAATCTTCGTTTCAGCTTTTTCGCTTTTTCCCTGGCTTCTCCTATTCCTAACAGGTTATATACTCCCATGAGGGCCCCATATGCATATCCCTGCACTTCCACAAGTGCTATTGGAGGTTTTGCTCCAGGAACTCCCTCTTTAGAATCCTTCCATCCCTGATTCATAGGCTTAAAGGGATTTGCGTACTCGTACTGAACAAAGTCCTCCTTAAGCTTTGCTAGAATCCACTCGTAAGCCCCAAGAATCGCACACTTTATCTCTCTGATTAGCTTTTCGTTGCCAGTTGCTTTGAAGTACTCCCATGCGAGGATTATATAGAGGGGTGTTGCATCTATCGAGCCGTAGTAGGGAGAGAAGGGCATTTTTCCCGAGAGCGACAACTCTCCTAACCTGAACTCGTGAGGTATTTTGCCCGGCTCCTCCAATGTTTTTTCATTGACATCTTTTCCTTGGAGCCTTGCTAGCACCTTGAGGGTGCCTTTGGCGTACTCTGGGGCGTATGGCAGGAGGAAGAGGGAGGAGATTATGGAATCCCTTCCGAAGATGCAGTAATAGTCGGGGATTCCAGCGAGCAGTATTGGATTTCCATCAACTTGGACGCTCAACATTGAAATGTGAGTGATTGCTTTTTCTAGTAGTCCATTTAGCCCTCTTCCCTTGATCTTGGGCTTATACTTCCTCATTTTTATTGGGAGATTTGTCTCGAAGGTCACCCTTACCTTGACCTCTCCAAAGGACTTTGGCCTAACCTCTGCATCTCCCTCCATGGAGAGTTTGAACCATCTCTCAAATCCGTCGACACCTCTGTAGGTATACCTTCTCTCAGAAACCTCGATTTTCCTCTTAAGTGGGGTTGCTATTCCCCGGACCTCAAATATATCCCTAAACTTGGGCTTTATAATAATCTGCGGGTTAATTTTAGCACTTCTCTCACTGGGATTTGCCACTATTATCCTTTCGGTGTATTCATTATCCTTGAGCCCCCTTATCCTCTTATTCGGCATTTCCACTTTTACTTCAAGCTCGCATAGCTCGGTATCGTAGGAGAATATGCTTACCTTATCTCGATCTATCTTGACGAAGGAAGGCCCGCTTGACAGCATGGGATATGTTTGGATAAAATGCTTTAAACTCCTTCTCCCTTTCTGAGTGGGGGAGCGAAATGAATGTTGAGGAATTCATGAAGAAACATGGAATTGAAGTTGGTGATTACGTCAGACTCGTTAAGCTAGAGGATGGGGAGAAAATTGAATACGAAGGCCTTGTAATGCCCCCCTATGAGCTCTCAGAAGGAGATACGCTCGTTATAAAGCTCGACAATGGATACAACATCGGAATTGCCGTGGATAAGATAACCTCTATAGAGGTTGTTGAGAAGGCAAAGGCAAAGCCAGAGGTTCACTTCAAGGCGGAGCTTGAGCCCAAGCCCGGCCTTCCGAGCGTGACTATCCTGGGGACCGGCGGAACTATTGCCAGTAGAATTGATTATGAGACTGGAGCAGTTTACCCAGCGTTCACAGCTGAGGAGCTTGCTAAAGCCGTCCCGGAGATATTTGAGATAGCAAACGTCAGGCCGAGATTGCTCTTTAACATCTTCAGCGAAGATATGAAGCCTTCACACTGGATTAAGATAGCTCATGAAGTCGCAAAGGAACTGAATTCCGGAGCTTATGGTGTTATTGTTGCACACGGAACCGATACGATGGGCTACACTTCTGCGGCCCTAAGCTTCATGCTCAGGGATCTTGCCAAGCCCGTAATATTGGTGGGTGCCCAGAGGAGTAGCGACAGACCGAGTAGTGATGCCGCGATGAACCTGATATGCTCCGTTAGGATGGCTACTAGTGAAGTGGCAGAGGTAATGGTTGTAATGCACGGAGAGACTGGGGATACTTACTGCCTTGCTCACAGGGGGACCAAAGTGAGGAAGATGCATACGAGCAGAAGGGATGCTTTCAGGAGCATAAACGATATTCCAATAGCTAAAATATGGGGCGATGGAAGAATAGAGTTCCTGAGGGATGATTACAGGAAGAGGGGCGAAGGAGAAGTGTGGGTTGACGATAAACTTGAGGAAAAAGTTGCTCTGGTAAAGATATACCCCGGCACTGCCCCTGAGATAATAGATTTCCTTGTTGACAGGGGATACAGGGGAATAGTTATAGAAGGCACTGGGCTTGGTCATACGCCAAACGACATGATACCCTCAATAAGGAGGGCTGTGGAAGAGGGGGTTGCCGTGTGCATGACTAGTCAGTGTCTCTATGGAAGGGTCAACATGAACGTTTATGCAACTGGGAGGAAGCTACTAAAGGCCGGTGTTATACCGTGTGAGGATATGCTGCCAGAGACTGCCTATGTAAAGCTAATGTGGGTCTTGGGCCACACCCAGGATCTCAATGAGGTCAGAAAAATGATGCTAACTAATTATGCTGGAGAAATAACCCCCTACACGAAGCCAAACACATATTTAATCTGATTCCATTTTTATACCTCTGTACTCCTCTTCTTTCTGAGGGTCCTGGCTGTGCCCGATGACGCCAGAACCCTAGGTGAGGAGGAGGTCAGTTCTGTCCACTTTACATTTTCAAGATCATTGATGTTCTAGTTTTGTTTCATGCATCTTATTGTCTATTTGACCAATTGTCTATCCCCCATATAACATTTGACGAATAAGTTTCGTTTATATCCATGAAATATCGAAAAGTTTATAAGGTTTTTCGTCACATTTATCTAAGAATTTCCTGATATAATGTAGGATGGTAGAATTAGGTTCGATGAAATCGAGGTGAGTTCGATGAGAATTAGGGCAGTTTATGTGGATGGCGTCTTCAAGCCTCTGGACATGGCAGAACTTGAGGAGGGGATAGAAGTGGAGGTTGTAGTTAGGGATGAAATTAAGGAGCAGAAGCTTGAGGGATGGGATGAGGACTACTACGAGTACCTTACTTGGGCTGAGTGATTTCCTTTATTATGTTTTTATGTTTTTGTGTAATTAACCTGTTCTTATCTTGCACTTCATAATGCTTAAAATTATTCTCGCTTTATTCCAGCGGGGGTGCAGTGATGGAGAACATAAATTATGAAGAGGTAGGACTAAAAGTTGGTCTTGAAATTCACCGTCAGCTCGATACAAATAAGCTGTTCTCACCAGTTCCAAGCGAGCTAACTGATAATGTCGATTTCACATTCCAAAGAATGTTAAGGCCTACCATGAGCGAGCTAGGTGAAGTTGACCCTGCGGCACTTGAAGAATTCAAAAAGGGAAGGATATACACGTATGAAGGAAACAATGAGCTGAGTGATCTCGTATATATGGATGAGGAACCTCCAAGGGGTCCTGACAGGGAGGCTTTAGAGGTTGCACTGCAAATTGCCTACCTCCTAAACGCGAAGCCCGTGGATGAGGTATACTACATGAGGAAGATAGTGATAGATGGATCAAACGTCTCTGGATTCCAGAGGACGGCCATAATAGCTACAGACGGAAAAGTTGAGACGCCCTGGGGAACCGTCGGAATACCGACGATATGCCTTGAGGAAGATGCCGCAAGAATTATTGAGAGGAAAGATAAGGAGGTAATCTACAGGATAGACAGGCTCGGCATACCTCTAATCGAGATAAGCACAACCCCGGATATACACCATCCGGAGCAGGCCAAAGTTGTAGCAAAGTTCATTGGAGATGCCCTGAGGGCAACGAGGAAAGTCAAGCGCGGTCTTGGAACCATAAGACAGGATCTAAACGTCTCAATAAAGGGAGGAGCGAGAATAGAGATAAAGGGAGTTCAGGAGTTAGATATGATTCCTTTAATAATAGAGAGGGAAGTGCAGAGGCAACTAAACCTTCTCAAGATAAGGGATGAGCTTAGGAAGAGAGGGGTTAAGCCTGAAGACATAAAGGAAGAATTCTACGATGTAACCGACATCTTCCAGAATACCAAATCAAAGATCATCGCGAGAACTATCAAGAAGGGAGGAAGGGTTTTAGCGATAAAGCTTCCCAAGTTCAGGGGTCTAATAGGGATGGAAATTCAGCCCGGCAGGAGACTGGGGACTGAATTTGCGGACAGAGCAAAGAAGTACGTTCCTGGGATATTCCACATTGATGAGTTGCCAAACTACGGGATAACCCAAGAGGAAGTCGATAAGATAATCGAAAGGCTCAACCTCGGAGAAGAAGATGCATTCGTTTTAGTTGCCGCTGAGGAGGAAACGGCGAAGAATGCCCTTCGCGAAGTAATTAAGCGTGCGAGGGAGGCAATTGAGGGTGTTCCTGAAGAGACAAGGAGGGCCCTTCCAGATGGTAATACGCAGTACATGAGGCCTCTCCCAGGAAAGGCAAGGATGTATCCCGAGACTGATATACCTCCCCTGAGGATTTCAGATGATCTGAAGAAGAGGATAAAGGAGAACCTCCCAGAGTTGCCCCAGGCGAAGGTTGAAAAGTACATCAAAGAGTACAAGCTCGACAAAAGTCTAGCACAAACGCTGGTTGACGACGAGAGGGACGAATTATTTGAGGAACTAATTAAGATGGGTGTTAAGCCATCGCTTGCAGCCTCGGTTCTGGTGGTCGTTCTCAAGGGATTGAGAAAGGAAGTACCAATTGAGAACATCACCGAAGAGCACATCAGGGAGGCGTTCAAACTCTATCTGGAAGGAAAGATAGCGAAGGAGGCCTTTGAGGAGATATTCAAGGAGCTAGCCCTGCATCCGGAGAAGACAGCTGAGAGGGTGGCCCAGGAAAAAGGGCTAACGCTGTTGAGCGAGGGAGAGGTTGTGAGGATAGTTGAAGAGGTAATCCAGCAGAACATTGATGTCGTGAAGGCTAAGGGTATGGGAGCCATGGGCCTAATAATGGGAAGGGTAATGGCCAGAGTTAGGGGCAAGGCGGATGGTAAATTGGTAAGCCAGATCGTGAGGAAGAAACTCCAAGAGCTGTCCTCTTGATTTTATTTTGTAAGGCACTGGAGCAGAACCTATCAAATTACTTGCTGTAAGCCAATACATGTTTCGCTAGAGTTAGTGGATTTTATGGAAGAACTTTGACTCCTTGTCTCTTGGCCAATTTTCTGAATTTCGAATCGAAGGTCACAAAAGCACCTTTTTCGAGGGCATGAACTAATATCATCGCATCATTGAAGCGTGAGAGAGAAAGATTCTCTCCAATTAAAATTCTGAGAGCATTTTCCACAACTTTTGGAGTATCATTAAGCCCTTTAAACCTTGGATCCTTAGTGTAACCATTCAGAATTTCCCAAGTTTCAGTAACGGAAAACCCAACGCCTTTGAAAAACCAAACAAATTCCTGGAGAACTATGCTTGGCACATATCAAACATCGAGAGATTCTAAAATTTTTTTCTGCCTCTTTGTGGAACTCAGAATCCTCGAAGGTGTCATATATGAAAACATTGGTATCAATCACTCCGCGCATTCTTTCATGCCCTCCTCTATGATTCTTTCAATTTCCTCTGGGGGGAGCTTCTTCCCAAGTCTAAGCCTTTTTCTTCTCCTTTCTAGTCTTTTAATGATTATCTTGTCTCCTTCAAGGTACACTTCAAGGAGCTCTCCCTCTTTTATCCCAAGAGTCTTCCTGATCTCAGCAGGAATGGTTATCTGGTAATTCCTAGTAACTTTAGTG
The DNA here is from genome assembly GCF_002214605.1 of Thermococcus chitonophagus. Classification (NCBI taxonomy): domain Archaea; kingdom Methanobacteriati; phylum Methanobacteriota; class Thermococci; order Thermococcales; family Thermococcaceae; genus Thermococcus; species Thermococcus chitonophagus. The sequence goes on along the minus strand of NZ_CP015193.1, from coordinate 1,326,126 downwards.
ACGCCCATAGTACATCACACCTACTAGTAGATATTACAACCTACTATATTTATGAAGAGTTCAGACGTCTAACTCTAACCATTTCTAATAACAGGGGTGGAACTAGCATCGTTTATCTGCCAGTGGGAGTTACTTAATAAACTTCACAAATAGGCTATAAGTATTTTAACTCTCCTTTGAAATGGGCTTATTGGAGGATGATGAAGTTCGCTAGACCTGAAGCGTGATGAGCCCTAGGGTATCTGACCTCCATCTTTTTAACCCTTCTCTCCCCCTCTTTAATGGATGATGAAGCCTGCCTCGCTGAGCGGTGATGATTGGGTGAGCTACCTGACAATTTCCACAATTTCCTAAGATTCTTGATTTTTAACTTGCATTGATTTTGCACGATTTTTGTCGAAATTCTCTATGGCAGAAGACGAATATTTAAATGTATATGTTTAACAACTTATATAACTCTCCTGCTCGATATCAGGCTTCGATATACATTTGTGCGGAGGTGTGCATAGATGGGCATCCTTAAAAGATATCTTGAATACCCTGTTTTGCAGAAGATCCTCATCGGTCTTATCCTGGGTGCAATATTTGGACTCATAGCGGGCCACTATGGCTACGCAGATGCAGTGAAGACTTACATCAAACCATTCGGTGACCTCTTCGTTAGGCTCCTGAAGATGCTAGTGATGCCAATAGTATTCGCTTCACTGGTAGTTGGTGCAGCGAGCATAAGCCCAGCAAGGCTTGGTAGGGTTGGTGTTAAGATAGTTATTTATTACCTATTGACATCAGCATTTGCAGTTACCCTTGGAATAATAATGGCGAGGGTTTTCAACCCCGGAGCGGGAATTCAGCTGGTTGAAGCTGGGAAGAAATTTGCAGCAAAGCAAGCTCCTTCCATGGTTCAGACTCTGCTCAACATAATACCAACAAATCCATTCGGAGCTTTAGCCAATGGTAAAGTTCTACCAACGATATTCTTCGCAATAGTTCTTGGAATTGCAATAACGTACCTAATGAACAGCAAGGATGAGAAAGTAAGGAAGAGCGCTGAAACACTACTCAACGCGATCAATGGTTTAGCTGAGGCAATGTACAAAATCGTTGGTGGAGTGATGCAGTACGCTCCCATTGGTGTCTTCGCGTTAATAGCTAATGTAATGGCTCAGCAGGGAGTTAAAGTTGTTGGAGAGCTGGCAAAGGTTACCGTTGCAGTTTACGTTGGACTGTTCCTCCAGATACTCATTGTGTACTTCGTCCTCCTCAAGATCTTCGGTATCGATCCAATCAAGTTCATCAGCAAGGCTAAGGATGCCATGCTTACCGCCTTTGTTACGAGGAGCTCAAGCGGTACCCTACCGGTTACAATGAGGGTTGCTAAGGAGATGGGTATTTCAGAGGGAATATACTCCTTCACGCTTCCACTGGGAGCTACCATAAACATGGACGGTACCGCTCTATACCAGGGTGTTTGTACATTCTTCATAGCTAACGCTCTTGGAATGCACTTAACGATTGGCCAGCAGTTAACGATAGTCCTTACAGCAGTTCTGGCATCGATAGGAACAGCTGGTGTTCCCGGCGCTGGAGCGATAATGCTCGCAATGGTTCTCCAGAGCGTTGGGTTACCGCTTACGGATCCAAACGTTGCCGCTGCTTACGCAATGATCCTTGGTATCGACGCAATCCTTGACATGGGTAGAACGATGGTCAACGTTACCGGAGACCTCACAGGAACCGCAATTGTTGCGAAGACCGAGGGAGAACTTAAGAGTGGAATTATCGCCTGATAAATTTTCCTTCTTTATATTTTATTGAAGGGGCTATTCTCTCTAGGATGTGGGGCTTTTTTAGAAGGCTCTCAAGCCTTTTTTCATGAACCTTAAAGCCCCTCTTAAACCATCTTGGATATAGTTTAAGCCTATCCCCACACAATAGCTTCTCACGCTCGCATCTCTTCCATAGATCCTCCGGCTTTGCATATCCCTTCTCCACTATCTCCAGGTAGAGATCCCACAGAGTTGGCCTCCTCGCGTAGTCTACACCTAGAAGCTCCATTCCGCAGCAGTCCATGTCAAGTGGGTGATGGTACTCAAAAAGCCCCTCCTTGCACGTTGAAAATGCTAATCCTTCCTTTCTTGCTTCCCTTGAGAATTCTTCAGTTACTTTGATCCTATAGTTCAGAGGGGGCTGGATTAGAGGGGCCTTTTCATTAGGCGTTCCTGGCAGGTAGGATGACCATTCCTCCCTATATGCCTCTTCCCCTGGGAACATCTTAGAGAAGAATTTAAGAAGACTCCTCTTTATTCTCAGGAACTCGAGGATTATCATCTCAGCTCCGGCGGATGCGACCTCTGATACAAAGGTTCCTATATCTTTAATCCATCCCGGGATGAAGGGCTGAACTCTAACGATAACTGGGATTCCTATCTCAGAGACCTTCCTTATGAGATCAAGTCTTTCCTGGGGGCTAGGTGCTAGGGGCTCCAGAGTTTTTGAGTTCTCTAGCGTGGACAGTGAGACTTGGAACACCAAAAGTCCCTCACTCCCGAGGCTTTCCATAATTTTTACATGCTTTTTCCCAGGAATGAGCTTAGTGTTCACAACTACCGGAACCTTTTCCCTGTAGGCGAGCTTTAGGGCCTTGAGGGTGACCTTAGCCTCTCCCTGAAATGGATCGCTTAATGCAGAAAACCTAACTGGGGTTACCACTAATCCTTCCCTCTGCATTCTGCCAAGCTCACTTATTAGCTTAAAGACGTCCCATATGGGCTTTGGCTTCCCGTGAGGCCCTCTATACCATCTAGCGTAGCAGTATATACACCCTACCTCGCAGGTCGTGAAGACCTCTCCTCTAACTATGCTGTGGCAGAGTGAGCTGATGTGGCTGCTGGGCCCTATTATGAAATCTTTGAGTTTCATCATGCAAGCCTTTTTATCCTCCTTAAATATACTATCCCCTGGGGATAAGAATGGGAGTGTACATCTTTACTCCTGAAGATCTGCTCAGGTATGAGGTCATAACCCAGGACTGCCTTAATGTTTTAAAGGAGGCTCTAAAAAGGAGGGAGGATATTTTAGTAGTTGGAGGAACAAAGGCAGGAAAGACTAAGTTAGTTGAGGCAATGACATTTTTAATTCCCGAGGACTGGAAGATAGCAGTTGTTACCGCTTATAATGAATTTAAGCCCTTTAAGGACAACATCTTCGTTATAAACACGGAGTTTGATGGTAGAAGCGTCGATGTAAGAACTGAAGAAGTAATCGAGAAGATAAACTCAATAAATCCTGACTACGTTATAATTGACACCCTTCACACCGTTAGCGTTCCCAGGATTCTTGAAAGGTTAGTAGACAAATACGGCTTTATAATAACTTCCCTAGTCCTCTCAAGGAACCTTTGGGATGAAATTAAGCACTGGCTAAAGATAGACGATGAAATGCTGGAGAAGTTTGAGATCATCGTAGAGCTCTATAGGGACATAAAAACGGGGCACAGGAAGGTTAATGCAATATACAAGATAAAAGGAAAAGAGTTAGAGAGACTATGTTAGGCCTTTCTGCTTCTTTAACTCATTTATTACCTCTCTGAGGTTGTCAAGCATCTCCCTTATATCGTCGAACGTCATGTAGCCCATGTGGCCTATCCTGAAGGTGATCTCCTTGACGCTACCGTAACCCTTGGCCAGCTCGAATCCTCTCTTCCTCATTGCTTCGTAGACTTCATCTCCCTTTATTCCCTTTGGAGTGACAACTGCTGTAATCGTTGGGCTCTCGTACCCCTCCTCAGCTAAAATGTCGAGGCCCATCTCTTTGACTCCTTCTCTTATCATCTCTGCTCTCTTCTGGTACATCTCAAGCCACTTCTCCTTTCCACCCATCTTCTCTATGATCCTGAGAACGACATTTAGGCCAAAGATCTGGGGCATTGGAGGCGTTGAGGGTGTTGATTCCTTCTCCTTGAGGTACTTAACGTACAGTGGGATGTCAAAGTACCATCCTCTCTCAGGCATCTTTTCGGCTATCTCTAGGAACCTCTCGCTGAATACTCCAATTGCCAATCCTGGGGGAACACCGAATGCCTTCTGGGAGCTTGAGAACACAACGTCAAGCTCCCACTTGTCAAACTTTATATCTGCTCCTCCCATCGCTGAGACCGCATCAACAAATACCAGCTTGTCATGCTCCTTTGCCACTTTGGCGAGCTCTGGCAGAGGATTGAGTACTCCAGTCGATGTTTCATTGTAGGTTATCGTTACGGCCTCAACATCGGGGTTCTTTCTCAGAGCATCATCGAGATCTTCGGGCTTCACGGCCTTTCCTGGCTCGTACTCTAGAACTACAGCCTTCCTTCCGTTTGTCTCTACGACCTCCCTGTACCTCTTTCCAAACGCCCCAATTATTGTTACAAGGACTTTTCCACCCTTCGTAACTCCATTCCTAATGCTGGCCTCCATGATCCCTGTTCCAGAGCTTGGAACTAGTAGAACTTCTCCCTTCTTAACCTCAAGGAAGTCCCTGAGCCTTTCAACGGTGTCAACGTGCACTTTCCTGTACTCTTTGGATCTATGGCTAAACATTTGCACCTTCATTATCTCGAGTACTTCTGGGAAGCATGCGACTGGTCCTGCCGTAAAGAGCTTGTATTTTGGCTTTACCATTTCATAAACTTCTCTAAAGGCTTCCTCGTACTCCATAGCCCTCACCAGATCCAATATTGTTTTATAGCTATAAAAATGATTTGGACTTGGGGATGTAAATGCTTCAAGAAATCATTGAAGATGAAATAAGGAAGTTGAAACCAATCCTAAGTGACTATGGGGTAGAATTGGAAAGGTTCTTGGCCAAGGGAACAACCAGTTATGTGTTTTTGGGAACCCTTGGTGGCAAAAAGGTGGTAGTTAAGTACCAAAGGCCTGACTCACCTAGGAAAACATTGGGGAGAGAAGCTAAAATCCTTGAGATACTACAAGGTAAGGACATCACAGGTGATTTAGTATTGTATACTAAGATTGAAAGAAGGGAAGTACTTGTGAGGGAGTACGTTGAGGGAGAGCTTCTCATAAATTTGACTCCTAGAAAGGAGGACATTTTGAGGATAGCTGAAAAGGCTTACGCACTTGATACCTTGGGGATAGATCACGGGCAGATACAGGGAGGTAAGCATATAATAATAGGGAAGGATGTTTGGATAATTGACTTTGAGAAGGCGAGCACTCAAAGAAGACCTAAAAACCTAACTTCAGCGATGGCAATGCTTTTTCTTTCCGACAATGTGATATCCCGAAGGATCTCTAAGGAATATGGCATTACCGACGAATTCCGAGAGAGCTTAAGGTTGGCTCTTAGAGAGTACAAAACTTCCCGAAATTTAAAGAGAGTAGTTGAAGTACTATCTACCCTTTAAGCCGGCAATCAATGGTACTACCGTTCCAAGCATAAGTAACCCAAATCTTGGATCTATCATAAAGTTAAACGCGATGGTGACTAGGGTTATTATTCCAATGATCATAAGCGTATCCCTTTCGAGGAGGTTTGATTTTGCCAAGATATTTTTGTGCCTTTCTAGGTACGCCAAACTCGCCGGGATACCTATTGAGGGGATTATTAGGAAGGTAAAGTCTTTGAATGTTAGCGTTAATAATATTCCCAATAGGAATACTACACCGATGAGGATGTCTCTCTTCATGCTTGTCATGTATACGGCAAACTTTAAAAAATGCACCCATAAGTTTAGGCGGGGGAGATAAAATGGCGAGGTTTCCAGAGGCTGAAGCGAGGATCTTCAAGAAGTATATATGCCTCAGGTGCGGTGCCACTAATCCATGGGGAGCCAAGAAGTGCAGAAAGTGCGGTTATAAAAGATTGAGGCCAAAGGCAAGGGAGCCAAGAGGAGGAGGGCGCTGATTCCTACTCCTTCAGCATTTCAAGGACGTTTTCTATTATCTTTACTCCATCTTCGAACAATTTTTCCCCTTTCTCTGTAAGCTTGTAGTACTTCCTTGAAGGCCTACCACTCTCGCTCTCGTGCCACTCTGAAGTGACATATCCTGCTTCTTCCAACTTGTACAGAACGACATAGGAGCTAACCGTTGCTGGTTCAAATCCAAATCTTCGTTTTAGCTGTCCTCTGATTTCATAAGCGTACATGGGCCTCTCTCTGAGTAACTTCAGTATGTACATCCAGAGCATTTCCTTCGTGAGTTTATCCTTAAGCCTTAATAATACCTCCTCCATTTATATCACCCTTAGAGACGTATATTCTTTCACCATAAAACATATGTTATTAAAATATTTTTCGGTTGCAGTACGCTTTAGTTTGGAAAGATATCCAAAATTCCTTGAATATTTGCGAAAAATGACCAAGAAATATGGACATTCAACTGTTATAAATAGTGTCAAATTGATAAAATACCTAAAAATTATAGAAGAGATCAGAATATTAGGGGTGCTCTATATTCTCCCCATACCTCCCTTAACACATCAGTTACCTCTTGAAGAGTTGCAAGGTGTCTGTGAGCTTCTATTATGTAGGGCATCAAATTCTCATCTTCTTTCTCCGCAACATTTCTAAGCTTATCTAGTGCCTCTTCCACTTTCTTGCTGTCTCTCTCGCTCCTGAGCTTCTTCAGCCTCTCGATCTGCTTCTCCCTTATACTCGGATCGACCTTTAGTATCTCCACTTCTATCGGCTCATCGGTGACGAATTTATTAACTCCGACAATTATCCTCTTACCTTCCTCTATCTCCTTCTGGTACTTGTATGCTGCCTCGGCAATCTCCTTCTGGATGTAGCCTCTCTCGATTGCCCTCATCATTCCGCCCATCTTCTGAATCTTCTCAATGTACTTGAGGGCCTCCTCAAAGATGTGATCTGTCAGCCACTCGATGTAGTATGCACCACCAAGCGGGTCGACTGTATCGACTACCCCGCTTTCGTAGGCAATGATCTGCTGAGTTCTTAATGCAATCCTGACGCTCTTCTCGGTTGGAAGGCTCAAGGCTTCATCATAGGAGTTAGTGTGTAGGGACTGAGTTCCTCCCAAAACTGCAGCTAATGCCTGAATTGCAACCCTGATTATGTTGTTCTCTGGCTGTTGTGCCGTTAGAGTTGAACCAGCGGTCTGCGTGTGGAATCTAAGCATCATTGACCTTGGGTTCTTCGCGTTGAACCACTCCTTCATTATGTACGCCCAGAGCCTTCTCGCTGCCCTGAACTTTGCAATTTCTTCAAGGAAGTTGTTGTGTGCTGCGAAGAAGAAACTCAGCCTTGGAGCGAACTTATCTACATCCATCCCTCTCTCAATTACCGCCTTAACGTACTCGATACCATCAGCTAGCGTGAAGGCTACTTCCTGAACAGCGTTGGCTCCAGCCTCCCTAATGTGATAACCGCTGATGCTTATTGGGTTCCACTTTGGAATGTTTTCTGCACAGTACATTATTATGTCGGTTGTTAACCTCATTGAAGGCTGTGGTGGGAAGATGTAGGTTCCCCTTGCGATGTACTCCTTGAGGATATCGTTCTGAACTGTCCCCCTGAGCTTCTCCTGGGGAACTCCCTGCTCCTCAGCAACGAGAATGTACATTGCAAGAAGGTTTGCTGCGGTTGAGTTTATCGTCATTGACGTTGAGACCTTATCCAATGGAATACCATCGAAGAGAATCCTCATGTCCCACAGGGAATCAATAGCTACTCCGACCTTTCCTACTTCTCCCTCTGCTAGGGGATGATCTGAGTCATAGCCGAGCTGGGTAGGCAGGTCGAAAGCAACGCTTAACCCTGTTTGCCCCTGACTCAGCAGGTACTTGTACCTCTTATTTGACTCTTCTGCTGTAGCATAGCCAGCGTACTGTCTCATTGTCCAGATTCTTCCCCTATACATCGTTGCATAGACTCCCCTTGTGAATGGGTACTCTCCTGGGAAGCCGAGCTTTTCCATGTAGTCCCAGTTCTCCCCCAGATCTGCGGGGGTGTAAATTCTCTTTATCTCGAAGCCGTCATCGGTCAGGAACCTTTCTTTTCTCTCAGGAGCCTTCTGTAAGAACTGTCTAACGGTAGTTTCTTCCCATCTCTTTTCCTCTTCCTTAATTTTCTTTAAAGCCTCCTTATCAAACGTCATCATTTGGCCACCTGTTCATATATGGGTATTTTACCTATAAAAAACTTTACAAACCTAAAGATTTTGTGGACATTTTGTCCAGTTGAAAGAATTTTCAAAAGAGTATTCTCTTTTAGCTATAGTGTTTGGGAGAAAAATCTAGCGGCCGGCGGCGTCCCCGGCTTCCCGCCCCCTCTCGGAGGGCAGTACAACCGGGATCGCTGGGGGGCTTAACTTCCGGGTTCGAAATGAGACCGGGTGTAGCCCCCCCGCTATGGCCGCCGTGCCGTTAGTTACTGCTTAGTTAATGGTTTAAAAAGTTTTCGGTAGTGTTGAAGGTAAAGGAGATTATTGTAGAATATATTTTGATTTCCAAGAAGAGTCTGGCGGGCCGGGGGGGATTTGAACCCCCGACCTGCGGATTAAGAGTCCGCCGCTCTAACCAGGCTAAGCTACCGGCCCGCGACCCGATCTCTCATGGATAAAAGATATTTTATAAGCTTTTCGGTTATATCTCATGTACAACAATCATATCTTCGATGCTTTTGAGTCCTTGCCTTTTCACAGACTCACCAATGTTACTCTTTATTGTCTTCTTGGGTCTTAAAATTAGAGCTTCTACTTTTTCTGTCCCCAGGATCCTACAAGCATACACCCTGTGATGCCCATCTAGTAGGTATAGTTTTCCTCGGTAATATAGGCATATTATTGGAGCATCATACCCATGAAGAACGCGTTGAATAACAGCCTCAAGTTTCTTTCTGCTGAGTTCTTTTTGCGTTGGTATCAATTCTCTTATGTCAACTATGTCATGGAGTATCTCGAAATCAACTCCATAAATCAGTTCATTTTCCCTCTTAATCCTCTCAGCTCTTCTTATTGCCTCCTCTCTTGATATAAGTTTTATCATGCCTAATGTCAAAGCAAAACAGTTATTAACTGTTGCTGATTTTGTGTGTTTGTCTATGCAGGTGAACAATATAATAACCAAGGAAAAGCTTGAAAAGTACTTCAGGATAACCAAAGAGGCTCTGGAAAAGCTTGAGATTGTGGTAGATGAGAGAAGCCACCTTTATATAGTCGCGAAAGACTTTTTAACAATGGCCAAAAGCTACTTTCAAGATGCTGAGTACTACTTCAAAAGAGGGGACTATGTGACAGCCTTTGCTGCTTTAAATTATGCGCACGGCTTTATCGATGCAGGAGTGAGGTTAGGTGTCTTTAAGGGAGACGACAACAGGCTGTTTGCCTTTGGGTGAGGTGAGAGCCATGGGAGATTACATAGTAGTTTTAGAAGCTCCAATTATAGTTAAGGACGTGAGAGATGTTGAAGAGGCAATTGAGGTTGCCGCAAATAAAGTGATAAGCGCATTGGAGAAGGAAAAGCTCGATTTCGTTAGGGTTGAGATAGGATACTCAAAGTGTCCAGTTTGTGGTGCCGAATTTGAGAGCGCGTTTGTTGTTGGAAACGTTGGGCTTGTGGGAATATACCTGACCTTAAAGGTCTTCAACGCTCAAAGCCTCGAGCATGCGGAGAGAATAGCTAAGGCTGTTGTAGGCAAGGCTCTTAAAAAGGTCCCCTTGAAGTTGTACGAGATTCATGAGCTGAATAATGGGGGAGAGAATGGAGGGGTTGTTGCGGGAGAAGAAGCTAAAGAGGAATTCGCTTAGCGACATCCTCTATGTAGTCCTGGGGTAGGGCTATTAATGGATAGTAAACGGGAACTGTGAACATTTTCTTATCCTTCTTTATCTCTTCTTCAGTCCCTTCATGAAGTTGTAACCCCTTTATAACTCCCTTTGCTCCAAAGTCCTTGATAATCTTGTTTACTTTTCCTAAAGATTCAACCCTTATGAGGTCTCCTTTCGATCCATAAGCGAACTTCTTTATTCTCAACCACAGCTCCTTAACGTTTTCATTGCCCGCGTAGACGGGAATTACCTCAACTCCTCTTTTCATCATGAGGAATATTGCTAAAGCGGATTTTTTGTCTTCGAGAATTCCTACCATCTTTCCTTGGGTTCCAATGGGGAGCCCACCCCATCCTCTAATCTTCTCCGTAAAGATGTAGGCTCTCCCTTCCATTATTTCAATTCCAACCTCAATATCGTAATTGTGTAGGTCAACTTCGCACTCCTCGTTCTCCAGTATGTACTCTCCAACCTTTGCCTGTAGTTCGAGGCTGTTGAGGGGAAACTCTTTAGTTATTCTTCTCGCGGTTACCCTAAACTTTGGGTTTTTAATGCTGAGCTCTTTTGCTTTTTTTCGGAACAGCTTGAGGGCGGTTTTGTTTATCTTTTCAAGGGATGCCTCAACTTCCATTGCCGGTGATAGTGAAACTATTCCGAAAACCCTGACAAGGACGCTACTCGCTTCGACTGCTCTATTGGTCCTAACTATCACCCTTCCGTGCTTTGAAAATACCTCCTTGTACTCAATGTCCTCGCTGACGAGAGCTTCTCTTATGTTATTTATTAGAATCCTCTCAAACCATCTTCGCGTCTGCCTGGACTTCGTCCCTATCTCTCCGTATCTAACGATCACGGTGTTCATGGGTTCCAATTCTCTCAATCGCATTTAAGGATTTAGCTCAAACCAAAGCTTTAAAAGCTCTCACGTTTTAATAACTATTGGTGAGGAAAAAGTGCTAGAGGGCTACTACATAATTGAGAACCCTGGAGTTGTGCCAGCAGAGAGAAGGTTCAGAATGAGGGACCTTAAGGCGTGGGGGTATGATCTGCACCTAGGAACTATTGAAGGAGAGAGGGCATACTTTGTATCGAAGGTTGGCGAGAGAAAAGAGGGAGAAACATACACCGTTCATGGGAAGGAATACCACATTGAAGAAACTCAGAAAGAGATCCCGGAGAACGCAAGGTTGCTAGCGAGGATAGTTATTGAGAGAGGCCAGCCCTACTTGGAGTTCTGGCTCGAGGAGGAAGATGCGAGATTTCCCTTAGCTAAAGAGGACCCCAGGATAATACTCAAGAGGTTCTGGGAAAAGGAAAAGTTTACTCAGCTATTGAAAACTGTTAGGGCCGTTGGATTAACAACCGACTTTTACAAGGACAATGTCTTCATAAACTCAATCCCCCTGCCCTATGAGGAGTATCCCCCAAAGGTTAGGAGAGTACTCAGAGAGGTTAGGGATATACACAGAGATTTAACTGGGTTCGGAAGGTTCGTGTTCCAGTACTTTGGAGAAGAGGACAAGACCCACAATTATAGGGTCTTCTGGACTATTCCGACAATTCACTTGTTCGATGTGGAAGTTGCCAACGAAGTCGACAAGGTCTTAGGCATGCTTGATTGATAATCTCAACATTTTTAGGGAATAAGTTTTAAATCCTAATTTTTTGATTTCTTGAATTAAGGTGGGCAAGATGGGCCTATTTTCATTTGGTAAAAAAGGAAAAGATAAAATAAAGAAACTAATGGAAGAGAATAAAATGGATGAAGTAATTGAAAAGGCACTAAAAGACAAAAAAACAATAAGAGATCTTATAGAACTGCTATCAGATTCCAACCCTGGGACTGTTGGAGATGCACTGTTTGTCCTAATGACGATTCTCAGAGAGAGCCCCGATTCTATAGATGTTTCCTCAGATCTCGTTGATAAAGCGTTGTCACTAGTTCTCTCAAAGAACCCTTACGTTAAAGAGGGAGCCATGGGACTTGCAATGGAAATAGTTAAAGTTCACGGTTCTAAGTTCAAAGATGCAATAGACAAGCATGTTCCAAAGCTTTTATCAGAGGGGGACAAGAACACCATAGCCTTTGCTCTGCTGCTGATCAAAGAGCTTGGCCTGAGCAAGTATAGGGATGATGTGGAGAAGCTTACAGGGGTTGAAGATAAGATAATACTGCCATTTGAAGGCATGAAGTGGGTTAAGCTTGGAGATATAGCTAAGGACGTCCTAGAGAAGCTCTGAGAACACTAGATCCTCCTCACTTCCTCCTGCTTTTTTAAGCATTTTTAGGCTCCACTCTATTTTTCCAACGTCATCCGGTCTATGAGCGTCAGTTGCTAGTGAAAGCTTGACTCCTCTTTTTACACATTCTCTAATGAAATCCAAATCCGGGACTTTGTACCTGGCACTTATCTCGAAGGCTTTGCCGTATTCTTCTGCGAGTTTTATAACCTCGAGAACCTCCTCCCATGGAGGATATCCTATCCAGGGGAAGGTGTTGCCAAAGTGGCCTATTATATCTACGTTTTCATCTATTATAGCCTTTTTAACGTACTCCAAGTACCTATACCACTCTCCCTCTCCAAACCACTCGTGCACGCTAGCTATAACATAATCGAGCTCTCTTGCAAATTCTTCCGTTATGTCTGGCCCGCTCTCAGTTATGTTTGCCTCTATCCCGGCGAGTACTACAATTTCGCTCTCGTCTCTTACAGTTCTGATCTCTCTCACGTACTTGGAAAATATTCCTGGGGTGAAGAAGTGGATATGGTCACTAATTCCTACTATTTTAAGTCTCCTTTTTTCTGCCCAGGAAACGTTGTCCCTTATTAAACCTATACCATCCGAATATCTTGTGTGTGTATGCAAGTCCATCATGCTCGGTGGATGCAGGTAAAAGTTTAAAACTGCTACGGTTTAGCGGAGAGTGGATGAATAAGGAGGGGTGGTGAGAATGGGAAAGATCAGGCAGGGTTTCATTAAGAGGGTCGCGAGGGAGTTAGTTGACAGGTATCCAAATGAGTTCACCACGGACTTCGAGCACAACAAGAAGAAGGTTCAAGAACTAACCAACGTAACTAGCAAGAAGATAAGAAACAGGATCGCCGGTTACGTGACAAAGCTTATGAGAATGAAGAAGGAAGGGAAGATACTTTAAAGCGTTTTTAGGTACTCCGCATAAGCATTTGCATCCATTAGCTCCTTCAACTCCTCTTCTAAGTTCTTTGGCTTTATCTTGGCTATCCATGCCTCGTATGGATCTTCATTGATTTTTTCTGGGCTATCACTGAGCTCTTCATTTACCTCAACAACCTCTCCGCTAACTGGAGCATAGACTTCGCTTACCGCCTTTACGCTCTCAACCTCACATAGAACATCGCCCTTATTTACTTCCTTTCCCACTTCAGGTAGTTCAACATACGCCAAATCGCCGAGCTCTTTCTGTGCATAATCGCTAATTCCAACGAGGACAGTTCCGTCGTCGAGAACCTTAACCCACTCATGGTCTTTTGTATAGTACAGTCCTTCCTTTACCTTGTATTCTCCGACCTCGATCATGGGGATCACCATTTTAGGAATACAAAATATCATTTTTAAAGCCTTGCATACTGGTTAGGGGAGATCGTCAAATGGAAGTTGTTTGGGAGAGGGAAATTGACGCAAGTTCAATCGTCGTATCTCCAAGGCCAGTATGGAAGTGCATGGCATGTCCCATGTACGGCAAAAGACCGAGCTGTCCTCCTCATGTCCCCTCTTGGAGGGATACCGTGGATCTCATAAAGCACTACAAGAAAGCGCTACTCGTGAAGTTTAAGATCAATACAGAGGACTTCGAAAAGGAGAAGAGGAGAATTTTACTATGGCTCTTAGAAAAGGAGAAAGAATACTTCAGGAATGGCTATCCATATGCCATAGCACTTTTCCCAGGAAACTGCAACTTGTGCGAAGAATGCACATTTGAGACAACAGGAGTGTGTAAAATGCCAGAAAAAGTAAGACCAAGTGTTGATGCCGTTGGCATAGAACTAACCTCAATTGTAACACTAGACTTTAATGAACCTGTCTTGTATGGATTAATACTTATAGACTGAAGTTCGAACTTAATGTGGTAAAGTTTATAAGGAAATCCTGTTCACCTTACATGGTGATCCAAATGTCAATGAGTAATGCAAAGATGTATGGTGGTATTGGAGCAATAATAGGTCTAGTAGGGCCACTGGTACCTCATATAGGTTTTGTTCTCTCAATTGTAGGCTTAGTGCTAATTTTCCTGGCAGTGAAAATAATAAGCGACGAAACCGGAGATAAAGATATTTTCAGCTATTTCCTCAAGGCATTCATAGCAATCGTTGGTGGATTGATAGTCTTTATAATAATAGTTGTAGCAACCGTGGGTGCAGCGTTCTTGAATCCAAAAGAGCTCATGCCGACAAATATCTTAAGCTTCATAGGAGTTGTACTAGTTGGCCTCATAATTCTGTGGATAGCAATGATAATTGGAATGTACTTCAGGAAGAAAAGCTACGAGCTCATAGCACAGTATACTGGGGTGGACATGTTCAAAACGGCAGGTTTGCTATACTTCATAGGAGCAATACTGCTAATAATAGGAATAGGAGCTTTAATCGCTATAATAGCAGCGATCCTTGAGATAGTGGCCTTCTTCTCCTTACCCGAAGAAGTACAGAAGTCAGAGGTCAGCTCTGTATCTTCTTAGTTCCTCTTCAATTTTCTTCTTTGCGAGTTCTTGGGCCATAGGTCTCAACTTTTTCACGATTTCCTCCCTAACTTTTTCTACCCCAATACCCTTCATTGCTGAAATTTTTATTGGTTCAAGTCCCTTCTTTCTCACGAATTCTTCAATAACTTTTACTTGATCTTCCTTGGCCACATCTACCTTATTTAGCACAACGATGAATGGGAACTCTCCAAACTCCCTGTATATCTCTTCGAACAGATGCATCTGCTCCTCTATTGGAAATCCACAATACTCACTCGGGTCGAAGATGTAAATGATTAATTTTCCAAGGTGCTTCAGGGCCAATATTGCTTGCTTTTCTATCTCATTTCTCTCGCTTATTGGTCTATCAAGTAACCCTGGAGTATCAATTACTTGATACTTAAAGTACCCATCCTCAAATTGTCCTACGTTTATTCCTCTGGTCGTGAACGGATAGCTAGCTATTTCTGGCTTTGCAGTCGTGAGGGCCTTAAGTAGGGTTGACTTGCCAACATTTGGATGTCCAGCTATGACAACGGTTGGAACCTCCAAATCAACTACCGGCAGGTCTTTTAGAACCTCTCTGGCCTTGTTTAGATACCTGAGCCTGTCATCTATGTCACGAAGAACGCTTGCAACTCTGCCATAGAACTGCCTCCTCAATTGGGCCATTTCATCTGGATCCCTCGAGTACCTGATCCTCTCAATGTATCTCTCCTCCAGCTCCCTCACCATCCTTATTGCCCAATCTATGCCAGCCATGGCCTTGTGGAATGTATCCCTGTCAACAAGTACATCGACCAGCTCTTGGTAGAATTTAGGAAGTGTTGATAAACCAGGAGTTCGCTCTAGTACCTTCCTTAGATTGTCCCTTATCACGTTACTCACTGTTCTTATCCTAAGCTCTTCCCTTTGTCTTGCCTTTCTCACTCTATCCCCCCTGGGCTTAAAGGCAGATGCAGCCCTTTCAGCTCGCCTAAAGGCTTTATCTATTAATTCATCAGCGGTAAGCACGGTTGGCATTCTCTCAAAAGGATTCCTCATTTTCTCACCTCCGGATTATCGTGAGCTTAGCCTTCACCTCATACTCTTGGGAAGCTTATAAACGGTTTCCCATCTGGTCTCGATAGATTTTCTTGTATGAACATTTTAATTTGGAAAAATTTTTGAACAAATAATTTAACTGGGATCGATATAATATTTCATGGTGATTATATGATTAAGGCATCTAAAAGGGCACTCTCGATTGAGTACGCAATTAGGGATGTTGTTCTACCAGCGAGAGAGCTCGAAAAGAAGGGAATTAAGGTTATAAGACTGAACATTGGCGACCCAGTGAAGTTTGACTTTCAGCCCCCTGAGCACATGAAGGAGGCATACTGTAAGGCAATTAAGGATGGCCACAACTACTATGGAGATAGTGAGGGTCTTCTCGAGCTGAGAGAGGCTATAGTCGAGAGGGAGAAAAAGAAGAATGGAGTTGACATAACTCCTGAGGATGTAAGAGTGACTGCAGCAGTTACTGAGGCGCTACAGCTGTTATTTGGCGCGCTCTTGGATCCTGGAGATGAGGTCTTGATCCCAGGTCCGAGCTATCCTCCATACACTGGTTTGGTTAAGTTCCTGGGAGGCGTTCCCGTAGAGTACAGGACGGTTGAGGAGGACGGATGGCAGCCTGACATCGATGACCTAAGAAGGAAGATAACCGAAAGAACAAAGGCGATAGCCGTCATAAATCCAAACAATCCAACTGGAGCCCTCTACGAAAAGAAAACATTAAAAGAAATCCTCAACGTTGCAGGAGAGTATGACATTCCTGTTATAAGTGATGAGATATATGACCTTATGACGTATGAGGGCAAGCATGTATCCCCAGGATCCCTGACCAAGGATGTCCCGGTTATAGTGATGAACGGCCTCTCAAAGGTCTACTTTGCCACTGGATGGAGGCTTGGCTACCTCTACTACGTTGATCCTGAGAATAAGCTCGCCGAGATAAGGGAAGCGGTCGATAAGCTGGCAAGGATAAGAATCTGCCCAAACACTCCCGCTCAATTTGCGGCCATAGCAGGCTTAACTGGATCAATGGACTACCTTGAAGAGTACATGAAAAAGCTGAAGGAGAGGAGGGACTACATCTACAAGAGACTAAACGAGATCCCGGGAATATCCACCACTAAGCCCCAGGGTGCCTTCTACATATTCCCCAAGATAGAGGATGGCCCCTGGAAGGACGATAAGGAGTTTGTTCTAGATGTTCTGCACAATGCCCATGTCCTCTTTGTCCATGGCTCTGGCTTTGGCGAGTACGGAAGAGGCCACTTCAGGGCGGTGTTCTTGCCACCAGTTGAAATCCTTGAGGAGGCCATGGATAGGTTTGAGAAGTTCATGAGGGAAAGGCTAAGCTCTTGAAGCTACTATGACTGCTATGTCGGACCACTTCATTTTTGGTTTTTCTTTTAGAAATTCTTTGAATTCCTCAATTATCTCTTTATGAACTCCAAGCTCCTTCCACTCTTTAACAGTTTCTTCTCCCATATTCATCAGGACTTCACTGGGCACGTATGAATTCCATCTAATGATTTTCTTCAGAGTGATATTAAATCCAGCCTCCTTAGCTAATCTCCACCAGTATTCTGGGAGTTGATACACTTCATATCTTCCAATGCTTGTCATAGCTTTTCTCCACAGTTCCGCAAATCTAAGGTAAGCTTCATTTCCACTTGGTACTGGCTCGACTATCATAACCGTTTGAGCAAGTTTTCTCGCCACAAACAGAGCCTCTAGATGAAATTTAGGGTTTATTTCGTGCAGGACAAAACTGAAAACTGTTATATCTGCAATCTCCCCCTAAACGGAAGCTTCAGGAAGTCGCAGAGTATTATGGGGATCGAAAGATAATTTTTGAGGACTCTTTATATCGTTCTCTACAACTATAACATAAGCTCCTAAGATCGAACAGTTTTCTTGTTGAATTCCCTAGGCCAACGTCGAGAACTATCTTCCCTCTCACATCTAAGCAGTTCCATATCTCTCCTTCTATCCTTTTGGAGTCTTGAAAATAGTCCATGTTACTTCTCTAGGGGAATTCATAGAAAAATATTGTGGAGCCGGGACCGGGATTTGAACCCGGGTAGAGGGGATCTGCAGTCCCCCGCCTGGCCTCTAGGCTATCCCGGCATTACAATATTAGAATGGCGCCGCGGCGGGGATTTGAACCCCGGCGGGACCACGCCCACCGGCTTAGCAGGCCGGCGCCCTACCAGGCTAGGCTACCGCGGCGCTCCCGATAGGTTGTGAGTTTATGGAGGATATTTAAAGTTTTTGGATAAGAGCTGTGGAGCCGGGACCGGGATTTGAACCCGGGACCTGGGGATTACGAGTCCCCCGCCCCACCAGGCTAGGCTATCCCGGCTCGTGCCCATTTTGCCTTAACTAAGTGAGCCTCTTATAAACTTTGCTCTCTATCTATCAGTGTCCTCTGACTATTTTTGCCAACAATTAAATTTTGTTTAGAAGGAGGCAAGGTGGAAATCCTTTAGTCCCCTTTCCTATGATGATATCCTTTAAGTGTATTGGCTTAGATAAAAATATTGATCACCCTAGCGTCAGCTCTTGGAAAAATCTACAGAGCTAATCACCTTTCAGTTCAGGTGTATTACTATCTCCTTGTTAATATCTCCCCTGATATATGCTACAATATTATCTGGGACTACCTTTGGGAGGATCCATACAGATGTCTCGTATACAAGGGGTTCTAGTATGCCTTCGACAGTCTTAGTTTCGTACTCATTTGATGGCTTCGGGCTCGTCCTGCGAATTCTAATATACCGGCGAATTCTGCTATAACTTCGGAACTCGGAGTTTTCCTCAGGAATTTTTGTTGCATTGAATCTTAAAAAGAGTGTGTTGTTTATATAGGAACACCCAGTAAGGTTGAATTCCCATCTCCCATTAACTCGGAGAATGAGAACTATCGTGATATTTTTCTCTGGATGAACTTGTCCCCATTTAGTGCTCTTCCACCCTTCATACGGCAAATCCTCAGGAACGGGATATTCTACAAATTTAGAACAATTTTGCATCCACTGAATGGATTCTTCTTCGGGAATTTCATGTTTAACATGGATATGGAATAATAAAATCCCTAAAATGAAAAGGGAAGCAAGGAAGATCATAAGGATAACTCTTTTGTTCATGCTCATCCCCCAGTAATGTCAAGGGTTATTCTTAAGTCCTTTTCAATCCCGTCTATTGGGCTATATATAGAGGAGCCCGTTTTTGTAACCCCCACATGTATACCGTAAAGTTCTGCAGCTACATTTCTATAACTGTAGAAAACTGGAGCTCCACTATCGCCATCTGCAGCATAATAGTTAGCTTCCATTTGACAATAAAAGTAAGCGACGGGTGGATATCCATACTTAAGTTGTTCTTCCTTTCTGTATTCCACTACAAGTGTCACACACTTATTTATTATTGAGCCATAAGTTTCTCCAGTTGTTCTACCAACTTTATATACTCTCCCGCCAATGGGTTGCTCAGCGGAATACCTCTTTCCAATCACATTTCCATTGAGGTAAATTTTTGTTGATATATCAGCATTTGTTATGTAAATTAATAGGGAGTCACTATACCTATAGAAAACAGATCCTTTTTTTTCTGAAAAAGGGATTGTGCGTAATTCGACCAATATAATAAGCTTTATTATTTGTATCTGGCTGATAAACATGCTGTCCACTGGTACCATAAATCCCAAAATGGCCAACTGTTATGGCATATTTCTCGCCACCATAATATCCAACATAACCTAATGTGCCAATTCCTCCCAACTCTTTATTTGTTATCTGTATTCCCCCAATGAGAGGTCTGATGTAATCTTTGTTAATTCTAGTATGGTCTCTGTCGTTATGTAACATTATATACTCTCTTTGTTCAATTCTCACGGATTCTTTAGGTATTCCAAGTTTTTCCAGTTCATTTTCAAGGAGTTTTAATTTTTCTGACGTTACTTCTTTCAAGCCAATAGTCAGAGTGTTGTGTGCCTCATCAGCATCAATCATTGTAATTCCAAGTTTTTTAACAGTCTCGATGTCAAGCTTTTCTACCTGTTTTTTCCACTTTACTAATTGTTTAAAGCTGTATTTTCCTTTTAGGAATACTATGTTGACTTTTCCTTTGTATTTTCTTAATGCTTTTTTGAGTTTCTCTTTATCTTCCTCACTCTTTATGTATACGAAAATTAGTCCTTTCTCCTCGTTGATGAACATTCCTCCATAAGAGGGCAAGCTTGTGGAGAATTTCCCGTGAAGTTCATCAATTCCTACTAAATTCATTAAATCTCTTGCAGCTTGGTGCAGAATCCTTGAATCTGGCTTCTTAAACAAGCCATAAGGCATTTCTTTGAACGCAAACCCCTCAAAACCTCCAGCCTTCCTAGGCTCTTGACAATACCACCAGACCCTAGGCTCACTCTTCTGAACCCACCGCCCATCCTCAAAAACCCAATAATTTACAGGCTGGCAAATTTTGTCCTTGCTGTTCTCAATTATATTCGCGCTAGTTATGGAACTTAAAAATAATAAACTAAGTAACAAAATACTCAATAACTTTCCTTGCACTTGGTATCACCATTATACAAAATTAAATTTTAAGTATTTAAGTTTTTTATTTAATATTATGAGGGCATTGATATTTTATTACAATAAAAACAATTCTTCAATTTTCTCTGACCATATTTATACATTGATTATAAAGAAAAGCATCAATATGTCAGGGTTTTTAGGAAAATTCCTACAATTATAAAGTTTTAGCTTTTAAGATTATCTTGTGTAATTCCTAAGATGTAGCTTCTAGATATAGTTTTATAATTATAATTTGGAAAGCTCACTATAGTTGGTATTTTGGATAAGGCAAATGTGCCAAGCAAAGATTTCCGCATATCTATCTAGAGGTAAAGGATTACAGAAAGCTTCTTAATGATTCCTCTATTATTAAAGAGTATGGAAAGAGCTATTGCACCCTTTGCAAGACCATAGAATATATCTTATGTGATCCCATCGAGGAGAGTTATTGCAATTAAGCCCTTTTGAGGTTCTAGTGGTTGAATAATTTCTCAAAAATATGCACATATCATAATCCTGATATCTGATATATAGAGAAAAAATAATCAGACTATCAAGCTGGGATCACCAAAGTGTGGTAAGCACATAAGCTTTGGTCTCTCTTGGAATTTCGCTCTACTTCTCTAAGACTCTATTAAATTTGGACCTACAATTTAAATATTGAAAATACTGCGACACCTTTAAAAAGCCCAGAAATCCCATGAGATTCAGGTGAGAGGTCATGGTTACTAAAAGACTACCGGGCAAGATTAGGCGAGCCCTTAGGGCGAGATATTATGATATTGAACCTAGAGCGTGGATTGGAAAGAGAGGACTAGAGGAAAGCGTAATAAAGGAAATTAAAACTCAGCTGGCGAGAACTGGAGTACTCAAGGTTGAAATTAGGAAAGGAGCTTTGATAGCAACAAAAATGACGAGGAAGGAGATAGCTGAAAAGGTCGCAGAGCTAACCGACAGTGAACTCTTGGAAGTTAGGGGCAAAAGGTTTATATTATTCAAGCCGAGAGAGGGTTGGGAAAGGTATTTAAAGAGGCTCCAGATGAAGGAGCAATCAAAGAAGAGGGTTAAAGAAGAACCCGTTCGCAAGATCAAGCTTGATATCCTCGAGTTCAGGAAGAAATTCAAAAGAGGGAGGGGTTGAGGAATGGCGACAGTTTATGATGTTCCCGGTGATCTTTTGGTTGAGAGGGTCGCTCAGAGGCTTAAGGAAATTCCCCAGATAAAGCCTCCAGAGTGGGCGCCGTTCGTCAAGACCGGAAGACACAAGGAGAGGCTCCCAGAGCAGGAAGACTGGTGGTACTATAGGGTGGCTTCAATCCTCAGGAGGGTATACATCGACGGTCCTGTCGGTATTGAGAGGCTCAGGACGTACTACGGTGGAAGGAAGAACAGGGGACATGCTCCAGAGAGGTTCTACAAGGCAGGAGGTAGCATTATCAGGAAGGCCCTCCAGCAGTTGGAAGCTGCAGGCTTCGTTGAGAAAGTTCCGGGCAGGGGCAGGGTTATCACTCCAAAGGGCAGGAGCTTCCTTGATAAGATAGCTACTGAGCTTAAGAAGGAGCTTGAGGAAGTTATTCCTGAGCTCAAGAAGTACTGAAATGTTTTTATACTTCTATTTTAACAACTTTTAGGGATGGCCAATGGTCAGGATAAGAGCTTCCAAACTAAGGGACGTTGAGCTTATAACGGACACGGGAATCAGGTTGGGATGGGTGTATGATATTCTATTCGATGAAGATGGGAGTCAGGGAGAAAAAGGGGAAATACTTGCGATTCTTGCGGATCCCGATGAAGATCTTGATACGAGTTCATTCGTTGTGACAGAGGATGGGCTCATAGTAATCCCAATGAGGGCCGTGAAGAGCATTGGGGAGGTAATAGTTGTCGACTCAAACGAGCTTGCAAAAGTTGCGAGGGCAAAATGATAAGGGAATTTTTTCCGGTTGAGGGAAAGACGTATGAAGTCCTCCTGATTACTTCTTCCAATTTGACCCCAATTGGAGTTGTGAGGGAAAGTAACATCCTTGAGTTCACGATATTTGAGGGGAAAAGCTACCATGATCTTCTTAGAAATAGTGAAGCTGTAATTCAGGTAGTGGATGATGTAGAGTTGTTAGTGTCTTTGGCTTTTAACGTATTCCCCAGGCTGAAGTTTGGTAAATGCAAGGAGGTGTCTCTTAGAAAAATCGAGGGATATTCCTGGATTGAGGGATACGCTCAGTGTAAACGAACAATTATTTCAGATTTTTTGGGAAGTAGCAGAGCGCTGAAGTGCAGGCTTCAGCCCGTAGCAGTGGGAGTCACGAAAACTGTTCCTCGCGCGATAAGTAGAGCGGACAACGCTTTACTCGAGTTGGGAGTTTTTGCCAGCAGGTTGCTCGTCGCAAGACGGAGGGGAATTAAAGCGGACGACCTTGAGGAAAAAGTGAACTACCTGTATAAAATGTACAAAAAGCTTGGAGGGAAGTCAAAAATAGCCGAAGTAATATACAACCTCTCTAGGCGAGAATCATGTGAAGGGTAGCTTCTTCTCCTGGCTCTAGCTCTTCAATATGCCATACTACCTTGTTGCCTTCAACTTTAACATCTCCTTTTTCTGCCCATACCTCCTTTACACTAGCAAGCTTTTCATACGTAAAGTTCTTCAGCGGAATGAACCTTGGCGCCTTCACTCGGATGAAGTGGTACTTGCCCACATTGTCCTCAACTATTATGGGTCTGAAGAATGCTATGTATGAGCTTATACTCAGGATCACGGCAAATGAAAGTAGAAGTGCGACTAGCACTTTATCAATTCCGGTTTTTTCGGGGGTAGGAGTTGTTGTTATACTTGTCGCTATACCAGTCTCCGTCTTTTGAGGTTTGGTATTGGTAGTTGTTGGCGGTTGAGTGGGGGTGGGGGTTGTAGAAGTTGTTGGTTTTTGGACAGGAGGCTTCACCTCTAGCGAGTACTCTGAGGGCAGGTACCTCGAGCTTATTGTCTCTATCTTTATCATTCCATAACCAATGCTCTTCAAGTTAAACAGGCAAGTTCCATTGCTGTCCGTTATATTATAGAACTCCCCCTTCTGAGAGGAAACTTTTACGGTAATATTGCTTAGCGGATCGCCGACCGAATTAAAGACCCTTACCAATAAGGTAGAGTTTTCAATGCTTGGGACTATTATCGGCTTCTCCACCGTGATCACGCTTTGGGATAGCAGGCCATCCAGATCTACCCAGATCACATACGTCCCTGGGGAGGACACTGGGAACTTTACAATTCCATTTTCGTCTGTATAAAATGTCTCATTTCCTATACGAACCTTAATTCCTTCTACAGGCTTTTCCTTCTCTGTTACTTCAACGATTATATTTCCGTTTAAGAAATAGGCCCTATACTTCAACGGCCTTCTGAAGACTTCAAAATGGAATGTCGTGTTCTTAATCCTGTTGTAAAAGTTAGCGGTAAATATCGCGGTGTAGTTACCTATCTTCAAATCCTGTAGTGTGATTCTCTTTCTCCAGTATCCCCACGGCTCTATCATCGGCTTGTAGCTAAGTACCTTTAGAACACGCCCGTCCTTCATTATTATTAGCTTTGCATCGCCATAAAGAAGAACGTTTGAATTGGAGTTTATGGATAATGTTAGTGATGCATTATTTCCATACACAATCTTCCTCTCCCCTGTAATGCCAAGGGTATAGTTTATAACAGACCTGACCTTTAAACGAAGGTAGTCCTCTGAGAGGTAATTGCCAACCCTTCCGACGATTTTAATGGTATAAACTCCAGCTTCTGGTTTGAGCAAGTATGCCTTAAGCGTTATATTGGCTGTAGTGTTGGGGGGTATGTTCTTTATGAAGCCCTGCGTGAACAGTATACCCTTTATTCTGTCAAATACAAAGACAGTGACATTTTCGGCAGAAGAATTCCCAACGTTCTTTAAAAGGACGTTGAAGCTCACTATATCTCCCGGCTTTCCTTCAATCTCCTTTGGATAAACAGTGAGAACTAGTATTGGTTGGGCAATAACAACGTTGGCAAGCGCTAAAGCTACCAGACACGAAATTATTGCCTTACTCATGACTTTCATTTTGCTCACCTAATGTTTTCTGTATCCCAATAATAACCTCCAAGGGAAAGCCACCTTCAGCGTTGAGCTTGATGCTCTGGCATTCCTCTATTGGAATGAACCTCCATCCTCTTCCAATGAACTTAACGGCTAGTATCGGAATGCCGCCAAATTTTCTTGAAAACTCAAGTATCTGCTTAACCTCCTTTTCTTTAAGGTATATCTCATTTTTTCTCGTCGATTTAACCTCTATACAGAGATATCTCTTTCCATTGCCGGCAATGAGATCAACTTTCTTGCTACCAGCCGATCTTATTACAGCAAACCCGTGTCGTTCGAGCATCCTTATTAATTCCCTTTCGGCATTGGCACCTTTCCTATACATATCCTTCATTTTGAGGTACGTTTTTAAGTCAGTTTCCTTTGTAGCCTATGATGCACATACTCTTAAAGAAGGCTATCAAAGAAAGATTTGGTAAATTGAATCCCTTACAACTTGAAGCGTTTAAGGTGATTGCTAGGGATAAAAAGAGTGTTCTGATAGTGGCACCTACAGGAAGCGGCAAAACAGAGGCGGCGATAATTCCAGCGCTTGATGTCATCCTCCAAGAGAACTTACCTCCGATTTCTGTCCTGTATATTGCTCCCCTCAAGGCACTAAACAGGGATCTTTTGGAGAGGCTTAGGTGGTGGGGAGAGAAGCTGGGATTGAGGGTGGAAGTCAGGCATGGGGACACCCCATATTCTAGGAGAGCAAGACAGGTTAAGAATCCCCCTCACATCTTAATTATAACCCCCGAGACACTTCCAATAATCTTGACCATGAAATCTCTGAGGCCGTTCTTGAAGAACATCAGGTTCGTTATAGTTGACGAAGTAGTTGAATTGGTGGATAACAAGAGAGGTGCCCAGCTTTCCCTGAACCTAGAGCGTTTGGCACTAATTGCCGATTTCCTTAGGATAGGTCTATCTGCAACTGTCGGAAATGAAAGAGAGATAATGGAATGGCTGAAAGCCCAAGAAATAGTCAAGCCCAGGATAAAAAAGAGGTACAAGGTTACCGTTCTTTATCCCAAGCCTAAGGAGGAGGATAAAGAACTCGCGGAGAAGCTGAAGGTTCCCTTAGAAGTCGCAGCTAGGCTTAGAGTTTTGTGGGAAATTGTTGAGAAATACAATCGGGCGCTGATATTTGTCAATACGAGACAGTTTGCCGAGATTCTGGCCCATAGGCTGAAGATATGGGGAAAACCTGTTGAGGTTCACCATGGTAGTTTATCAAAGGAGGCTAGAATTGAAGCGGAAAGGAAGCTCAAAGAGGGGGAGATAAAGGCACTAATATGTACATCATCTATGGAGCTTGGGATCGATATAGGTGATGTTGATGTTGTTATCCAGTACATGAGCCCCAGGCAGGTGAATAGGTTAATTCAAAGAGCTGGAAGGAGCAGGCACAGGCTTTGGGAGGTTAGTGAGGCGTACATCATTGCAACCAGCCCTGAAGACTATCTACAGAGCCTAGTGATAGCTAAAAGGGCTATGGAAGGGAAATTAGAGAGTGTGAGGCCATATAAGAATGCCCTAGATGTTCTAGCCCATTTTATAGTGGGACTGCTCATCGAATATAGAGAAATAAAGCTTAATGAACCCTATAGGCTTGCAAAGGAAGCATATCCCTATCGCGATCTGAAGTGGGAGGAGTATCTCGAGGTCGTTAAACTGCTTGAAGATGCCGGGATAGTTAAGGTCGTCAATGATATCCTGAAACTTGGTAGGAGATCTTACAAGTATTATTTTGAGAACTTATCAACGATTCCTGACGAAGTCAGCTATTTAGTGCTTGACGTGGGCTCTGGCAAGATAGTTGGCAGGTTAGATGAGAACTTCGTAATGGAAATCGAAGAAGGATCGGAGTTTATAATGCACGGTAGGAGCTGGTTTGTGATTGAGATTAGCGAAGATGGGAGGATCATAAAGGTTAGAGAAAGCGGCAATGTGGAAGGGGCCATCCCTAGTTGGGAAGGTGAACTTATCCCAGTTCCATATGAAGTTGCTATTGAAGTTGGAAGGCTGAAGAGAATGCTTCTGTATGAAGTTGACAAGGCAATGGAGATTATGAAGGGTGTCAATATAGATCCTGGGGATCTAGAATCAATTAGGGAAGAGCTTGTTTCAGATAAATTTTCAACAGATAGAGACGTTATAATAGAGGTTCTCAAGAAAGTGGCAATCATCCATGCAGATTTTGGAAATAAAATTAATGAGGCCCTTGCTAGATACGTATGGAGCTTGCTCTCACTAAAGTATGGCATGGTGTTTTCCATTAGGTCATACGCTCATGCCATAGTTATTTGGGCTCCCTTCACTCTGAATCCTGAGGAGATAAAGGAGTTGTTATTAGTAAGAGGTCGTGTGGAGGATATAGTGATTAGAGGGATAAAGTTTAGCCCAATTTACAAATGGAAGATGCTGAATGTTGCCAGAAGGATTGGTGCGCTCTCTAAAACTGCGAGAATTAGAAGCGTTGAAAAATTATTTGAAGGGTCAATAATAGAGAAAGAAACCCTTAATGAGATCCTTCAGGAAAAAATTGATATCAATGGAGCATCTAGAGTTCTTAGCAAGATGGAGAGGGGAGAAATAAGGGTCAGAGGATTCATCACGGAAAAACCAAGCAAAGTAGCAAGCCAGTATCTTCAGTATTCTGGGGAGTTTTTGTTGACTATACCCCTTGATGAGAAGGAAATCGAGGACATGTTTTATCGGTCTCTCTTGGAGAAAGAGCTCGTGTTTGTGTGCACAAATTGTGGATGGAGCTGGAGGACTAAGGTGGGCAGAGTAATGGACAGGGAGGATATTAAATGCCCAAAGTGCGGCTCTGTCATGCTTGCTCCCCTTCATCCTCTCGATGCTGAAAGCTTTACTAAGGCCCTTAAAAAGATCCGGCAGGGAAAATCCCCTACCAAAGAGGAGGAAAGGAGCTATCTAAAGGGACTAAAGGCTTCAGACCTTTTTAGAGTATATGGTAAGCATGCCCTTTTGGCGCTAGCAACGTATGGGGTTGGCGTTGAGGGGGCATCTAGGGTTCTTGGCAGTGTCCCAAGTAGTAAGCTGATTAAAGAGCTAATGAAGTTAGAAAAGATGTACATAAAGACCAGAAAGTTCTGGGATTGATGACACCAAAAGACCTTTATACTTTACGGGACTCCTAAACTTAAGAATTATTAAATAACGGGGGAGTGGGAAATGAAAAAGGTTGGGGCTTTAATTCTGCTCTTGGTAATCTCATCTAGTCTCTTCATCCCAAGTGTTAAGGCAGGGACTTACTACTCGAAGCTTTCGACTGTAGGCCTAAAATTAGGAGGTGCAATAAAATTTGGCGACTATGAAGTGCAATTCAGAGATGTGTCAAGTGATTGGAGTAGTGTTAGAATAGACCTATACCAAGGAGGAGAGCGCGTTGCTTATTTCCTGTTGAAAGAAGGAGAAGAGGGATACTACCCATCTAAGGACAATCCGAAACTTATAATCAAAGTGTCTGGAATATGGGAGGACAGAGGTGTTGTATACATAACCCTCTCAACTCCAATGAAAGTACTTGAAGATAATCTTGTTCTTAGTGAGGGTAAGTCTTATACCTTGCCTTCCTTGTTCCCTAGGTACAAGTTTACGGTTGTTGACATTCCTGCGGACAATGAGGTTAAGATGAAAGTGACCTATCCTGACGGATCCTCAGTGTATAAGATACTCGATAAAGACTCACCGATTTCAGTAGGATATAAAGTGTCTAGCGACCTGACTCAATCTCCTGTCGTTGTGGTGGAGTTAGTTAAAGCGACAAAAAATGATGAGGCGGTTGTGAACATATATGTTCCTGAGCTCTTCTTTACGAATCCACAGATAATAAATCCGGGAGAAGAGGAGCAGACAGTTCAAGTTAATGAAACTGAAATCGTTCAGCTAGTTTATGATGGCCTGCTTTACAAAGGGGAAACCCTGACATTGGAGTATAACGCAACCACCTACAAGCTAAACCTTGTCAGCGTTGGATACTACTCAAGTTTCAAACTCTTGGACTCCAAGGGGAAGACCTTAGAATCTTTCACGATAAGGGAGGGAACCGGATATACTTGCACAAAAGCCCCAATAAGGGTTGAGATACCACCCAACGGCGTTGATCTCGCATATAACAGAACATATGTAAAAGTCTACACCCCTGTAGGAGGATTCGCAAAGCCTATAATCAGAGAGGCCAAAGTTGTTGCTGAGCTTAGTGTTAACCAGAAGTCCCTATTACTAGGTGGCGATGAGCTTATTGTTTTCATAAAGGTAAAGAACCTCGGGAAAGGAAACGCATTCAGGGTTAAGGTTATAGCCCCTGTTCCGAATAACTTTGAATTGAGAAGTGGGATTGGGGCTTGGGTGCTCAGCAGACTCGAACCGTTCTCTGAAATGCCTGTGCTTGTTTACACCCTCAAGCCAAAAGCCGTTGGGACTTACACACTGGGGCCGGTTATAGTTGAATATTATGACGAAGCAGGAAGAAAGGTAACCATAAAGTCCAATGTTATTGAGAAAATCAACGTGTATGCGTTGCCTAAGGTGACGGTAAAGGTTCTTGGTTTATCGAACTCTACTTGGTCAACTTTCGTTAAGACTCAAGCAAATTCTACCATTAAGCTTAGGTTTGAAGTCTCAGCTACCGGTAACAATCCGAAATATGAATTTATAAAGAACGCAACCCTATTGGTTAACTTAGGAGACTTCCTTGATGGAAAAGATAAGATACCAATAGGGATCATAAAAGGTGGCGAAGAGAAAGTTATTGATGGTCAGTATCTTGTACTCAAGGAGGGGGCATATCCTCTAAGCGTGAGTTTGAAGTATCAGGACCCACTAGGGAACTGGCATACCGTTGAGTATCCAAACGTTCTCCTAATAGACAGCATACCCCCGAAGGTCAAAGTACTTGTAAAGACCGAAACTAAAGTAGTTGAGAAAACACCAAAAGCTGAAGAACTTCCAGGCCTTGTGGAAAGCTTATTAAAGCAGCAGAGTAATCCAACTCCCCTCGCTATGAAGATACAGAACATAACGTCCAAATTCTTGCCACCACAGCATGAGACTAACTATAAACTAATTGCCACAATTCTTGGCATCCTTGCAGTAGTGTTTGGTACTGTGGCTGTTGGAACTGGGTATTATATGGTAAAGTACAGAGAAGAACTCAGAAAGTTAAAGGCAAAGAAGAAGAGACCAAGGCCAGGAGGTCTTCCAAAGAAACCAGAGGATAAAGAGGAAGTTGGAGAGATAAAAGTGCTTCAGTGACCCCTTATCACAAATTTTATTTATTATTTAAGCTAATTCTTCTGGGAGGGGAGATCATGAAGAGACCTGTCGTGCTCATGTTGCTACTCTTAATCATAGCGGCTCCGGTATCAGCAGTTGACATGCTCGATATTTCGAGCAAGATAGTTAAAACATATCCTGATGAAGGAGAGACTAAAACCCTGAGCTTAATTGTAATGGCCCTTTCCCAGGCGTTGAATAAAACACCCTCACTAACACCGGATGACGTATGGAACAGAGTTGAAGAGCTACTTTCTTGGCAAAATAGTGATGGTGGTTGGGGATACTTTTATGGGAGTGTTAGCTCGGTTCCTGATACAAGCTACGCTTTAATAGCATTAAGCAAGGCAATTAAGGTCTTTGGGGATGTAAAAAAGAAAGAAAAAATAAGAATTGCTATAATTAGGGGAGTCTCTTATCTGGAGAAAGCATTTAATAAAGATGGATGGGGATACCTGCCAGGAATGCGTCCCGATTATAGGAGTACTCTCCTTGCTTCAGCAGCTCTCGTCATGCTTAATGAAGACCTATATCTCGTAAAAAAAGCATATCCTATGCTGAAGGACAAGATACCAGATGATCCTTACTTGACATACCTTTGGATTGTCATTACCTCTAAAATTGAAGGGGGCATACCCAACGAAGCTTTAAACAAATTACAAGGTAACGAAGCTAAACTAGCCCTGAAGGCGTATGCCTTACTTGAATTAAAGGGTCTTGACTTTCAAACGGCTTTAATATTAGCAGATCTTGAAAAGTACAAAGATAATTGGACGAACAAGTACTACCCAATCTACGCAACCATGGCATTTTCGATGGTTTCAGAGAGAGTGATAAACCCCACAGAAGATAAACTGAAAGCTACATGCTCAGTTCTGGAGAGTTCTCAAAACCCAGATGGTGGCTGGGGTGTTTATGTAGGCTCACCCTCAAGTCCCTCAGTCACTTACTTCGTTCTTGATTCTTTAAAAATCTGCAATCCAATGAGCCCAGCTTCAAAAAAGGGTCTTGAATATATGAGGAAGATTTATGAGAGTGAAGAAGAGAAAGTAATGGTGGATCAGTATCTGACCCAGAGATACTTATTCGCCTTATTAGCTCTTCTTGAGTACAAAAACCTAACCAATATAGAAAAGGAGAAGGCAAAATCTTTAATAATGTCCACCTTCTGGGGAGACATGTTTGGAAAGCAGCCCTTAACTACAGCTCTTGCCATAAAGGCCCTTATAATGTTGGGTGTTCCCAAAACAGAAAAGATAATCCAGGAGAACATAAAATGGTTGCTCAGCATGAAAAAGAATGGAGGATGGGGCTTTACCTTCGAAACGTTCTTGAATAAGTGGTACTTTGCTCCACTTTATCCTGAAACCACAATAATCCTTGGAATATTGAAGGATTTTGTTCCCAAGGAACAACTGGCTGATGTCATATCTTACGTTGAAACAAATCCCCCAGACCAAGCATGGGAGGTTCTGTACATATACTCCATTCTAAAGTCCATGGGGATTGAACCAAAACTTAACGTATGCATTGAAAGCCCAGGTAAGAGTCCCCTATACGATGCCTTCCTCGTGAGGTACTACTCAATTAATCCAGAAGTCCCAAGGGTGAATCTGTACACAGTTCTCTCAAATTTAAAGAATTCCTCAGTTGAGCTACGTTCCTTTGATGCTGGAATGGCTAGGGTAATAGCTGATGGAATGAAGGATATACTTTATACAAATGTCTCTGTGAAGTTAACAAAATTACCAGAAGTCCCTGAATACGGAAATTATGTTTTAGTCTATCCAGTCACGGTTAATGTGGACATATCAAGGTACAATAGTGATGTAGTCATTACAACATCAACATCTGGATACCCAGTTATAAATGGCATGCCAGTGTATGGAGATGGGGTCCTCTTAATAGTACCTGGGAGGAACAGAAATGGTGAACTTCTCTTTGTTCTCTATGCTGGGAAAGGATACAAGGACATTGCTAACCTCATATTCAACAGTCCTATCCTTAAGTACCTCCATGGAAAAGCCGTAATAGCGTCGTGGGTAGATGAGAACAGGGATGGAAGGGTGGAGATAGACGAACTCAATGTGAGATTCCTCTGAGGTGGTGGAAGGGTGAGGGCAATAATAATAGGAGTCGGCCAGTGCGGAACAAAGATTGCTGATATCTTTTCCCTTGTAGATTTTGAGGCTCTCGCAATCAACACCTCAAGGGGGGACCTGGAATACCTAAAGCACATACCCCAGGACAGAAGGATACTGATAGGGGAAAGCATAGTTGGTGGTAAGGGAGTTAACGCTAATCCAGTCTTAGGAAGAGAGGCAATGAAGAGAGATCTTCCTATGGTTATGAGAAAGATAAGGTCTCTAGTGGGCTACGAAGACGTTGATATCTTCTTCCTAACCTTTGGTTTTGGTGGGGGAACTGGAGCTGGAGGGACTCCAGTCCTCGCTGAGGCCCTCAAGGAGGAGTATCCTGACTCTCTTGTCGTGGCAATAGGTGCCCTCCCCTTAAAGGAGGAGGGGATAAGGCCAACCATCAACGCTGCGATAACCATAGACAAGCTCTCCAAGATAGTTGATTCTATAATCGCTATAGACAACAACAAGCTCAAAGAGAGTGGGGAAGATATAAGTCAAGCTTACGAGAGGATAAATTACGCGATAGTTGAGAGGATA
Source organism: Thermococcus chitonophagus (assembly GCF_002214605.1). Taxonomy (NCBI): domain Archaea; kingdom Methanobacteriati; phylum Methanobacteriota; class Thermococci; order Thermococcales; family Thermococcaceae; genus Thermococcus; species Thermococcus chitonophagus. Next base: position 1,293,912 of record NZ_CP015193.1, on the reverse strand, counting down.
GCCTCTCTCTTGGCGTTAATAGATGTCCCTGGGGAACAGACCTTGGATGCAAGTGATCTTAAATTCGTTCTAAGGGCCATGGGGAGCTTTGCCACCGTTGGCTACGCCAAGGCAGATGCGTCCAAAGTGAAGAGCCTGTCCAGGCTTATAGTAAGATCGTTCGAGAATGAGGGTTTGTATCTTGACGTTAACATAGAGTCCGCTCTTTACGGCTTAGTTGCCATACACGGCCCCCCCGAGGCGCTAAAGGCTAACGAGATATTTGAAGCATTGAACGAGCTCACGGAGAGGATAAGGGGGAAGCAGATCTTCAGGGGCTTCTATCCGGATCCCAGGGAGAGGGAAGTTGAAGTTGTGACATTGCTGAGCGGAATTTACGAGAGTAAGAGCATAGAGGAGATAGTCGTTACGGCAAAGAGGTATGCTCAGGAGTTCATGAAGGCTAAGGAAGAAGGAGAGATCAAAAAAAGGCAACTTTTAAGTGGTTTACCTGATTTTGACGATATCTATCCGGGTGAGGTCGATGATCAAGGTGAAGGACTCGGTTGAAGTTGCGCTAGAATTAGACGAGAAGGGGGTTTATTCTCACATAGCACATGAGAGTGCTGAGGACATAATAAGGATAATCTCGGCTATAGATGCTGAAAGGGCTAAACTTAGAGGGATGGAAGTTTACCACCGAGATGATTGGGATCTCCTAATAAGGGAGAGGATTAGGAAGGGGAAGAGGCATACTGCCTTTGACTTTTACAATCCTGAGCTTTTGGAGATTTGGGAGGAAAAAGTGAAGAGCGCCAAAAGGGATATAAGGGTTATTTGGTATTATCTCTTTGGACTGGTTAGTGGCATAGTATTTACGGCAATCGGCTCAATATTTACGGGGTACCCAATTTTTATCATAGGTCTGGCTATGATACCATTGGCATTTTATATCGTAGACTACCAGAGGAGCAAGGCAGACCTAAAATATTATGAGCTTGTGCAATTCTTTATATACGAACTGAAGAGTATCCTAGAAAAATTTGAACTGAAAAAAGAGAAATATAAATTCCAACTGTATAACACAGATTATAGGGAGGTGGCATTTGAGAGAGGGAAAGCCATGATTAGGTAAAAGAAAAATAGTTCTTCATATTTGAGCAGTATTGATGAAAAATCTTGGGGTAATGGTTAAATAATTCTTACTTCAATATCCTAATAAGGTGGTCTGATACAATGAAAAAGGGTCAAATATCATTAGAATTCATGTTTTTGTTCATGATTTTCGTTCTCATGTTGGTATACTCTCTGAAACTTACGGCATTTACTAGTCAATCTTCTCAGGATATCTTAGCTACCCAAATTGGAATTGAAGCAAAAGGACTTGCAAGCATGATATCTAATGGGATAAGTCAAGTTTATGCCCAAGGCCCAGGTGCTAAAGTCACTGTATATTATAGGGCGGCCTATTTAAGAGATGTTCAATATGTTGCTAGGGCGTTTAACCTTGATGATCCAATTATTGCGATTTCGTATTCTAATGGGACATACGTAATGTTGTTAAATGGTACTGGTGCTTCTTTCATTAACTTTTCTGGTCCCTATAAGAATATATTCTGGGCAAATTCTATATACAGAAAGGATTTCCTAACGAATACTACAGTATTCTTGGGGTCGTCTGTTCCTAATGTGAACTTTAATGGAACTATAATTAACTTAGCATGTTTGAAAATTTCTCCTTCATCTTTACCCAAAATATTAAAAATTGTTGTAGAATGGGACCCAAATACTGGAGATGTTTGGATATACAACGCAACCTCTGGAGAAATTCTAATAAAAATAAATCCAGGTGGGTAGAAGTGAAATTCGGCCAGTTAAGTATTGACTTCCTGTTTGCCATAACTCTTGTAACACTTCTTTCGGTAGGTATCATTGGCATTGGCCTTCAGGAAACTAAAAATTCTAAAGCTCTATCAATTGCATCGGAAGTTAAAGTATTTGCAATAAGTGTGAGAGATTTAATTACGAAGGCATATAGCATGGGGCCTGGATATTCTGTTAAAATGACTCTTCCATTTTCCATCTCTCCTGGAGACTTTGTTAATGTTTCTCTTTCAGGAAATGTCCTTAGTATATATGCCAATATAAGTGGTACTATGTACTCTACATCGCTCAAAATACCAGTTGGAGTTACTTCAAATACCTCTGTACTATTAACTGAAAACTCGCCAAGCTTCTGGATTATAGTGTTCTATAATGAAACCGAAGGTGGTGTTGATGTTAAAGTTGCGAAGAGCCCAAACATCGGTTGAAGGACTGCTTTTAATGAGTATTATAGTTTTAAGTGTCATCATAATATCATTGCCATATTTGCGTGACTCTGGAGAAGTTCTTAGTTTAGTTCAAATTAGAAATTCAGCAAACTTTGCAGCCTCCTACTTAACAAATGGCGTGATAGTAGATAAAGAAACATATGCACCTCTAAATGTTATAATTGAGAACTATACAGGCTCATTGGGGGTAAAGTTCTCATTCCTGGGACTAAAAGTAACTACAGAAAATTCAAGTGAAATTGAGGTGTTAGTAAAGTTCTCGCATAACTTGAATTTGACAGAGACAACAAATTCCAAAATTGCTAGCTTGATAGGGGAGTTCATTAAGCAGTCACTTATCAGTCTTTCTACCGTTAGAACAGAGAATGGGAGTATTTACATTGGTGGAAGATTGCTTGTGCTTAATATAACTGTTGAAAACGGAGGGAGCGTGATAAAATGAGGGAGGGCCAAATATTTTCACTTGATGCATTTATAGCCTTCACTTTGACGATATTACTTCTCGGGACAATTTCAACTACATCAGATTCCCTGCGAGATTCAATATCCTCCCTGGTATCTTGGTATGAGCGCGTAAATATCCCCGACAATATGTTAGATGTACTTCTAAAGACTCCAGGGGAACCTTCAGATTGGAATAAAAATGTATCCAAACTAAGGAGTATTGGCTTGCGTGAAGAAAATTCCCCATTCATATCTTATGAAAAAGCCTTAACATTCTTTGATCTTGCGAGAAATAATACTCCTATTGTAACTGAATTCCTAAAGAATTTAAGCCTAGGGAAACCATTCTGTCTAGAATTTTATCTCGGAGTGTGGAACTTTACAGTAAACTTTGCTTGGAATCCAAATGCAGGTGGTATTGCGGGCAATTTTGATGTGTACTCTGGTAGCTGTGAGATTACCGGAAGTGAGACATTGACTTTTAATAATCCAACAATAATCCAATGCTCCCCTTTAGACATTAGGGGTTCGGCTTTTATATCTAGTGATGCTTCATTGTGCATCCTGGGGAGTGTAGATACATATGGATCATTGACAACAACTGTTGGAAATTATCCCCCCTCTTTAAGCGGTACATATCCATACCTAGCAATAAATGGAGATTGGATAATAACTGGGGCTGTAACTGTAAATGTTGGTGGTGATGTCTATATCAATGGAGCTTTAATAATAAGAGGCCAGGGATCTAGGACGATAAACATAGCTAGAGACCTGGTTATATTCGGAGATAATACAAATAATCCATACCTAATTGATATATCTGGTGCTGCGACAATTAATATAGGAATCCCGAATTATCTACCTGGAAATTTGTATCTTAGAGTTGGAAATACATGGTATGCCTCAAATAAGACTGGAGAATGGTACGAGTGGACTGGAGATAGTTGGAGGAGAGTTAATGAACCTCCTGTAATCAGCACTACTGGAAACTTTGCATTGAACATATATGGCTATCCTCTAACAAATACTTGGACTCCTCCTACCCCTCCACCCTGTTTCACCTCAGGTTTACCACTTGATGTATTTTCTGCATCCATAAGTTATACATATCCACAGGCCCTTAACAGATCTGAAGCTTGGGGTAGGATAACATATTCCGGAAGTAGCTTTACGACAGCTCTAAATGAGATACCAAAAAATGCAAGTTGGATTGAGTATGCTAGCAGGATAGTATCTGTAGATATGAGGAAATATCAAACGGAAATAGAAGTTAATTCCAACTATACAAGACTAATCTCGGGTGTTCTTAAATACACACTTCCATTGTATGCAAGATTTCATATTAATGTTCCCAATGAAACCGGTTATGCTCTCTTCGTAATAATGGACGGAGAAAAAGCAAAATTGCTTGGGATAGTTAAGACAGATCCCACCTCCTACGTACAAGCTTATCTATGGACGAATGCTACTGGGGATATCACCTTAAGAAAGACGTATCTGGGAAATGAAACCTCTGTGAGCATTCCCTGGGTAGACGTGTTTTCTGAATTCTCAAGTGAAGCTGGAAAGCCTATTGAAATGTGGGTTTACGAAACAAGTTTTAAGCAACCTATCTATATTATAGATGACTATAATATTGGCCTCCTATTGGATCATAGATATGAACTTGGGCTAGTAAAATTATGGGTGTGGGATGAGGGATGAGGAGAGGGTTTATATTTACACTCGATGTCCTTTTGGCATTTATCTTAGTATCCACGGTCATTATTGGGGTAGTGACTACTCAAATAAACACTCAAGCTCTTTACCAGACTTATATGAGAGAGCAGAGCATGAAAAGTGCGGGGGATGTGCTCACTATTCTTAGAACTGTGCCATTAAATCAGTTAGTGCCAGGTGATATAATTGAGACGTGGATCCAGAATGGAACTCTAAACACTACTTTAGTGTCTCCTGACATGAGTCCCTTGGATATCCTGGCAACTTATTGGGCGGTTCAGCCTTTGTATCCCTCAGCTGACTATGAGACTAAAGCAAAAGTAATATTAAACTATGTTTTATCTAGTCTTCTCCCAGGATATGGTTATGAAGTTATGGTGGCCAATCAAACCTTTATAAGGACATCTAGTCCAAACACTATAACTGACATTTCAACGTCTACTGTGATTCTTAGTGGGTATTCATATAATAAAACCCCGCGAGGATACATAGCTAGAGCATATCTCACAAAGGCCACTGTAACTAGACAGGAGCTTTATGGATGGTTTAGGGTTCTTGCTGGAGCAGATAATGGACTTAATGTCCTCAATATAACGAGAGTTATCCATCTCCCTCTTGACGCTCAAATTCTAGAGGCTGATGGGAAGTTTGTATCAAGAGAAGGAGAAGATATAGCACTATATATTAATGGTAATTATGTTGATGAAGAATTTGGCGAGATATATGCAAACGATCTTACACCATACCTGAAACCTGGAGATAATGTAGTGTCATTAGTATTTTCTTGGGGATCGGATGAGATAGGGTCTGCAAGCGGCACAACAATGTACGTTGAGTATAAGAGTAACAGCCTAGAGGTTGAAGATCCTGGGGTAGTTAAGGTGTACAATGTAGTATCAGAAAGGACAGGAATTATGTATCTCCTTGAGATGTTTGTTCCTGGAAATATAACCTCAATAAACATGAGGTTCAAAGTTAAAAATGTTGGAGTTGTGAGGCTCTATTATGGTTTGGGAGGAAAGTTGTATCTACTTCTAACGAAATATGCTAACCCAAATGGAGATGCAATTGTTGAATTTACAGATGACGAAATAGGAGCTAGTATAAATCAGATATTGTGTGGTGGCAAAGATTGCTATGAGGAGTTTAAAGAAAACATTAGCAAGATGGTATTCGATTTTGTAATTGGATTTGATGCTTACTACAACAATAAAACTGGCTACTGGGAATATGAAGGAGATACATATAACGATTCAGCAAATAGGGAGAGAATAATTTATGGGTATCCAGATTCATACGTGAAAATAGAGTATGTCCCTAGAACAGTAAGAACAATGTATAGTATCCCAATATCAATTTACTTCCCTTACGGAGACCCAAGGGTTTCATACACTGGTAGTGGACTTCAAGTCGAATATTATCTTCCCCCTACTGCAGAACCATGGTATGCAGACTGGTGGGTTGGTTATACGTTTGTTGATTACTCCACAATACAAAACTTATATGAAAATGACAAGCAATTTTATTCTGGACCACTTGGAAGATACGCAATAAGGGTTGCCTACACAAAGCTATATGATTGGATGATGCAACCAGGGAAAACTAACATTTTTGAGATAAGAATGACAAATGGTAATTCTTATGTTAGAAACGGTGATACCAGGGGGATAATTAAGTATTTTATCCAGGGATACGCTGGCTATGGTGACATTTTCCCTTACCTGCTTCAAGGATATCCCACTTACAAGGGATATAATCTTACTTACTACTATTACAATGGTGCAACTGTGGAAGCTAGAACAATACTTGTTGGGGATCCTCCTTACAAGTCAATTACAGTGGATGAGCTAGATCCCAATAAGTACGCAGTTGATGATGCCGTTTTAAGACTGTTTGATAAGCTTAATTACATAGATGATAAAAATCCTGGAGAATGGAGAGTTTCTCCTTATGATGGCTCTCAACAGAATCCTATCGACATTGATTTGCCTTCTGGAGTTAGTATCCAAACAGCGAGTATGGGTAATATCCCAGGGTTATTTACCCCCATCCCTGTGACTTTAAGAATATGGAGGGGGTCATGATGAGAAGAGGATTTATAATTAATGCTTCAGTTCTTGTTCTCTTAATTCCCTTAATTCTACTCTTAGCAACTTATGAAGAAGTTTCTTCTCAGATAACCTTAAGCCAAAGTGAGAGAGCATATTCGGAAAGAGTTTATCAAATAATTTCTACCCTTCAATTAGAGTTCAAGAGGGCATTAGAGATATCTGGAAAGAGAGCCATTATTGCAACAATTGATTATATAGCTATAACTGGGGAGTTTATTTCTCCGATATATGGGGTCAATAACACAATAAGGGATTTAATTCTATATGGGAATTCTCCATCAATTTATGGTCGTGATGTGCAAAAGATCATGGGGAACCAAACAATAGAAGCGTGGCTGAAAAACATCAATACACAATTAAAAAAGCAGGGTTTGTTAATTGGAATGAACGAGAGCACAGTGCTTAATAACGTTGATATCCTAGTTGCCCCTTTGGACTCATTTAGAATTGTTGTCAGAGCAAAGATAAATAATATAACCATTAAGGATGTTGCTGGGAGAGTAATATACAGTGGAAGCATTCCAGAAAATGGATATGTGTACTCGGTAATTGATCTAAATGGACTTGAGGATCCGATGTTTTCTGCTGTTACTGGTGGCATGTATCAGAGAATAATAAAAGCATGTAAATATACTTATCCGGAAATATTCAATAAGCCAATAAAAGTCATTGAAGGAGTGGGGAGAAGTAGCTATTCACCAGTTATTGGTAGATTTTCTACTGTAGTGTCTCCAAGTACGATATACATTGGAGAGAAATATCCTGGAGATGGTGCACTAGCATATGTCCTTCAAGAGGGAGATCTTTCCCAGACCACATCTCCAATAATTGTCAATACTAGCAGTAGGGGAGAACTTGTCAATCCAGCAGATGTACTAACTGAGGGTGGTATGGGAGTGTTAGTGTTTGAAAGTGGTTCAAGCTGGTGTAACTATACCTACCAATATAGAGTGGCATTTACTGTTCCATCTAATTATATTGGCAAACTTGTTCTCCTTGAATTTAATGCAACGCAATATCCCTTCACAGTAATCCCACATTCCGGTGCATTTGCAGCTCTAAGAATATATACTTCTGACTGTGTTGAGGGAAGTTACTGGATAGAATACTGGGGTAATGACAAAATACTTATTTGGTTGAGGCCTACTACCACTACCTATTATATCTACTATTCTAAAACGACAGACGTTCCTCTTCTAAGAGGGTCTATACCTTCAGTATTTGGGACGAACTATACAACTAATGTATCAGTGTTAGCTGGGCAGAAAATGTTTCTATTCTCAACTTACTCGAATAATTTCTTTGTTAGATATAATCTTTCATCTTCATGGGAGGGAGACTTTAAAGGAGGTATTGACGTAGAGCTCAATCTTTCTGAAATTTCAGGCTTTAGGATATGGGAAGTAACTTTAAGTTACCCACAGACAGTTAGTGATGTTCAAGTCCCTATATATTTGAATAGCACTATATCAACTCTGATACCTCACACCAACACGCCTCCAGAAGCAAGAATAAAAGTGTATGCTGATAGACAGCTTACTAGGCAACTCCCATTCTGGATTGAATACTGGAATAGTAGTGGGGCTCTAATCTGGGTAAGGACTAATTTGCCCGGAACAATATATATAGCATCCTCTAATGACTTTCCGTATACAAGGGGAAATGGAGATCTTGTTTTCCCATTTTTTGATGACTTTAACGAGAGTTCTCTTACTGAATTACAACAAAAGTGGGAGGTATATGTTCCAATACTCCTTAACTCCTCTGGAAATGGAACAGTCACGATTCCTGGTGGAAATGAAATAATAGCTCTCCGAACAAGGGATCCTATTAACATCAACTATCCTTTTGCTATTAGATTTAGAATGAAACCCAACTTTACTTATGAGGAGGATTGGGATGCTGGTATAGGGCTTGAAGATGAATATGTTAATACCGGGCAGTATTCTTTGCTATTGTTCACCGATGATATTACATGGAATTTCCTAGCTCAGCATCGCGCATGGTGGTCAGGACTATCTGAAAGTCCCGATGGCAGAGGAGATTATGACTTTCACACATACTCTGTTGAAATGCCCTATTATTATGCAGATTCAACATTGGGCTATTTCAACTTTAGTGACTTAACAGCTATAAGTAGAAGCGCTACCACAAGTTATCGTCTCTTTGAATTCCCCTTACTTTATCTATACATCGTTATTGACAGCGAGTCACAATCTAGAGGAGCTATTTTTGATTGGATACTTATTAGAAAGTATATTGACTTAGAATTCCTTGCTCAGAATATTACTCAAATAAAAATCCCTATAAGCATTCAATTTGTTGACAACTGGACAACTGAAAAGTTATTCATACTAGAGAACTGGACAGATATCTTAGCAAAATATTCCCTAGGAACGTGGTTTATATCGAACCCTAATAGGTATGAGGTAATATTTAATTCTACACTAGGCCTAGGCCTAAACTTGACTTATATCCACGATCCCGAGACGTCATCTGAGTCCTCCCAAACCTTTATCTCTGGATCTCTAAGCCCACCAATCTCAATTTATTTAGTAGTAAATAACACAGTTAACAATGCTGGATATTTCTCTTGGGTAGTTTGGGGTGATTCCTACGTTAAATACTCGCCCATACTCTCTGGGGAAGAAGTTCGTCCTCCCGAGAATCTTGCTAGGGCTTATGATATAGAGCCCTTCCTTCTATGTATAAACGAACAAGAAAGAGTCGGTAATAAGGAAGGCGAGATAGGGTACTTTGGAGTTTCATGGGGAATGTCATTCTTTGAAAGGCTTGAGGGAAGTACAGAGAATCATGAGAAATATCTTGCTCTTGCAAAAGAAATGCAGGAAGAGCTTGGTCTAGCTAAAAATGGATTTTACTATCCAATAGGTCTAGTAAGCTTTATGGTGCCAACGGATAGCCTAACATACTACTTTGATGAAAAACTCAATAGGTTATTCCTAACAGTCCTTCAAAAATCGCCAGAAGAATATGTTAATAGTGTTGACTTTTGTTTCCTTGATCATTATTTCCCAGGGAAACTTTATATCAACAATCCAGTTTGTAATCAACAGACATACAGAGTATATGGAATTTCTGACTCTCCTGATAGGGAGGGTGTTTACTTCTTTATCGACGAAACGACTGCCACATCTATATTTGGACCAACAGGTGCATCCGAATTACTACAGAAGTAGAGAACTAGGAGGTGGGCTATTTGGATATAATTGAGGTACTTGATAGAATAGGATATTGGACTCAAAAGATAATAAAGGCATTTAAGTTCTTTTTATTTCCTAAACCATTAGAAAGGCCCCCGAAAATTGGACTTAAAAAGTATACAGCTCATGAAACATTCAGTTTATGCCTTCAGTTAGTTTTCATCTTGTATCTTATCACAGGAGTTCTGATGATAATATTAAAAACACAGATCTATACTCTTCTTAGCCTATGTATTGTATCATACCTTATCATTAGGTTCATATTGATTAGTGGGACAAATTTCGTTATCAATGTTCCTGCATATAGATTCTTCTACTATGGCCTTATGGGAATATCCTCTGTAGCGTTTATCGGATATTCACTCATAAGAGATATCAAGAGTAGCCTAATTTACTTATACGGATTTATAGGGGGGATTACAGTCGTTGTTCTTGCGTTTAGGGGCTATTTTAAAGCAAAATTTGGAAGAGACTACACATATGGCGTTGTAGAAGAGGTAAAAGGGGATCTAGCGAAAGTATTTGTACACGATGATATTAGTGCCAATGTCAAGCCTGGCTACTATTGGGTGACATGTAATATTGAGGTTAAACCAGGAGATCTAGTTAAGATTGCAGTAGAGAATAGACCATTGAGAGGTGCAATTCCTAAAGGAATAATTGAGGTACTTCAATCCTCCCAAACCAGAACCGAGCCAAAGGCCGAGATTGAGTAGAGTATGAGTAGGTATATCGATGTTATGGGTTCTCTTCCATACGTTTTTACGAACCCTTCTCCACTTGGCGGAATAACTAGGCTTTCAGCTTCCTCCCCAGTTACTACAACGTAACTCCCAGAAAGTTCAAACCCAATTCCAAGCCCTCGGCAGATTCTCTTGATGAACTTAACAAACTCACTCCATCTAGTTATCTCAACCCTGTAATATATCGTATATCCCAAAATATCACCTTCGATAGTAAGAGCTAAACCTTAAAAAGTTTACTCCTCAGGATTTTGTGATGATGACTAAACCCGTTGCTGAAGAAAAAGATGATGACAGGATCGACTAGCTGATCTCCCCGCAAATCTTGGCAAAATTCCTAAGGATATCTGCCCCATGCTCCGTGTGCGCAACCTCTGGATGGAACTGGACCCCATAGATTGGTAACTTCTCATGCTTCATGGCCTCCACTGGGCAGGTCTCGCTCTTGGCCAATAGCTTGAACCCTGGGGGAAGCTCCTTAACTTCATCCATGTGGCTCTCCCAGACCTTGAGCTTCTTCGGCAGGCCTTGGAATATATCGTCCTCATCGACGATTTCAATCTCAACTAGACTGTACTCGGCCTTCTCTCCCCTACCAACCCTACCACCAAAGAACTTAGCGATTAGCTGATGCCCCAGGCAGATTCCCAGGATCGGGACGTTGAACTCCTCATAGTTCTCAAGGATTTTTTCACAGTTGCCCGTGTTCTCCAAGCTTGGGCCGCCCGAGAATATTATTCCTCTGGGCTTCATCTTCTTTATCTCTTCCAAGGGTGTAGTGTTGGGGATTATCTTGGCCTCAACCCCGAGGTAGCGGAGTGTCCTCCAAATCCTGTGCACATATTGGCCTCCGTTATCCATGATAACTATCATCCCACCACCTCCCTGAAAACTTTTCAGATTCTTTGACTAGACAAAATGATTGAATGCCACTTGATTTAGCTAGCTCTGCCATTTTATTGTCGTTCGTTATGAGAATACCGTTTAGATAGCTTGCGGTAGCTATGAAATATATATCCGAAGCTTTATGATAGGTTTTGAATGCAACTTCCTTGAGATCCTCTATTAGCAGTTCTTCTGGAATCCATGTCACTAGTGCACTGTAAAACCTTAGTGCTTGCTCCACTTGATCATGGTCGAGGTACCTTGAAAGTACCGCTATAAACTCTATCTCGCCCAACTGGGGAGCATAGAGCTCGATGATGCCAAGTTTAGCGAGCTTTATTACTTCTTCAGTAGTTTTTGTTCTTTCCGGGTAAAAGCTCGAGAACAAGTGAAAAATCAGTGATGTATCGATAACAACCTTTAAGCTCATGTCTCTTCCTCCCTGAGGCGTAATAGGTAATCCGTTGGGTCTTCCTTAACCTTTTCTGGAGTTATTTTTTTCCTTATTTCTCTCGCAAATTCAAGAATATCCTCATCGTAAATTTTAATGAGCAGTTTTTGACCCTCCTTTAAGTTAAGGGGCTTGGTAGGCTTTAACACGCCTTTTTCATAAACAACTTCAATGACTTTGCTCATGATCTCACCATCTTCAGAATATCTCCAATCTTCCTTCTAAATTTTATGGTGGAAAGAAAAAAGAATTCCTTATCGGTTGGTTTTTCACACTCCAGGACTGTGAGCCCTCCCATTTTCACTCGAACTCTATCGTTGCAGGTGGCTTGTTGGTTATATCATACAGAACCCTTCCAACTTGAGGAATCTCGCTGGTTATCCTGAAGGCTATCCTCTGCAGGACTTCCCAGGGGACGTTCATTGCATTGGCCGTCATTCCGTCCAAGCTTTCAACTATTCTAACGGCAATCGTCTCCTTGTACGCCCTTATATCACCTTGAACTCCTACGGTCTTAACTCCCAACAGAACTGCAAAGGCCTGCCATGGTCTCAATCCAGCTTTCTCAACTTCCTCCTCTACTATGGCATTCGCCTCCCTGACGATCGCTATCTTCTCTGGAGTCACCTCCCCTATGACCCTCACAGCAAGGCCGGGCCCAGGGAAGGGCATCCTGTTGTAGATCTTTTCAGGAAGGCCCAATTCTTTGGCAAGTTGCCTAACCTCGTCCTTGTAGAGATCCCTTAAGGGCTCGATTAGCTTGAGGTTGAGCCTCTCCGGCAAGCCTCCAACGTTGTGGTGGCTCTTTATCTTCCCTTGGCTCTCTATCCAGTCCGGGGCGATCGTTCCCTGAATTAGGTACTCGGCCCCTATCTCCTTGGCGACTTCCTCGAATACCTCTATGAAGACGCGACCGATTATCTTTCTCTTCTCCTCTGGGTCTGTAACTCCCTTCAGTGCCTCAAAGAACCTGTCCTGGGCGTCAATGTAGTGGAGGTTCATACCGAACTCGTCCCTGAAAGTTTTGACGACGAACTCCGGCTCCCCCTTTCTCAGGAAGCCCGTGTTGACGAAGACCGCATGCAGTCTATCTCCAATGGCCTTGTGAGCTAGAACTGCGGCAGTTGAGCTATCAACCCCACCCGAGAGGGCTATTATCGCCTTAGCATCCCCAACGGTTTCCCTGATCTCCCTAACCTTCTCCTCTATGAACTTCTCCCACATCCCTCTCACCTTATCAAGATCTTGTCTAAAATATGCTACATTTAAAGTTTATTTTGACATATATTTGGCAACTTATTGCCTCTGTATCGGGCTCTTCTACTTAAAATATTTTAAGATTTCCTTAGGGGTCCTCTTCGGGTCCTGAAAAGCAGGGTTTTAAAGGGACTATGTAAAATTAAGACCAACAACTAGTTGAAGTAATAGACGAGAGTATTTAACACTTAATTAAGTAAATTTTTTGAGACCTGACGAAACTTGCTAAATCAATCTAGCTTTCTTTCAATAAATTTTGGTTATCTTTGGTCAAATTTAAGGGGTATTGCAGATATTTTTGTTATAAACTCAAAAACTAACGCTAAAGAAAACATTACAAGGCACTCAAGATTGAGAAAAGAGAAAGCATATATTCAAAGGCCTCGCTTACCTTGAAGCTGTGAGGGAAATTTAAGTTACTACCTTCTCAATCTCCCCAATTTCAATAGCTTCTCTAATTTCCCTCGCTATCCTTCTCCCGGTGCTCATCGGTTCATCGTATTTAAGCCATGTGTACGGGGAGCCGTGCACAAAGGGATTAGTTCCGGCAACTATTCTAGCCGATATCTCAAATACGACGAACTCCATCTCTGGAGTGAAAACTCCCTCAAGGCAGAACGGGCCCCACAGTCCGCCCATTAGGTCCTCAGCAGCTTTAACTGTTCTCTCCCCGGCCTCGATGACGTCCATGAGCAGGCTCTCTCTTAGGACTATTGGGATGTTGCCTATGACGGTGTACGTTATGTCAATGCTAAGGTCGAGCTGGTCTTTGGCTGGGATCCTACCTATGGCATCAACGTTGCTCTCGTACCTCCTGTCTATGCTCATGAGCTCTAGCTCCTTCCTAACCTTGGAGTAGAAGTAGTGGGGGTAAACAGGAATTCCAACTACGTACTCCTGTATTTGAACCTCCTTAAGTTGCTCCTTATCCCTTATTCCAAGGAACTTCTCGGCCTTAGCCCAGAAGTCCTGGGGATCTTTGGCGAGGAAATAGCCTTTTCCACCCTTCGCGCCGTGGGGCTTTACTATAACTGGCTTGTCGATATCATCTGGGTCATCGTAAACCTTGGGCAGTCTTAGTTTGGCCTTTTCGAGCCACTTCCTTTCTAAACTCCTATCACTCTCCCACCTCAGGACTTTCTTGTTGCCGAAGTAGGGAACCTTCATCCTCTCAACGAGCTCAATTCCGAGGTGTGCAACGAAGGAGCCCGTTGGAATCACTATCGCATTTAACTCGATCAGCTTTTCCTCTGGGTAGGTGTCTTCTATGAAGTAGTCGGCAACAGGGAAGTATTTAGTGTACAACGATTTAACCCTAGATTTCCCAAATGCTATAGTCTCAAATCTCTCATCCTTGGCTCCTTTCAGGATCTGGAGAGCTGAATGAGATGCGTAAGTCGCTATCCTCACCATATCTTTCACCTTCCTTTAGTCAAAATCATGTAAAATTAACCCCATTTTTAAATGTTATTTTTACACGCTCTTATCAGCAGGCAGTGTTCTGTAGACGGTCCAAACATTTATAAATAATATGGACTATTGACAGAACATGATTAAAAAGGAAGTTTGGGGGAGGATAATTAAGGATAACCTTGAGCGTCACGTTGAGCTTATTGAGAGGGATGTAGAAGTTAAATTCCCAAGAACGCCACGGGCTATCTCATTAATCGGGCCAAGAAGAGTCGGTAAAACGTATATCTCATGTTCCAAATTATGGAGCACCTAATTTCCAGTGGGCTACCAAAAGAGAGAACTGTTTACGTGGACTTTGAAGATCCTAGGTTGCTCGGCGTGGAGGTCAAAGACCTCTTAACGTTTCTTGATGTTTACTATGAAATGTTCCCGGAGAACACCAGGGAAGAATGTTACTTCTTTCTTGACGAAGTTCAAAATGTTCCTGGCTGGGAAAGATTCGTTAGGTTTCTTCTCGAGAGGAATCAGCGTGTTATAGTTTCTGGTTCTTCCTCAAAGCTTCTCTCAAAGGAAATAGCGACCTCCTTAAGGGGAAGAAGTCTAAGTGTGAGAGTTTATCCGTTCTCCTTCAGGGAAATCCTTAAGGCGTAAAGCCCACCGTAATATCAAAAGCCTTGGTATTGGGATAGGCAAGGCGACCGTTGCCAATTACCTCGAGTATCTCTCGGATTCAATGATTTTCTATCCCCTGAGACCCTACGTAAAGTCGTACAAGTTGCAGGAAAAGATGGGTTTTAAGCCCTACCTCGTAGATAATGGGCTACTTAAGGTTATGGGGGTTGAAGATGATGGCAGGCTTCTCGAAAACTTGATCTTTACTGAGCTAATAAAGAGGGGACACGAACCGAATGAAGATCTTTTCTACTATGTAACTAGAAATGGGAAGGAAGTTGATTTTCTCATTAAAGGGAAAGAGCTCATTCAAGTTACGGCAGAGCTTCATGAGAAAAACTATGAAAGAGAAATCAAGGGGCTAATTGAAGCGAGCAAGGAGCTAGGAATCAAAAAGTTGATAGTGGTAACTTTGGAGCAGGATGAGATTTTGAATGTAAGGGGAAGGGAAGTAGTTGTAATAAGCTTGAGGAAATGGCTCTTAGTTTGATAACCGACCTATCAAATTTAAAAACTCGGTGCTTAGGGAAATTCGGTGATGGGAATGAAGAAAGTGGGTGCAATAGCTTTGATCCTGCTAATGTTCCTGGGACTTGGATGCATAAGCTCCCAGGAACAACAAACCCCAAGAACTCTAACGGTTTACGCCTATGATAGCCTTGAATACTGGCTCAAGGAAGTAATTCCCGAGTTTGAGAAGGAGTACAACGTCAAAGTTAACCTTGTCTTGGTGGGAAGTACTGGAGAGTTAGTTAACAGGCTCATCCTTGAGAAGGACAATCCTCAGGCTGACGTTGTGGTTGGAATTGACAACACCTTCATGGCAAAGGCAATAAAAGCTGGGGTCCTTGAGAAGTTTAGGCCAAAGAACTTCGACGTAATAAGGAAAGATATATTGGAGTACTTCCCCGCGGATGACTATTTAACTCCGTTCGACTACGGTTTTCTTGCCTTCAACTACAGGACTGACATGATAGATGAGCCACCGAAGAGCCTAGATGACCTGATAAAGCCTGAGTGGAAGGGCAAGATAATAATTGAAGACCCCAGGACTAGCTCTCCCGGCTTAGCATTTATGCTGTGGACAATCGCAGTTTACGGGAATTCCTGGCTTGAGTATTGGGCAAGGCTCAGGGACAACGTTCAGATAGTTAAGGGCTGGAGTGCCGCTTGGGAGGCCTTCAGCAAGGGTGAGTATCCGGTGGTACTCAGCTATGCCACTTCCCCGGCAGCCGTTGTGTACTACGACAACAAGACGAACGTTAAGGCAGTTCAGTTCAGGAGGGGCAACTTCATCCAGGTGGAGGGTGCTGGAATAGTTAAGGGAACGAAAAACAGGGATCTCGCCGAGAAGTTCATAGAGTTCCTCATAAGTGAGAAGGCCCAGGAAAAGCTACCAACGACCCAGTGGATGTACCCGGTAAACAAGAACGTCAAGCTCCCAGAGGTTTATAAGTACGCTCTCAATGTTACCAAGCCGATCTCCCTCGATCCTGGGCTCGTCATGGAGAACCTTGACAAGTGGCTGAAGCAGTGGACTGCCGTCGTCGTTGAGGGCAAAACTCCCCAAGAGGCAATTAAGGAAGGATGACGTAGTTTTCTACCCTTATCCTAACCTTCTTTTTCTTGGGATCGAACCTAGAGAGCTTCTCTTCGGCTATAATCTCGACCCCATGAATCCTAAGTTTAATTCTCACCCTCCCGGGGAGTAGCTCGTAGTCAACAACTTCAGCTTCAACACCATCACCCATTTCAACGCTTTCTGGCCTGAAGAATACCTTTACCTTTCCATCTTTTGGAGTTTTGAAGCAGAGCTCGCCTAAACAGGCCTTTCCGTTCTCCGCGTACAGCTCCAGAATGTTCCCAGTCCCCAGGAACTTGGCTACAAACTCCGTCTTTGGCCTCATGTAGAGCTCTAAAGGTTCATTCACCTGCTCTATCCTCCCAAGGTTCATCACTGCTATTCTGTCGCTTATTGCCATGGCCTCCTCTTGGTCGTGGGTGACGTACACGGTTGTTATCCCTAGATTCCTCTGAATCCTCCTTATCTCCCCCCTAAGCCTCTCCCTCACCTTGGCATCTAGGTTGCTCAACGGCTCGTCAAGCAATAAAACGTCCGGCTCTATAACCAAGGCCCTGGCCAAGGCCACCCTCTGCTGCTGTCCCCCAGAGAGCTGCTCTGGATACCTGTTCTCGAACCCTTCGAGGCCGACGAGCTTGAGGGCCCACCTCACCCTCTTCTCTATCTCGTTCCTGGGGAGCTTCCTCATCTCCAGTCCAAATGCTACGTTCTTGAACACTGTTAGGTGAGGAAAGAGGGCGTAGTCCTGAAACACCATCCCTATGTTCCTCTCGTACGGTTTCTTCTCGGTTACATCATTTTCATCGAAGAGAACTCTTCCAGAATCTGGCCTTTCAAGCCCAGCGATGATTCTGAGGGTTGTGGTCTTTCCGCACCCGCTTGGCCCTAGAAGGGTCATCAGCTCCCCGTCCCTAACCTTTAAGTTAACGCTTAGCGTGAATTCATCGTACCTCTTAATTACATCCCTTAACTCAATGCTCACCATACCTCCTCCCCCATCCTCTCTATGAGGGCGAAGCTAACGCCGGAAATTGCCATGAGAACAACGGCTAGGGCTAATGCAGGGCCGAACTGCCTTGAGGAAATGAACTTGTATATTGCCAACGTGAGGGTCGTGTATTCTGGTCTAGCGAGCATGTACGTCGTTGCGAGCTCGGCTATGCTCATTGCAAAGGCGAAGATGGCTCCGACTATTATTCCTTTTGATGCTAAGGGCAACTCTACCTTAAGGAATGCCCTCTCCTCATTAGCCCCCAGGGTTAGAGCAGCTTCGTACAGGTTCTGCTTTATCTTGACGAGGGCTGAGCTCACGGCCCTCAGGACGAAGGGATAAGCAACTATTGAGTGAGCCAAGGCCACTATCACCCAGCTTCCGTAAAGCGGGGTTCTCCTGAAGATTAGGAGGTATCCCAGACCAAGTATCACCGGAGAGCTGGCTAGAGGCAGGGTAGCAAGTGCATCCGCGATGACTTTGCCTTTGAATCTCCATTTAACGAGGGAGTAGCTCAAAGGTAATGCAATCAAAGTTGATATCACTACAGTTAAAACTCCGAAGAAGATTGAATTCGCTATAGTTCTGAGCACAGTAGTCCCGAACATTGGGTTGTACTCTTGGGAGAAGGCTCTCCTATACATCTCCAGGCTGAAGCTTCCGGTATAGAAGAGGGAATCATAAACCACTGCAATAAGTGGTCCGAGGATGAGAATAGACACCAGCAAGAAGTAGGGAACAACCCACAGGGCCGTTCTTAAGGTTATTCTCTCCGGCTTTCTCATGACCTTCTGCTCCTCCCTCTTAGCGTAGAGCTGTAGGGCCTTGAGGTAGAGGTACATGAACACTAAGCTCAGCAGTATTTGAAGTAAAGCTAAGGAAGAAGCCGTCTTGAAGTCGAGCATTATTATTGCAGATGTGAATATGTCGACTTCTAGCGTAGCGTACCTGTAGCCTCCGAGGATCAGGGGAATTGAGAAGCTCATAAAGGAGAATGTGAAGGTTAGAAGGGCTGAGGCAAGTATCCCGGGCATGATAAGGGGCAGAGTTACCTTCCTGAATAGCGTGAAGCCTCTAGCTCCGAGAGTCATTGCGACCTCTTCATAACTTGGGTTCACTCTCTCTATTAGAGCTGAAACCATCCTAACTACCACTGGAAAGTTGTAGAACGCGTGGGCGAGAACTATGGCCTTCCAGGAGTACAGGATGTTTAATTCCCCAAAAGGCCCACCCTTCCCAAATAGGAGTATAAAACCCAGGGCCACCATTACGCTGGGCATCACGAAAGGAATCGTCATTACCGCTTTCAGGACTCTCTTCCCAGGAAAGTCGTACTTCCCAAAGATGTAGGCCCCAGGAAGACCTATGGCGAGGGTCAGAAGAGTTGATGCTAGGGCTTGGGCGAATGTGAAGGATATCACCCTCTTATGGTAAGAATCTGAGAGAATTTGAAATATAGCCTTGGGATCAAAGCCCAAACCTATGATCGAGAGCAGAGGGAGGTAGAAGAAGGTAAGCAGGAACGCAAAGGCCGGAAGTGCTAGGATAATCCTTCTCATGATTCAAGGTCAGTGTTCCTTTTTAAAGCGTTTCTAATGGCTAACAACTCCAACCTCCCCTGGGGTCTTATTACTCCGTTTGGCGGATCAACAAACAGAACGTTCTTCCTCACAAGCTCTCTTACCGGCTCTGATATTTTGCCGTCAAATGGGATGGATTCTTTACTTAAGAACTCCCTCAGGACATCAGCAATGCCTGGCATATCTATAATACTGTTTATCATCTGGGTTCTAATCCTAAGTTGCTTCTCGCACCATTCCTTCAATCTCTCTCTGTGTTTAACTGCTTCAATGAGGTAAACTGGCTTGCCTCCAAAATAGCTCCAAACGAACTCTGCTTCCTCATCTTCAAGTCCCAATTCTTTCAGAAACTTGAGTGTAGTGGTTTTATCTAGATCATCGACTAGGAAGTAGTCAGCTCTTCCGTAGAGCATTGCCTCTCCATATATCTTCTCAAGGAACAGGCTGTCGGATGTTATTACGAATACGTGGGCCAAATGCAACTCCTTCGTTAGCCTTATGAAGAAGTTAAAGAGGCTGTAGATAAAGGGCCCATCAACTTTCAAATCTCCAATAACTTGTAATTCATCGAGAATTAAAATTGGAATTTTACCTTTTTCTTTTAGGCTATTGAAGTAACCTTCGAGGAACACAAAGGGATCTTCCTCGTATTTGAGAAGCTTTCTCAGGATGCTCTCCGGTACAGGAATGCCTCTATAAGCCAAACCACTTTTTATGATCTCGGATATTATCTCGGCCATGGATTCCTTTTTAATGCTAAACATGACATTTATAAACTCTTCATATGTTGGGATGAACCTCCCCCTTAGGTTTATAGAAAAGGCTACATACTTATCAGAAAGTCTGCCAATAAATTCATCCATCAGTGTAGTTTTTCCGGAATTTATTGGTCCATAGACAAAAATTATCATGTTTGGCTCATATGTGATCAAATTCATAAGCTCCTTAAGCTCCCTCTCCCTGTCGAAGAACATCTTTCTCCCCCATATTTAAGATGCACGGGAAAATTAAAGCTTAACTATCCTTGCAGCCGAAAACTTCAATTCCGGAGTTCCGGCCTTATTTAATGCATCGTTAGTCAGAACATTTGCATCGAAGTGAAAGGGAACCACTATTACACCTTCCTTCACGTTGGCTATCTTCGCCTTCAGGATTAAGCTACCCCTCCTGGTTTCAACCTTAACTAGATCTCCATCCCTTATTCCGTATTTCTTGGCATCTTCTCTGCTTATGTAAACCACGGGCTCGCTCATCAGTCTCACGAGGGATGGACTTCTCAGTGTCATCTCTCCAGTGTTGTAGTGGCTTATCACCCTGACCGTAGTCAATATCAGCGGATACTCTCCGTTGGGAGTTTCCCAGGGCATTATCTGTTCCACAGCGTACATCCTCGCTTTGCCATCTGGCGTTGAGAACTGGATTGTGTGTAACCTCCTGTAAGGAATTATTATCCCCTCTGAGTTCTTTAACTCTTCAGCACTTCTTCCCTCAAGCTCTGGAAACATCTTGAAGTACTCCTCCGTTATCTCCTCGACTCTTGAGTAGTTGAAGCCCGGCAATCCTAGGGCTTTGCCAAGCTCGCTCAGGATTACCCAGTCAGGCTTTACTTCCCCTGGGGGATCGCAAACCTTAGAGCTCCACTGAATCCTCCTTTCACTGTTCATGTAGCTCCCTTCCTTCTCGCAGAAAGCTGCTGCTGGAAGAACGTAGTGGGCAAATCTAGCTGTTCTCGTGAGGAATATGTCCTGAACTACAAGTAGGTCAAGCTTCGTTAGGGCTTTCCTGACCTTTAAGACGTTGGCCTCGCTCACGGCCGGATTCTCTCCAACTATGTAGAGGGCCTTAACTTCGCCTTCAAGTATGGCATCCCAGAGCTCTGTCAGGTAGAGCCCCCTCTCCGTTGGGAGGTCTTCAACCCCCCAAAGCCTAGCAACCCTCTTCCTGAAATTCTCATCGTTTAAGGGTATGTACCCCGGGAGGAATTCACTCAGGGCCCCCATATAAGCGGCTCCCTGAACGTTGTTCTGGCCCCTCATTGGGTAAAGGCCGCCTTTGTCCCCTATATATCCCAGGAGGAGGGCTATGTCTATTACTGCGAGAACGTTCTCCACCCCAGAAACGTGCTGCGTTAGGCCCATGCCCCACATTATTGCCCCACTTCCAGCCTTTGCAAAGATCCTTGCCACCTCCCTTATTAGCCTGGAATCAACACCAGTAACCTTCTCCGCGTACTCAGGGGTATACTTCTTAACACCCATCTTGACCTCCGAGAACCCGGTAGTTCTCGTCTTAACGAAGTCCTTGTCGTACAGGTCCTCAGATATTATGACGTTCATTATTGCATTTGCAAGTGTTATGTCCGTTCCGGGCTTGATGATAATCTTGTAGTCCGCGAGCCTCATGGTCGTGGTTCCCCTCACGTCGACAACTATTATCTTCGCCCCCTTCTTCTTCGCCTTCAGGATGTAGTCCATGACGACGGGGTGGGTTTCGGCCGGATTGTAGCCCCAAATGAGTATGGCCCTAACGTTCTCCAGGTCGGAGTAGGGATTGGTTTGGGCTCCGGTTCCAAGCGTCATTTTCAAAGCGTGAACACTGGCTTCATGGCACAAACGGGCACAGTTATCGATGTTGTTCGTTCCAAAAAGCCTAGCGATCTTTTGGAGGAGGTAGTTTTCCTCATTTGACACCTTCGAAGAAGCGATAAATGCAATGGCATCCGGGCCGTAATTCTCCCTTATCTCGAGGAGCTTCGATGAAATCTCCCTTATGGCCTCATTCCAGCCTATTCTAACGAAGTCATCACCCACTCTCTTTAAGGGATACTTGAGCCTGTCCTTGGAGAGTACGAACTCCAGAGCATGCAGTCCCTTCGGGCAGAGCTTCCCTCTATTGGGCTCTCCCTTGTAGGGAGTTACCTTTAGGGTTTTAGGATTGATGAGGAGGTTACAGCCAAAGCCACAGTAAGGACAAACCACCTTTATCACGCTACCACCAATAAACATGAATAAGTTAAAAATATAAAGATTTTTGGTCAAAATTGACCAGTTTATGTTAAACTAATTGGGCAAGTTAACTGGACAGCAATTTATAAAAAGGTGTTCGATATACTGGACAACTATGAGGGAAGAACTCGCAAAGATCTTGGTGGAGTGGCAAGAGAGCTGGACACCAGAGTTAATCGAGAGGGACTTTGACTTCTCTCTCATCCCCAAGAGGCCCAGAAAGGTAATAACTTTCGCTGGTTGTAGGAGGGTCGGAAAGACGTACCTGATGTTCCAGCTTATTAATGAACTTTCAAGGGTAGTTCCTAGGGAGAGGATATTCTACATAAATTTTGAAGATGAAAGGCTGGAGAAAAATATTGGGACTCTAACAGACTTAATCCCCACAATTGAGGAGCTCTATGGCAAGGAGGAGGAGCTGTATCTTTTTCTAGATGAAATCCAGAACATCCCCAACTGGGATTCCTGGGTTAGGAGGGTTTATGACTCGCGAAAGGATATAAGGCTCTTTTTGAGCGGATCCTCATCAAAATTGTCGAGTAGGGAGATTCCGACCTCCCTACGTGGAAGGGCTTTAACGTTTGAGGTGTTCCCTCTGAACTTTGGGGAGTTCCTAAGATTTAAAGGGTTCGATATTCCTGAGAAAATCGAATTCAGCTCAAAGAAGCCAATACTTTTGAACTTACTAAGGGAGTACGTCCTCTACGGAGGCTTTCCCGAAGTTGTCTTGGCTGAGAATGTTAGGATCAAGCGATTAATCGTTCGGGATTATTTCAACACGATAATAGCCTTGGACGTTGTGGAAAGGTACTCCATAAGGAACCCAGAGGACCTTAGAGCGTTCATTAGGCTCCTCCTGAATTCCGAATATACAAGCCTTGGCAAAGCTGTTAAGGCTTTAAAGAGCAGTGGATACTCGATTTCAAAGTCGACACTCTCCAATTACCTCAGATACCTTGAAGAAGTATATTTCGTGTTTCCACTCGAAGTGTACTCTCCAAACAGGATGAAGTATCCTAAAAAGGTCTATTTTGTAGATACATCCTTCTTGACCTTCCTAAGCGTAAGGTTCAGCGGGAACTTTGGTAGGTTGATGGAGAATGCTGTTTTCATTGAGCTCAGGAGGAGAGGGGAGGAAATAAACTACGCCTCGGGAGATAACTGGGAGGTTGACTTCGTGCTACCGGAAAAGGAAACTCTCATTCAGGTCAGCTACGATGTAACCAGTCCAGAAACTTTTGAACGGGAGGTGAGGGCATTAAAGAAGGCATCTGCGGAGCTCGGATTCAGAAATGCAAAGCTCATAACTTGGGATAGGGATGGGAGGATAGAGAAAGGAGGCGTTGAGATCGAGCTTATCCCCCTCTGGAAGTTCCTGCTTGAATATTATCTTTCAGAAAGAAAAGCTCCTTTGATTTCATAAGGGTTCCCAGCACTTCAGAAAATGCTGTGAGGTTGTGGCTTATTATTGCGTGCAGCTCTCTCCCACTCTTGAGAAGCCCAAATTGCCTCAAGTGTATTTGACTTCCCAACTTTGGGCTCTCCTATGAAGATGCTAATAATTTTGCAATCAAGGTCAAGCTTCTTAATCGACTTAAAATTCTCAATCTCAAGCTCCCTTATCATGATTACTCCCAAAAATAATTTGCTAGGGGTATATCACGTTTTTCTGAATAAAAGAAGAGTCAGAGAGCCTTCTTCAGGAAGTACTCATGAACCCTTGTGTCATCTGTTAGCTCTGGGTGGAACTCCAAGCCTATGATATTGTCCTGCTCAACGCCAACAACCCTGTCCTCAAGCCACGCTAAGGGCTTCACTTTGTCGCTAAGCAACTCAAGTATCCTGGGAGCCCTTATGAAGACTCCTATGAAAGGCTCATCGTCAAAGGCAAGCTTCACAGGTGCCTCAAAGCTGTCCACCTGCCTTCCGTAGGCGTTTCTGTTTACCTTCACGTCGAGAACCTCTAAGAATTTCTGCTCGGGAGTTGCCCCAACTACCTCCTTGGACAGCATTATTAACCCTGCACAGGTTCCCATCACTGGCAGTCCATTTTCAATCAGCTTCTTTACGGGCTCGAAGAGGCCGGTTTTCTGCATGAGCCTTGAGATCGTAGTGCTCTCCCCTCCCGGGATTATTATCGCACTAATGCCTTCGAGCTGTTCAGGCTTCCTGAGCCAAATGACGTCACCGGAAACGCCAAGGCTTTCCATAGCCCTCTTCGTTGCCTCTATATGCTCACTGACATCTCCCTGCAATCCTATAACTCCTACCTTCATCCTAAAACCTCCAAAAAGAAAGGAGAATTAAGGACTAAACACCCCTCTCCTCCATCCTTACCTCGAGTTCCGCTATATCCTGGCCTCTCATTGGCTCTCCTATCTCCCTGCTTATCTCCGCAAGGACATCTGGCTCGTCCCAGTGGTTAACGGCTTCAACTATTGCCCTCGCCATCGCTGGTGGATTTGAGCTCTTGAAGATTCCTGAACCTACGAACACTCCGTCCATTCCCATTGCCATCATCAAGGCTGCGTCAGCCGGAGTAGCTACTCCACCAGCGGCGAAGTTAACGACTGG
This sequence comes from Thermococcus chitonophagus, assembly GCF_002214605.1. Lineage (NCBI taxonomy): Archaea > Methanobacteriati > Methanobacteriota > Thermococci > Thermococcales > Thermococcaceae > Thermococcus > Thermococcus chitonophagus. Next base: position 1,268,949 of record NZ_CP015193.1, on the reverse strand, counting down.
TAGCCTGCCGAGCTTCTTGATCTCGAGTAGGATCTTATAGAGTCCCTCTACTATCTCCCTGTACGTGAAGCCTTCGTAAATTGGCTCGTTCTCTAGAACCCTCTTTGGAAGGCCACTTATCTCTTTGACACTGAATGCAAGCCTCAGGTAGGGCTCGGCAAACTTTTCGGCGACTCCGTAAATTTCTTCATCCGTCATCCTCTGAATGAGCTTTATGTTCTCGTTCACCAGCCTTACGTGCCTTACCGCCTCTATTATGTTTCCAGTTCCCGCCTCTCCCTTGGTTCTTATCATCGCAGCTCCTTCCCAGATCCTCCTAACTGCCTCACCAAGGTTCCTCGCACCGCAAACGAATGGGACTGTGAACTTCTTCTTGTAGATGTGGAAGAACGGGTCTGCTGGGGTTAGAACTTCGCTCTCATCAATCATGTCAACTCCCAATGCCTCGAGAATCCTTGCTTCAGCTTCATGTCCAATTCTTACCTTGGCCATAACGGGGATCGTTACTGCATCCATTATCTCCTGAATCTTCTCCACGGGAGCCATCCTCGCAACTCCGCCGGCCTTCCTTATGTCTGCAGGAACCTTGTGGAGGGCCATAACTGAAACCGCTCCGGCCTCCTCAGCAATCCTTGCCTGCTCGGCATTTGTAACGTCCATGATGACTCCGCCTTTCACCATCTTTGCAAAGCCCCTCTTCAGCCTCTCAGTCCCTTTCTCCATTATCACCTTCAGCTTGTCCATACAAATCACCTCAAGTCTAAGCTTTCAATGCATATCAAGTTAAAACTTGCATATAAAGATTGCCGTTAACTGAAGGTGACTACAAAAAGGAGAAGGGTCAGAGCTTGGAAAGAATCTCTTGGGCAGCTTTTCTGCCGCTTAAGAACATTCCACCGAAGATTGGACCCATTCTGGGGGCTCCACTCACGGCATTGGCTGCCATTCCGGTAACGTACAGTCCTGGGTACACTTCTCTGGTATTCTCTACCGTTAGCTTCTCACCCTGATCTGCCCACATTGGGCCTTCCCCAGGAATTCTCTCTATCAACCCCCTCTTGAGGAGGAACTGAGTTATCTGGGCTCCGTGTCCCGTTGAATCTATTACATACTTTGCCTCTACTGTCAGAGGATCAACGTGAAGTCCCGTCATGTGAATTGGAGTCCAGTTAATCACTATACCAGAAACCCTGTTGTTCTTCACAACCAGATCTTCAACCTCGATCATGTTGAATATCTTAACCCCCGCTTTCACGACCTTGCTGGCTATGGTTGTTGCCACTTCAATAGCGTCAGCCACGTAGTAGCCTTCTTCAAACTTCTCGTACCTTATTCCAAATTCGTCGAGAATCTCTTTAGCTTCTTCCTGAACCACGATCTTGTTGAAGCCCATTGCACCTCCCCAGATCCCTCCACCTATTGAGAGCTTCTTCTCGAAGATCGCTACCTTGGCTCCTCCCTTCGCCAAGTAATATGCGGCAACCATTCCCGAGGGGCCGGCCCCAACTATGGCAACGTCGAGCTCGAGATTGTTGAGTAGATCCTTGAAGTAGCTCTCGATTATAGCCCTGCTAATTATCACGTCCCTCAGCATGGACATCCCCGCAAAAACTTGGTTTTGCAATATAAAAACATTGTTATAACAAGGTATTATGGTGCCCTGGGTATATTGAGGGTCGAGAGGACGTAAGCTATCTCCTCGGGCCTGTTAGTCGAAAAAGAGACAGATATTCCTTTCTTTCTCGTTATGAGTACGCACGCCTTGGCTGGAAGCGTGAGGTGGAGTAAGCCGGAACAGCTCATCCAGCCTTCCTTTACGGAGTAACTTTTTATTTCACCTATTTTAATAGTCTTCCTAACCAGAAGACCAAGCCTTCCCCTTATCTTTATTTCTTCATGGGTTATTCTGATGTTGAGGGCTGAAATGTCCCATATTATTGCGAACACTATTATCGCTTCTATGCTAACTATCTTGACAGCTGGCGGGTTGTTTCTAACGGCAAAGAGGACTATCAGGATTGGGGCAAATAGTATTGCCAAGAATAAGTTATACTTACTGCTCTGCACGGTTTCCTCGTACAGCATGAAATCTCCTTCATAAAACTCCTATTTGTGAGTTTCGATTCCTTCCACTTTAGCGTTCAACCTTTTTAAGATCCCTGTAAGGTTCTTTAGATATTCCCTAAATTTCTCGTTATCGGTTAGCAGGGTGTAGCTCTCTGGGAACTCTTCCTCCAAAATTCTCCTGAACTCCTCTCCGGCTTTCCTTAAGTTCAGGAATTCTAGGAAGTACCAATCAACGAAGTCCCTAGTTTCCCTTATAATTGCCTCAACGTCCGTTATCCCAGGAATTATCGGGCTAATAAAAGCGTAGTTCTTTATCCCCTCCTCATGCAGAACCTTCAGCGCGTTGATTCTTGCCTTTTGGATGGGTGTTAGGGGCTCAAAAAGTCTCTTCTCTCTCCCCTCGAAGGAATTCACTGTAAGTCCAACCTCTACCCTGGGAAATAGCCTTAGTACATCTACATCCCTGACAACCAATGGTGATTTAGTCAGGATCATGAGCTCGTTTCTCTTGTCCATGAACCTAAGAACGTTCCTCGTAAGTTTGAGCTTGGCCTCTATCGGCTGGTATGGATCGCTTACAGAGGACATTAGAACAGTACCTTTAACCCTCTTCCTCGCCAGATCAGGTGCATTAACCTTAACTTCAGCCCATGTTCCCCAGGGTTCTTCCCTTTTAACTATTTCCTTGGCATAGCAGTACTTACAGGCAAATTGGCAGCCACCGTACTGATTAACGCTCCACTCTATCCCAGGAATTTTTGACCTAAATTTTTGACCTAGTATACAGTGTCTTTACCTTTTTCCTGATTATCTTGATCAACTTTCAAGCCCTCCAAGGTTAAGTTAAAAACCTTTCTAAAAATTTTTAAGGCATTGCGAACACACTTTTGGCGGGTTTTCATGGTTCCAGGTGTTAGGGTTAAAATAGATGAAAAGGTTGAACCTAAAAAAGCTGTTCTCTTTGGCCTTCAGCATGTCCTTGCAATGTTCGGAGCTACAGTGACGGTGCCTTTAGTTGTCGGAACTGCAGTCGGTCTTTCAAAGCACGAGATAGCTTTGATGATTCAGGCGGTTCTCTTGGCCATGGGCATTGCAACCCTGCTCCAGACCACGATAGGCTCGAGGTATCCGATAGTTCAGGGATCGAGCTTCGCCTTCATCCCTGGGCTCATAAGCATAGGAAACAGCCTTGGCATGGCGGCAACTCAAGGGGCCCTGATAGTCGGAGGAATTATTGAGGCCTTAGTTGGTGGCCTCGGCATAGTGGGGAAGGTGAAGAAGCTCTTCACACCGCTCGTCACGGGAGTTACGATAATGCTGATAGGATTCTCCCTGGCAGACGTTGCAGTCAAGTACTTCTTCAACTACTACGCAGATCCTTCAGGGGCAAGCATCCCTAAGGCTACCTTAGTTGCCCTAATAACCTTCGCGACAACGATCTACATAGCCTTAAAGGCTAGGGGAGCTTTAAGGGCAATGCCTGTTATAGTTGGGGCATTTGTTGGTTATATCGTAAGCATCCCACTGGGGCTTACGAACTTCCAGCTAGTTCACGAGCTTCCCGCTATAAGTGTTCCAAAGCTGTTTCCATGGGGAACTCCTGTGTTCGATGCAACAGCAATAATAACACTGCTCTTCGCGTTCATGGTGAGCATAATAGAGAGCGTTGGTGATTACCATGCTATCTCCGCTATAGCAGAGGCCCCAATCACTAATAGGCACATAAACAGGGGGATAATGAGTGAGGGAATTGCCTGTTCGATAGCTGGTATTCTTGGAGCCTGTGGTACAACGAGCTACTCCGAGAACATTGGATTAGTTGCCTTGACTAAGGTAGCTAGTAGGTATGTAGTTCAGATCGGTGGTTTGATTCTAATCGTCATTGCGATGTTTCCTAAGTTTGCCGGGATTTTAGCATCGATGCCCGCTCCGGTATTGGGTGGATTAACGCTGGCCTTGTATGGAATGATCAGCGTGACTGGCCTAAGGCTAATTAAGGAAAAGGTTGAACTCGATGACAGGAATACATTGATACTTGCCGCGGCCTTAATAGCCGGACTTGGTGCACCCCAGCTACCTCCAGAGTTCCTCGAGCACTTCCCTAGGATAATCGCAAGTATACTAGAATCTGGAATGGCGGTTGGTGCTATTACGGCGATAGTTTTAGATCAACTGCTGAGGTGATAATATGATTGAGGATAAGAGGTGGGAGAAGGTTTACTCCTTTGAGGATTCCCCATTTATTATGGAGATACTGACTCAGCTTAGGGATAAGAACACGGACAGCATAGCCTTTAGGAAGGGTCTAGTCAAGCTTGGAAGGTACATGGCCTATGAAATTACGAAAACAATGGAGACTGAGACCGTGAAGATCGAAACTCCACTCGAGGAGACTGAGGGAATAATAGTTAAAGACAGGAGAAATGTAGTGATAGTCACAGTTCTCAGAGCCGCAATTCCGTTAATGGAAGGATTAATTAAGGTATTCGAGCACGCAAGGGTTGGAATTGTGTCAGCCGTAAGGGGCAAGGCTCCGAAGTTTGAAATTGAGATGGATTACGTGAAGGTACCTCAGATAAAGCCTGAAGATACTGTAATAGTCGCCGATCCCATGATAGCTACGGGTTCAACTTTAACGAAAGTCCTCGAAGAAGTCAAAAAGTACGGTGAGCCAAAGAGGACTATAATCGTTGGTGTTCTCGCAGCACCGGAGGGAATTACAAAGATAAAGAGCAAGTTCCCTGACGTTGAGATATTTGTAGCAAAGATAGATAGAGAATTAGATGACAAGGGCTACATCCTGCCAGGTCTTGGAGATGCAGGTGACAGAGCATTCGGTGAGCCCCTGAAGCTAACTACCCTTCCCCAGGTTCACTATATCGAGTGACCTCAACCCATGTTGAGTGAAATGCTGAGCCCTTCCCGTACTTTTCTACCTTCTTATCAGTTGTTAGGAAGTTGACGTTCCATCCAAGTATTGAAGGCCAAAAGGCTTTGTACAGCAAAACCACCCCCTGGGGAACATCCTCTGTGAGCTTTACCGTTGTTACTATATCTCCTACCTCATTGAAGACTTTTACCTTATCCCCATCTTTAAGTCCCCTTTCATAGGCATCCTTGGGGTTCATGTAGAGATATGGGTCTATCATTCCGTGAGTGTTGTGATATTGACTTGTTATGGTCATCCTGTGGGTGGGACTTAGGAGCCTTAATGGGTAATTCCCTGAGTATTTCTTGTACTGGGGGAATGGGGTTAGCCCCCTTCTAACGGCTCTTTGAGAATAGAATTCTATCTTTCCGCTTGGTGTATTCCACTTCCTAGGCCTTTCAGGGATTTTAACGAATCCTCTCTTTTTTAGTTCTTCCCAGCTGATCCCATTGTCCGCGAGAACTCTCTTTATCACGGCTTCATCGCTCTCATATAAATACCTGTTCTTTATGACTAGTGCCTTAGCTATTAACCTAGTTACCTCGCTGTTGCTCTTCCCTGGTCCCTTTGCGACCGGCTCATTTAGTAGAACGTACCTGTGATAGTAGGAGTCCACTATATCAAGCCTTTCAAAGAAAGTGTTGGCCGGTAAGACTACGTCCGAGTATAGAGCTGTATCGGTCAGAAATATATCATGGGTAACTATGAATACGTCGCTTTTCTTGATCGCCCTTCTCAGCCTGTTCTGGTTTGGATAACTCGCTAAGGGGTTAGTGTTGTAGATATAGAGGAATTTAACCTTGCCATCTTCGATAGCCTCAGCGAGCTCCATTTGAGGTATTCGATTTTCAGGCTTAGTTCTCAGGAATTTCGCCTGGGCGTAGCTCTTGTCTATTGTCTTCATATCATAGATAAATCCAAATTTATGGCCAACCAAAGCTGGAAGGATTGCAATTGCCCTTACCGCTTCCCCTCCTGCTAATGAGCGTTGGAAGCCATAACCTATATGAATTATCCCTTTCTTCTCAGCGAATTCCCTCGCAAACTCTTCAATTTTCTCAACGCTAAGCCCTGTTTCCTGGGCCACGTAATCCAATGATAATGTTTTTACATAATTCATGAATTCTTTAAATCTATAGACTTTGTTCCTAACGAACTTCTTATCGTACAACCCATCCTCGATAATCACCTTTGCCACTCCAAGGGCAAAAAGAACATCTGTATCGGGCCTTATCTGGAAGAATTTATCACTCCTCTTAGCTGTTTCTGTTCTTACGACATCAACCGTCCAGATTTCGAGCCCATACTTTTTCGCTAACATGAAACCGTGCAAGTTCGTCCAGAAGGCGTTAATTCCCCAGTAAACTATTAACCTATTCTCCCTTAACTTTTCTGGATCAATTCCTACTGCCGTTCCATAAATATCTTTTAGGGCTTCTTGTCCAGCCCTGTCGCAGATTGCCCCATCTATTGTTGAAGCATTTAGGTAGTGGAATAATCTCATGGGAAAGTAATAGCTCACAACTCCTCTATCTCCCGCATATTTGTAAACGAGTACAGAATAACTTCCATGCTCCCTTATAATGCTATTAATGTTCTCTGCAATGATATTTAGTGCCTCTTTCCAGCTTGCCTCCCTAAACTCTCCACTTCCCTTCTTCCCTTCGAGGATTAATGGTTTCTTTAGCCTGTCCTTAGAATGGAACCACTTGGGTAGTAATGCCCCCTTTGGACAGAGAAATCCTCGCGTTATTGGATGTTCTGGATTTCCCCTAACAGTGAGTCTGCCGTTCTTAAATTCTGAGATTATCGAACATGTATCATAGCAATCTCTCATGCAAGCTGAAAACAACTTCACTCCCTCTCAACTTTATATCTAACTACATACCTTCCCTCTTCAAAGTCTTCCTCGCTCTCAATTATTTCAACTGGCTTAATTTTTAATCCGAAATCAATAGCCTCCCAGGCTATATCATCAAAGTAATCATACAATCCACATGTTTTGCAGAATGTGCCCTTGAACTCTATTATAACTTCATCTTCTTTCACTTTGAGTATTTTAGCTTGGGCCTCGCTTCCATGCCACTTATTGAATTCTTTAATTACATAATCAAGTTTTTCCATAATTAGTCACCTCCAATGTAGTCCAAGGTTTCATCGATGAAGTCTTCAAATGCTTCATCACTCACTTCCTCTAGCCTAAAGGTAAATTCATCTCCAAGGTACCATCTAACCGCAACCTTTCCCTTATTAGTTTCAACTATAACAAGCCCAAAAGGCATGTCCCCTGCCCAATGGTGCCTATGAAAGGTGATTTCATGTCCTTTCTCCTTTAACTTCTTCAACACGAATTCTACGGCCTCCTCGGGCCCACCATTTATTTTCGCAAATCCTATTGTTGGCATTTCATTCACCTTTGGTTCGAATTTTCAATCATATTGATTTATTATTCGAATGCTTAAATGCTTTTCGAATGTTTTCTATGGGGTATTCCTCGCCCGTTAAACTATCGATTATTGAACTCTTAGTAATCCAGAAGACTTTGTAAGCTTTTTCCCATCTTATGACCTCAACTCTAGGATACCACCAAGAGATTATTCTCGAATTTCCCCATATTATTGCTGTTTCAATAGCCTTTTGTTTTGCTTCCTCGAAATCAACTAAGTACTCCATAATAGTGTTTTCCGGAACTTCCCATTCTTCAGTTTCAATGAATAATGTCCCTCTCTCCGCCCCGAACCTGTAAGCATCAATATAAGCGAAATAATCAAATATTTTGTCCTTCATCTTTAGACGTTTGTAAAATAAACGCAGGTGAAATATCCAATATGGATAAAGTATGAAATTGTCATCACTTTCTGGTCTGAATATAGGTCTCATAACCTTTACTTTTATCAAGTTTTCACCCCCTTATAATACTTCACGTTTTACAAATTCACTTAACATTTATAAGATAGAATTCCTCCTAATTAATTTTGTAAACTTAATGGAGGTGTTTGCATGGGTCTCAGTAATGCCGCTTGGGCAACCTTGCTAGTGCCTACTGCTTTGGCATTTGTTGTAATGGTCCTCTATGGCTTCTGGGACAAAATTACTGGAAAGGAGTACTACGTAGATGAGGAGATTCTTGCATACGACGAAGACCTCCTCAAGGAGGGGGGCAAATGAACTTCGGTGTGCTCTTTGGGTTCTTGGTATATTTAGTAATACTTGCATATATAGGATGGTGGGCCAATAGGTATACGAGGACTGAAGATCAGTACTTCGTTGGCGGCAGGAAAGTTCACGTTCTCGCAGCAACTCTCTCAGATAAGGCAAGTGATTTTTCAGGATGGTTAATGCTTGGTTATCCTGGGAGTGCATTTAAAGCAGGCCTTGGTGCTTTCTGGGCTGCAATAGGCTGTCTCTACGGAACCTTGGCTGACTATCTGCTGATAGGTCCAAGGTTAAGGATATATGCAGGAAAGTTTAGAGCAATAACACTACCTGACTATCTAGAGGCAAGGCTAAGGGATAACACAAAGCTCATCCGAGTTCTAAGTGCAGCTATAATTCTAGTATTCATGACAGCTTACGTTGCTGCTCAGTTCACTGCGGGAGGAAAGACCTTCGCTGAGGGTTTTGGAGTAAGCGTCACAACTGGTATATTGATTACGGTGATAATCTTAACTGCTTATGTTATTACTGGAGGTTTCTTTGCCGTAGTTTGGACCGATGTAGTTCAAGCAATGTTTATGCTGATGACCCTAATAATAGTCCCAATTTTGGCGCTAGTTGAAGTTGGTGGCCTTGATTCTGCCACTGCTGCAATAGCTTCAGTTGATCCAGCAAAACTCCATCCGTTTGGAGGTAAAACTGGTTTTGCAGCGTTGATATTTGCAATAGGCTATGCTTCATGGATAGTTGGTTATCTCGGACAGCCACACATAGTTACAAGGTACATGAGTGTTGAGGATCCTAGGAAGCTCAGAAGGCCCGGGATATTCATTAGTGGAATCTGGACCACAATAGTTCTTTGGGGTGCTTTCTTTGCGGGCTTCCTTGGATATGCAATGGTTGTTAAGGGTTTGATCAAAGTTGATGATCCTGAAAAGATAGTTCCAGCCTTGGCAGTTCACTTCTTACCAAGTTGGCTTGCAGGTTTTGTTATCGCTGGAATAATATCTGCGGTGATGAGTACTGCAGATTCACAGTTGTTAGTTGCTTCGTCTGCAATAGCGAGGGATATCTACCACAAGGTTCTAGGTCAGGAACTAGGGAAGAAGCAGATGGTGAATATATCTAGAATTGTTGTTGCCACCGTTGCTTTAGTTGCTCTGATATTTGCGATAAAGGGTCCAGGAGTCATATATGAGATGGTTGCAACCGCATGGGGAGGCCTTGCAGTAGGCTTCGGCCCGATACTAACTCTCAGCCTATGGTGGAAAAGAGTAACGAAGGAGGCAGGGATAGTCGGAATGGCCTATGGTCTAGTAAGTGAGGTAATCTTGGAAGCAAAGATCTACGGATGGGCATTCAATCCAAACGCTCCAGGGTTCTTTGGAACCCTTGGAAGGATATTCGATGGTGTCCCAGTGTTCTTTATAAACTTCTTCGTTACCTTCTTCATAATCATAATAGTCAGCCTCCTCACGAAGCCCCCCGAGGATGTAGTCAGGCTACATGAGCAACTCTTCACAAAAGTACCAGTTGAGAAGACGGAAAAGAGAGCTATCGCAAGGACAATGAGCCAAGTAGAAAACGTGTTTGCCTTTGCAACTTCCTCTGGTCTCATTTGATTTTACTTTTTGTTTCAAACCTTTTTTGGCAAACCTAATGTTTTATAAATGCGGTTTCAATATTTTACATGTGTAAACTATTTTCGAGGTGATAAGATTGAGACCATTAGATCTCACAGAAAAGAGAGGTAGAAAACTCAAAATATTCTTCGAGGGAAAGGAGCTTGAGGCTTACGAAGGTGAGAAAATCACGGTTTCCCTACTTGCTAATGGAATTTACTGGCTAACAACTAGTACTGAAGGTAGAAAGAGAGGAGCTTTTACATTTGGCCCTGTTCCCATGATAGTTAACGGCGTTAGGAACGTTGATGCCAGAAAAACAAAGGTTCAAGATGGCATGAGAGTTGAGAGGCAGGTTTACGGTGAGTTTCAGGAGGAGCCAGTTGGAGACTACTCTGGGAGCGTTAAAGAAGTTGTTGTTGACGTTGCGGTTATTGGGGGCGGACCTTCGGGTCTAGGAGCAACACTTGAGCTTCAAGATAGCTTGATGGTAGCCTTAATTGAGGAAAAAGGATGGCTTGGAGGGGATTTATGGATAAGAGGCGTAAAAGTTGAAGGGTTTGGAGATCCTAAAAAGGCTGTCGAGGACATGGTGAATAAGCTGAATGAAAACGTGAAGGTATTCTTGGGTAGCTCTGCCCTTGGCATTTTCGAGAAGGGGGAGTACTTCTTAATTCCGGTTGTTAAAGGCAACGAGTTAATCGAGGTATTGGCCAAGAGGGTAGTTCTCGCAACAGGAGCCGTTGAGAGCATAATGCTCTTCGAAAACAATGACATGCCTGGAGTCTTTAGGAGAGACTTTGCATTGGAAGTAATGAACGTTTGGGAGGTTGCCCCAGGATGGAACGTGGCTGTAACTGGAAGCAGAGCAGAGGAGGTCATCGAAGAGTTTGAAAGATGGGGAATTGACTACCTTCATATTCCAAACGTGAAGAGGGTAGAGGGGAGAGAGAAAGTTGAGAAAGTTATAGATATGAACGATAATGAATATAGGGTTGATGCCTTAGTCTTCGCCGATGGAAGGAGGCCGGACATAAACCCGATAACTCAAGCGGGAGGGAGGCTGTTCTTTAGGAGAGGCTATTTTAGGCCGGTGATAGATCAGCAACACAGGATAAAGCATGGAATTTACGTTGCTGGAAGCGCTGTTTCCATCAAGTCCCACTATGCTAACTACATAGAGGGCAGACTCGTTGGAGCCTACATCTTGAGGGAATTTGGATTTGACGGTGAACCCTGTGTTTACGAAGAAAAGCTCAAAGAGTACGAGCCTGAAGCACTTCAAATTCCGCGGATACCCTTTGATAAGTTCAATCTTGAGGACGTTCAGATATGCGGTTGTGATGTTTCCCTAAAGAAGGTTGATGACGTCGTTAGGAGGGGAATAACGGATCTCCAGATAATAAAGAGGCTCACTCATCTGGCTATGGGTTTCTGCCAGGGCAGGTACTGCCTATTTAATGGGGCCGTCGTCGTTGCCCAAAGAACTGGGAAAAAGTTGAGCGAGATAGACCTTCCCGTTGCTAGGTCACCTATAAAGAATGTTAGAATGGGCGTTCTCGCTAGGAGGTGATTCTATGCTACCCGACAAAGCTGAGATCGTTGTTATTGGTGGGGGAATAGTGGGAGTCACAATAGCCCATGAGCTTGCGAGGAGAGGGGAGGATGTAGTAGTTTTGGAGAAGAGGTTCATAGGTTCCGGCTCAACTTTTCGTTGCGGAACTGGAATTAGGCAGCAATTTAACGATGAGGCGAACGTTAAAGTCATGAAAAGATCCGTTGAGCTTTGGAAGAAGTACAGCGAAGAATACAACTTTTCATTCGAGCAGACGGGTTATCTTTTCCTCCTGTACGATGACGAGGAAGTTGAAGAGTTCAAGAGGAACATAAAAATCCAGAATAAGTTTGGCGTGCCGACGAGGCTCATAACGCCCGAGGAAGCTAAAGATATAGTGCCTCTGCTAGATATAAGTGAAGTAATCGCTGCTTCATGGAATCCCACCGATGGAAAAGCCGACCCCTTTGCCTCGACAGCTGCCTTTGCCCTAAAGGCGAAAGAGTACGGTGCTAAGTTGCTGGAGTATACCGAGGTAAAGGGATTCATAATCGAGAATGACGAGATAAAAGGAGTTAAGACTAGCAGGGGTGTTATTAAGACAGGGATCGTTGTTAATGCAACGAATGCTTGGGCCAAGCTCATCAATGCAATGGCCGGAATTAAGGTGCATATTCCAATTGAGCCGTACAAACATCAGGCCGTAATTACGCAACCAATAAAGAGGGGTACAATAAAGCCGATGGTCATATCCTTCAAGTACGGCCATGCTTACTTAACCCAAACGTCACACGGTGGGGTTATCGGTGGTGTCGGGTACGAGATAGGCCCAACATACGATCTAACGCCAACATATGAGTTCCTCAGGGAGGTCAGCTATTACTTCACGAAGATAATCCCAGCCTTAAAGGATCTCCTAATCTTGAGAACGTGGGCTGGTTACTACGCGAAGACACCAGACAGCAATCCGGCGATAGGAAAGATTAAGGAGCTTAGTGACTACTACATAGTAGCGGGATTCAGTGGACATGGTTTCATGATGGCTCCAGCGGTTGCTGAAATGGTCGCTGACCTGATAACTAAAGGCAAATCAGTTTTGCCCGTTGAGTGGTACGATCCCTATAGGTTTGAGAGGGGAGAACTGAGAAGTACAGCCCTTCAGATGGGCTGATTTATTTCCCTATTTTTATTTTCTCAATGTAAAGTATACTTAACATTTGGTTTAACAATGATGTGTATAGGAAAACTTTTAACTTAATAATAACACTTCCAAGATAGGGTGGTAAAATGGGAGTACTAAATATCGCAATAAAAGAGTTTGAGGTGGGGATTAGAACGAGAAGGTTTTATGCGACAATCGCTGTGTTCTTTGTGTTGGCTCTAGTCTTCATAAAAGTAACAAGTATGGCGGGTAATTTTTCCCTCAATCTAGAAGACCTATACAACACCCCCTTCCAGGCACTCTTCTTCTCATCCCTTTCATCGGCATTTAATTATGCCGTTGCACTCCTTGCGGTCCTATTGGGGGCTACCTCAATAAACCAAGAGATTAGGGATGGAACGATAAAGGTTTTGTACTCAAAACCAATATACAGGGATACAATTATTTGGGGCAAATTGGTAGGAGGAATTTTAACGATAGCAGTGACTGTTGGTCTGTTCTATATCTTCATGATCGGAATAGCTCTCATATTCGGAAAGCCAGTAACAGAATACGACATCTTAAGGTTACTTGTTATATATCCTTTCACTATCCTTTACGGCGCGGCTTTCTACTCACTTGGACTGCTATTATCGGTATTGATTAAAACCCCACTCAACAGCATAGTTGCTGGCATCTTGGCTTTCCTCTTTGTGGCAATAATAATTCCAATGATCTTAGCTCCCCTTATAGCTTTTGTCATTGCAGGGACCCCGCAATTTTCATCCTCAGAGTTTCAAACAATAAATTCGTCGAATGGATCTTCAGTCGAGATTACTTATAACCCCTTTGAGGATAGGGAGTTTATGCAGTGGATGGAGAAATATATGAACGCTTATAGGAAAGTCATGTATGTTTCCCTGACTTATCACTTTGATGAAATCTCGGGAATAATATTCGGAAGAAAGACAACAGAGGATATCCTCGGTGCGATAGGTCAGTTGGCAAGTATGGAGGAAAGAGGCTACAAGCTCGTGGAGGATAGATCAATAGGAGAAGCGCTAAGCTTAGTCGTTGGGAATATCGTTGCCCTTATTATCTCCCTTTTTGTGTTCCTTATCCCAGCTTATCTAAAATTTGCCAAGATTGATTTGAGGTGATGAATTATGAATGCCATTGAGATTAAAAACCTAACAAAAAGCTATGGGAAGTTTAAAGCTGTGGACAATCTAAATCTAATGGTCGAAAAGGGGATAGTCTTTGGGTTTTTGGGGCCAAATGGTGCTGGGAAAACCACGACCATATTAAGCATGCTCGGCTTAATAATCCCAGACAGTGGGGAGATAAGGATCATGGGATATGACATATTTAGGGAGCCAATAAAAGCCAAGGAAAGGCTCGGATTCCTACCAGAAAACGCCACAATATACGAAGAGCTGACGGCGTGGAGGAACCTTGACTTCTTTGCAAGCTTCTACAATATGTCGAAGGCAGAAAAAGAGAGGAGAATTGAAGAGTTACTCAAGCTCGTTGGTCTTTGGGACGCAAGGTATAGGAAGGTAAAGACGTTCTCCAAGGGTATGAAGCAGAGACTTTTGTTGGCTCAAGCGTTAATAAATGATCCCGAGCTCCTAATACTTGATGAACCAACAAGTGGGCTTGACCCAGAAGGGGCTCATCTTGTTAAAACCATAATTAGGGAGCAAAGGAAGGCTGGCAAGACAATATTCTTCTCGTCCCACATACTAAGCGAGGTCGAAGAATTAGCAGATAAAGTGGGCATTATAGTAAAAGGAAAGTTGAGAACCGTTGGAACACTTGATGAAATAAAGAAGCAGTTCATGGAACTTGAAGGTTACGAAATAAAGATAGAAACTAAACAGGCACTCCCTGAAATTGAACATCCTGAGATAATAAGAATCGAGAAACTCGCCGACAATAGGGCGATAATATTTGCAAAGAGCGATATAAGGGAGGAGATAAGTGAAATGCTGTCTTCCAAGGGGATCACGATACTTAGCTTAGAAATTGAAGAGCCCAGCTTAGAGGATGTGTTCCTTAGGACGATTTATAGGAGGGAATAATCATGAAAAAAATCTTCCTTTCTATTATCCTTGTTTCCCTTTTGCTGGTGAACTTCCCGGTCTTATCAAGCTCCGACAAGTGGGTCGTTGTTTATACGGGCTATTTAAAGCCGGGAGATATCTTAAGCGTTGGAGATTACACAATTACGGTGAAGCAGAGTATCGACGGCTCTCCTTATATCTTTATTAAGAAGGGTACCGAGTGGGGAACGTTCTTTAAAGCGGATTTTGGTGCAAGTTTGGAATATGAAAACATAAAGGTTACCCCAGGTAGCTATGATAGCGAAAAAGGTTTATTCATTGTAGTTAACTATAAAGTCGCTGGTGAGGAACATAAAGCAGAGCCTGGGTTATATTTTAAGGGTTTTGAAATATTGAATGTAACGAATAACACAGTCAAGATAAAGTACAGTAGGGAGATCCTAACCTTGCCTGTAAACTCTTCAGCTAGAATCGGCTCGTACCTTTTAGAGTTCACTGGAAGCACCATAGTTCTATACGAATTGCCCAAAATTGTGGTAAGTACCAGTGGGGCTGAGCTAGTAGTCTCATTCCCCTATAGGGAAATCACAGTTTCTCCTGGGGAGACAGTCCAGTTACCAGTCCTCGTAACTAATAATGGATCTGAAAAAACCACGGTAAAAGCAGCCATCTTAAGCGCTCCCGCTGATTGGGACGTTGGCCTCTACTATCAGGGAGTTGAAATAGGCTCAATGGATCTTGAGGCCAAATCAACCCTTTCCTTAGAATTGCGGCTCTCGATACCGCAGAATGCCTCAGGAGTACACTACATTAAGTTTTCACTAAATGACAAAACACTCACACTTAAAGTTACAGTAAAAGGGCTGAGTGAGGTAGAAGAAGTGAAAGTGTATACCCCAATACTCGTCCAAGAGGTTGAAGCTGGGGAGTCTGCGAGGTTTCCATTGGTCATATCAACACCTTATGATGTCAATATTTCCCTGTCTATTCAGCCTCCGGTTGACTGGAAAGCTTACTCAACGTATCAGAATATGAGAGTATCCGAGGTTTCCCTTAGGAAGGGGGAGAGTGCTGCTTTTGATGTAGTTGTAGAAGTCCCAAGAAATGCAGATTTGGGAACTCATGAGGTGAAAGTTAGAGTAACGGTTGAGAGTTCTCAGGAAATCATTACAAAAGATTTAGTGTTTGTTATTAACGTGTACAAGACCTACAAGGGACAAAAAGCGACTCTCAAATTGATGGTAGTGGACGACAGCGGGATGCCCGTTCCAAAGGCCACCGTTAAGATAGGAAATGAAACATACGGGACGGACATCAATGGGATATTAGAAGTTGAGCTGAATCCTGGGGAGTACAAGGTAGTAGTCACCAAGGATGGCTTTGAAAAAGCTGAAGAGAACGTCAAGCTGGAGGATGGTGAGGTTAAGGAGTTAAAAATAATGATAAGAAAGGAGGCCTATTACTTTGTTGTCGATACGGAGTCAGATGTGTATCCAATAACACTTGGAAGTGCTTCATCTCCCTTTGCGATTACGATAGAGAATTTGGGTAGAAACGATGACGAGTATAAGCTAAGCATATTAGGTCTCCCGAGTAATTGGAATGCAATGTTCACACAGTCGCCCGAAAGTGCACTTCAAATAACTAAAATAAAAGTTGAGGCTGGAAAATCGGAAACTGTTTACCTTAAAGTATATCCCTCTCTAAACGCCAAGCCTGGGAAGTATAACATCACGTTAGTAGTTCGCAGTTCTAGCGGTTTAGTCAAAAAAGTGCCAATAAAAATAGACTTAACGGGGATTTACCAGATGGATGTTAATCTAATGAACTACAGGTTAACCATAACCGCAGGTGAAGAAAGGGAGACTACCATAAGCATATACAACTTTGGAACGGCACCAATAACCAATATTAGGATATCAGCTTCTGCACCAAAGGGATGGGAGGTCTACGTTGAGCCTCAATCAATCCCGATACTTGATCCAAAGAAGTCTACAAGCGCCGTGATAAAAATAAAGGTGCCTAAGGGAACTCCTGCTGGGGACTATAGGGTAAGGATAACCATTAAGTCTGATCAACAAGAATGGAGTGACTCGATTAGAGTAGTAGTTAGGCAAAAATCGACTTTCGCTTACATTGGCCTCCTACTATTGATCCTTGCCTTCCTTAGTGTAATACTGATGATAAGGAGGGTAGGGAGAAGATGAATGCCATTCAGAATATAGCAAACAAAGAGCTGTACTTGGCTGTGAAGACCAAGAGGTTCATAATCCTACTTTCCGTTTATTTAATCTTTTTAGCTCTCTCAGTATACTTTACGAGGTTCGACGTGACTGCAGAAGGTAGCTATGGTTACATCGTACATAGAAGTATAATGGGAGCTAGTGGAGTTGTGTATGAAACTCCAATATCCTCAATCTTTATGAACAACTCAATGTTGTGGATGTTCTTTGGGGCTTTGCTGGGCATCTTGCTTGGGGCTGATTCAATAAATAGAGAGATTCAAGAGGGAACGATAAAGGTTTTACTTGGACATCCTGTTTATAGGGATGAAGTTATAAATGGCAAATTCCTGGGGAATGCACTTGCTCTCTTAATTGTAGTTTTCATTGGCTTCATATTCACTATAGCAACTGCCCTAATATTTGGAATTCCCATGGAGGGACTCTCTTTAGTTAGGCTCTTCATATTGTCAATTTTCATATTCATATATACCCTTGTATTCCTGAGCTTGGGAACTATGATATCAACGCTCATTAGAAGTCCGGAGACCTCAATATTAGTTAGCATAGGTCTAGTTATCTTCTTCATCATAGTCTACCCAATACTTGCCGGCTCACTAGCTACTTCGATAGTAGGTGAACCTCCTGAATGCCATACCATAACAGTTGTCAGGCAGGTTGAGACAAATGGACAAGTAATAGAGTCTGTTGGGCCTTCCCATGATAACTGTGCTGAAATATACAGGGAATGGAAAGAAGAAGTGTCAGTATGGGAGAGAAGGATAAATATACTAAATCCGGCAATGCACTTTGCCCAATTGATGATCTACACCTTTGCTGGGGAGGAGGGCTATAATGACTACCTGCCACTCTCGGATAGCCTTGGTTATGCAATTAACAACTTGGCTGCTCTACTTATAGAGCTGTTATTTCCGTTCTCAATAGCTTATGTCAGGTTTCTCACGAGAGATTTACGTTAGCTTTTTATCTTTTAGTACTTTCTCCATTCTATCCATGGCTTCCTCGAGCTTTTCGTAGGCCGTTGCGTAACTTATCCTCACATAGCCTTCTCCCGCCTTTCCAAATGCGTTCCCAGGAACTACTGCAACTCTTGCCTCTTTGAGCATTAACTCGCTAAACTCCTTGCTTGTTAGGCCCGTGTCTTTAATCCGGGGGAATATATAGAACGCTCCCTTGGGCTTCACTGTTGGTAGACCCATCTCGTTAAGCCTCTTCCATACAAGCTTTCTTCTCCTGTCGTACTCCTTTCTCATTTCTTCGACGGCTTTCCAGCTCCTCTCATCCCTTAGTGCTTTTGCAGCTGCGTATTGGATGAATGTTACAGGACAGGTTGCATTGTACATCTGGAACCTAACCATTTTCTCGATGACCCAAGAAGGAGCTGCAACAAAACCTAACCTCCATCCCGTCATTGCAAATGTCTTGGAGAACCCATTAACGGTGATAGTTCTTTCAAACATTCCATCAAGAGCAGCTATACTGTAGTGCTTTGCGTCCTCATATATGAAGTGTTCGTAGACTTCATCGCTTATAATCATTAGATCGTGCTCTACTGCGAAATCAGCTATCTCTTCAAGATCTCTTTTGGTTAGTACTGAACCTGTTGGATTGTTTGGGGAGTTTATTATTAACGCTCTTGTTTTGTTAGTGACGTACTTCTCAAGATCGTCAACGCTTAATCTGAATTCGTTCTCTTCATATGTTGGCACTTCGACAGGTTTCCCTCCAGCAAGGATTACAGCAGGAGCATAACTGACAAACATGGGGGTTATCTCCATCTAATTGGATGGTCTGCCGCCTACTCATGGTTCAGCATTACTGGGGCATACTATGGGAAGAATACTGCAGAGTTCTTCAGCCAATATCTGAGCAACCACGCTCAGGTATTTCTATTCTGGGGCATAACGGTAGTTCTCTTAGGCATTGCAGTTGGTCAAGGTGTAAGCAAGGGTATCGAGAGATGGGTTAAGGTAATGATGCCCCTCCTGTACGTGTTTGCAATCATCCTAGTTATCTACGTCTTCACACTAGGCTCTCCACTCGGTGATCCCAGGTGGTCAACGCTCAAAGGATTTGAGTTCATCTGGTCACCAAACTGGGCTTACCTCAAGGAGCACCTGTGGAGCGTAATGTTAGCTGCAAGTGGTCAGATATTCTTCACGCTGTCATTAGGTATGGGTATCATCCAGAACTATGCCTCATACTTAGGGCCAAAGGATGATGTTGCACTCTCAGGTCTAGCAACGGTGTCACTAAACGAGTTTGCAGAGGTAGTCTTAGGAGGTTCAATTGCCGTTCCACTAGCAGTAGCTTACGCTCCAAAGATAGTGCCTCCAGATGTACTCGCCAAGGGTAGCGATGCCGCGTTACAGTGGATTTCAGAGAACTTCGGTCTCGGATTCTCCTACACTAGCCTACCAAACATATTTGTCCAGATGGGATCAGCCGGAAGGTTCTTTGGAGCACTGTGGTTCCTCCTCTTGTGGTTTGCAGGATTCACTTCAGCAATAGCAATGTACAACTACCTAACTGCACTCCTTGAGGAGGATCTAGGAATACCCAGGAAGACAGGAACATGGATCGTCTTCGTGATATACTTCCTCCTCGGAATACCTGTAGTGTACATCAACGGCTACCTTGACCAAGTGGATGCTTGGATAAGCTTCCAGCTTGCACTGCTCGCACTCTTCGACATAATAGTTGGCGTGTGGCTATTCAAGCCTGATAACTTCTGGAGGGAGTTACACGAAGGTGCCCTCATTAATGTTCCAGAGATATACAAGTGGATTACAGTTATAGTAGCACCAATATTCATCGCATTACCGCTCTTTGGAACGTTCAGCGATTTAGTCAGCAAGACGCTAGGATGGCCAGCCAAGATTGCAATAATTTCAATGTTGGCAATCGGTGCAATTGAAGCATACTACTCCATCAAGAAGAAGTACGGTGAAGAGTTAGAAAAGAACGAGGTAATTATAAAGGTCTGAGGTGGCAAAGATGTGGGCAGTGTACATGGCAATAGCTTGGCTTGTAATATTCATAATGATGGGATGGAGCATAGCGAAACTTATGAAGGCCCAGCAGGGCTGAACCTTTAAATTTTCTTTTCTTCTTTTTAGTTTGGGGGTGTAGGTGTGAAAAGCCCTGATATTCTCAGAGAAGTTGCAGAGAACTTAAAGCTTACCATAGAGCGATTACAAAGAGTTAAAATTCTCGAACAGAAAAAGAAAGAGAAAGCAATAAAGTTGCTGAACGAAGCTGTTGAAAATTTTTTGAAACTAAGTGGAGAAGTTGAAAAAGACAACACTGAAATGGCTGAGTTTTTAAGGAAAAGATCAGTTGAAATAAAGAACAACACCTCAGATAGAGCAATAGAGAGGATCGGAGAAAATGAGTACATAAAGAGCATTGAAAAAATGAATCTGTACTCAAAGACTGCCTTTTATGACTTCAAGCCGACAAAACTCAAAGAACTTAGAAGGGCTTACAGGACATTTATATATGGGATGGCCTTATACTTCGTTCTTGCAGGGCTATCGACCAGATCTGAACTTGCAGTTACTGCTCTAATACTGGCAATACCAGCGATACTTTCGATGTTGAGCCTTCAGAGGAGAGGATATACTGGCCTTATGCTTGCGTATGCTGTTGCTCCCATTCCAATAATACAGAGCGTAATGCTTGTACGGATGTTTCATGCGGTTTTAAGTAATCCCGAGGCAATAAAAAAAGCTGCCGAAGTTCTTGGGAAAAGTGAGAGCTTTATCATAGCGTACAGCTGGATAGTGATCTTGCTTTCAATTGTGGATTTTGCCCTGCTGACTTACGGAATTTACTCTCTGACAAAGCATAGGCATGCATTCCTCTAGAGCTTCTTAATTTTTGCAATGAAAAATCCGCTCGTTTTGTGGGTATCTGGATAAAATCTCCTTGCCTTTCTTATCTCTTCATCAAGCTCGATTCCAAATGGTGCATTTAAGGCCGGCTCCCCATATCTGAGAGGAACTAGCTCAACATCGAAGTTGTCTAAAACCCACTGAATGACGAATTCATTTTCTTCAGGCTCCAGTGAGCATGTTGAATAGATGAGTATCCCATCTGACTTTAGAACACCTAATGCCTTTTCGATCATTCTCATCTGCAGTCCTTGGCAGTACTTTACGTCTTCCATGGTTCTATTGTGCTTCCTTTCGGGATTCTTGTGGATCGTCCCGCTCCCAGTGCAGGGAGCATCTAGAAGGATTTTGTCAAACTCGACCCCAAGCTCGTCTATATATAGGGATGATTTGTGGAAGAGAATCGTATTAGTAACTCCAAGCCTTGATAGGTTTAGTCTTGTTTCCTTCAATCTGTCTTCACCAACGTCGAAGGCGTATATTACACCTTTATTCTCCATCAGCTGTGCCATGTGGGAAGTTTTTCCTCCAGGGGCGGCTGCCATATCAGCCACCACTTCCCCAGGTTTCGGATCTAAGGCTATTGGGGGATACATAGAGCTAGCCTCTTGAATGTAGATTAAACCGGTTAGGTATTCAGGAGTTGAAGTTATTGAAAACGGCTCTCTCGTTAAGCAGAAGCCTTCTCTAGCCCATGGTACTCTCCTGAACTGGAATCCTTTTTTTGTGAGCCTTTTTGTTAGCTCGGCTATTGTCGTCTTAAGTGTGTTAACTCTAAAGCATCTCGGCAGGGGTTTTTCCATGGCTTGGGCTATCCTGTAAGCCCTTTCTCCCCAGAGTTGATAATATCTCTCTGCAAAAGTTTTAGAATAGCCAAGGGAAATGAGCTTGTCTATCATCTCTCCATCTTCTTAACTCCTTCTTTGGTTCCTACAAGAACTATATCAGCTATATCAGCAAATATGCCATTTTCAACGACTCCAGGGATAGTATTTAGCTCTATCTCCATATCTAGCGGGTCTTCTATTTTTGGAAACTTTGCATCTATTATGAAGTTACCGTTTTCAGTTACTATGGGTCCATCTTTCTTCTTTCCCATTCTCAGCTCTGCCTCGGCGTTGAATATGTTGAGCTCTTCGAGAATTGCCTTCCACGCTGCAGGAATTACTTCAATTGGAACCGGCATCTTCTGGCAGAGGTACTCTACCAGTTTTGTTTCATCAACAAGGACTACGAATGTCCCTGCCCTATACTCTATGATCTTTTCCATCGTTAGGGCTGCTCCTCTGCCTTTAATTAAATTTAAGTTTGGATCAACTTCATCTGCTCCATCAACTGCGATGTCTATTGCGTCAACTTGGTCAAGGCTAACAACGGGAACTCCATATTCCATTGCAAGTATCTTTGCTTGATATGATGTTGGCACCCCATAAACTTCCTCAAGCTCCCCTTTCTGGATCTTCTCCCCTAGAAATTGAATAAAGTAAGCCGTTGTTGAACCCGTGCCTAGGCCGATTACCATTTCATCTTCTACATACTTTAATGCCTCTTTGGCCACCGCTCTCTTCATGTCCTCGATGTTCATTTTTCATCCCTTCGTTATATTGTAGTATATAGTCTGGTTATAATAGGCTACTGGTTGGTAGTTTATCATTATCGTGTACGTCATCCCAGTAAAGTACAGCCAGAAGAAGAAAAAGCTCCAGAATGTTTTCTTGAGTAGCACTCTTTCATTCTTTAACTCTTCTGGGATATCCTTTACTAATCCCATGATGATCTTTGGAGAAATTACATAGATCGCCCACCCAATTATCCACCCCAGTGGAGCATAGGCTGATGCGACTCCACTTATAATTCCTGCTATCGTGAATATTGCATATGCTATGAGCATCATTTTATTTTCCGGATTCACCGCTCTCACCCAGCTCGCTTTGGTTTTCAGGCTCCATTTTAAATAGTTTTTCCTCAAGCTCTAAAATTCTTTTCAGAGCATCTTCACTCAACATACTTTCGAGCTCATTTCTCGCTTTAGTTGCAAGTTCGAACTTTGAAGAGAACTTCCCAATTTTAATCCAGCTGAGCTTTTCACCTTTTACTATCACATCGATGTCACAGAGTCGTTTATATCCTTTATACTCTAAGCCTTTGAGCAGGAATTTTATCCTTTCAGGCTTTTCCCAAGTTATTAGCCTTAACTTATAAACTGGAACCTTGAGAAGCGGTCTGGGGTAATCCCAGTCCCAACCCTCCGCTACTATAAACCCCAGGTCTAAATCTTCTATCGTTATCACAAGCCGCTCTATATTCTCCTTATAATGGCCAAGGGCGTCATATAGCTTTATCGTAATTTCATTCCATTCTGGCTTTGTTTCCAGCATAATTACTGGCGCTTCGAGTACTATTGTTTTGTAAACTTCATGAAAGTTCTTTGCTACCACTAGGGCTTTTGCAATATCTTCAAATGAAAGAGCTCTTGTGAGAGGTTTTTCAGTCACCATAACAAGAGTAGTTGAAGGAGAAGACGTAAGGATAGCATCATAGGGATCAAGAATTTGTCCTTCAAGTTTTTCTTTTAGAAGTTCTGCTCCTTTTTTTGCATCTGGAACTCTGACTATAATCATTGGAGCTGCGGGAGTTATTTTTATTTTGGTCTGGGCTTTCGAGTTAATTATATCTGTGAGAACTTTCCAAGGATGATCTCTGATTAATATAGCAGTCCCCTTCTCTTTAAGTACCAGGATTGTTTCAAGTTCATTTGATAATCTAAATGCATCCTCTGGTGCCATAATTTCTCCAGTAGTTTCCAATTCTCCCTCGACGAAGAAAATTGCTGGACCTAATCGTATGAACCTCATTACAATCCCCTCGGCAATCTATATCCCCTGTCAAAATTTGTCCCTGGGGGATAAGGAAGCATAAAAACTTTCCAGTTTGGATATGTTATTATATTTACAGAACGTACCCCATTTAGACCAAATTTTTCTTTGGGATCATGCCCATATAATAAAAAATCTGCCTTTAGACCAAAAACGTCTTCTGGTTTATGCCCTACTCCTATGCTTTTTCCCCAGATATTGAGTACCGTGCCTGGTTTTACAATTATTGCAGAATTTTGAAAAGTTTCCCTTATGATATCTTCTTTGTCCTCATTTCCTGGTATTATGTACAGTTGACTACTCTTAGAGAGAACCTGCTTCAGCACGGCAAGTTTCCTCCGATATGTTTTCTCTAACCATGGTTTTCTCTCTAGCTTTATATTATCAACTAGGTCTCCTGTGTGTATCACTATGTCAGGTTGGACTTCTTTCAGGAGCTTCTCAAGAAATTTATATATGGATTCGGGGGTATCGCTAATATGTAGTATCTTCTTTTGGGAAAGTCTAACGTCCTCTGGTATCTTGATCTTTTTTGTCAATATCCACACGGCTTTTAGCTAGGTTTTTATCATCCTTAAACCTTTCTATTCCTGGGTGATTTAATGGAGAAGAAAATATTACATCTAGTAATTGCCGATTCGGAGCTAGAGACTGTCCCAGAATCAATAATAGATCACCCAGCAATAGTCAACTATGCCAAGAGAAGAAAGAAGAAGCCAGAAAGGATTATCTTAGATTCAACATACCATCACTCCGCGCTTAGACAGCTTGAAGATGGTGAAAGAAGGGGGAGGCCGGACATAGTTCATATATGCCTTTTAAACGCCCTTGATAGCATACTGAATAAGGAGGACCGGTTGAGGGTTTACGTTCACACGAGGAATGACTATGTAATCTATGTTGACCCTTCTACCAGACTTCCACGAAATTACAATAGATTCATAGGATTAATGGAGAGCTTATTTGAGAAAGGAGCTGTGCCAGAAGATCTAAAATTACTTAAACTAGAAAAGAAGTCATTAAACGAGCTTATCTCAGAAATAAATCCAGATGCGGTTTTTATTATGCACGAAAATGGTGAGTTCATGATACCAAAGCACTTTGGCAAGCTTTTATCAAAGTTTAAAAAACCAGTAGTCGTAGTGGGAGGTTTTCCTCATGGAGATTTTAAGAGCAAGATTGATGGCGTTAAGATCAGCTTATATAGGGAGCCTTTAATGGCTTGGACTATTGTTAATGAGGTTATAGTGTCTTATGAATGGGAAGTTATAAAAAAGTAGCTTTATAAACCTCCCCAATGTGAAGTTAAAGTAAGGTAAAAACCACAGAGGGATGAAAGATGAAGAAGTTGTTGTATTTCATCTTTATATTTATAGCCTATACAATCAGCCTATGGACATTCTCAATGATACCAGGAATTATAATGGAAACAGGGATAGCAAGTCTCTTGGTGTTGCTAGTGTTCTTCTCAGTAGCAAGTGCAATCGTTGTTACTGAAATTAATGCCGTAATGAAAAAGGGGTACAGAATTCACGAGTTCATGACGAAAGTTGGAAGGACACCTGCTATTTCAATGATACTTCTAAGCTTCCTTTTCATAGTTGCAGCTATAGTTGCTCACTATACAGGAGTTGCATTGAGTGGTATTTTGGGAATTAAAATCGTGGGTGCAGGAATAATAGCGGCATTATTGGCTTTGGGGTTATTGCTAATAGCAAGGTCTAGATCTCTTGACCTTATTGTGATATTTTCGGTGATATTGTTAATAATAACTGTGTCTGTTCCGATGTTTTTGAAGTCAAAGTTCGATGAGGTAGTTACGAGTGATACTTCCCGACAGTTTACGGAGATTGCTCTAAGCAGAATGTTCAGTTTAAGTAGCTTTCATCTGACCTCAGATCTAATAGTGATGTCATTCCTTGTAGCAATTCTTGTCTTTGGGCTTGGAATCGGGTTCTACTACGTGATAGGATTTTCGATGTCCTCCGTTAAAGTCAGCGCCAAAAAGCTGATACTGATAATACTAGCCATTCAAGTTTTGCTATCTTTCACAACAGCACTGACCATGACATACTCTCTTTCTATTGCTCATCAAGCATATTCAACAGCGTTTCAGTTTGGAGAAGCCGAGGAATCTATCAGACTATATACAGAGTACTTCATGCCTCTCTGGGAGTTTAACATCACCAGAGTGACAACAGCCGTTGATGCAACCTATGGAATCCCCTCAATCTTAAGAATAGGTGGCTTGACAACTTATGCAGTTGCGCTCTCCTTGGCACTATTTCTTGCTGGATTCACAACACTCTTGGTTCTCTTTGAGACGGGAGCACAAATAGCAATGGATACCTTCCAGACAACTAGAAGAAATGCGCTCATAGTAGTTGCGTTAATCTCAGCCGTGCTTGCAGGCTTTACGTACTCTGATTCAATTAGGGGCGTTTTACTGAGCACTATTGCTGGCTTAATACCAATATACACAGCGATTGAGCTGTTTCCTGCTTCAAGAGCTGAGGAGAGCCCAGGGAAGATTTACGTATTAATGGCACTCCTCATAGGTTTGGGCTTAGTTACCGTTGGATTAACGATAGGTGTTAATGGAGACGTTGGTATACTCGGCATAATAGTAGGACTAATGCTATTGGTACCGCTGGTGTTCAACAAGATGCTGATTAAAACGGCTAGGTAATGAAAAAACTAATAAATTGAACTCCTCAAAACCCCACGAAAAAGGAAGAGGTGGTGAAAATGGGCGACAAGACGAAGGTTCAGGTAAGCAAGCTCAAGCCTGGAAGGTACATAATCATCGATGACGAGCCCTGCAGGATAGTGAACATAACAGTCTCCTCTCCAGGAAAGCACGGTTCAGCAAAGGCTAGAATTGAGGCTGTAGGTATCTTTGATGGCAAGGTTAGGAGTATCGTGAAGCCGACAAGCGCTGAAGTTGACGTTCCAATCATCGACAAGAAGACTGCTCAGGTAATAGCGATCACTCCAGATACAGTTCAGATAATGGATATGGAAACCTACGAGATGTTCGAGGTGCCCCTTGACACGGGTGTCGCTGAGGAAATAAGGGATCAACTTAAGGAAGGAATAAACGTTGAGTACTGGGAAACTCTCGGAAGGATCAAGATAATGAGGATAAAGGGAGAAGGCGAGTGATCAAATCTTTATTTCTTTTCCTACATATATTCCTTCAACGTTTTCAAGCCTCGAGTAAAGGTATGCGAACTCTTCTAAGCCTGTACAGTGCCCAGGATAGAGCCTCTCCATATCAAGCTTCTTAAGTTCCCTCACGGTATCCTCTAGGATCTCCTTGTTGGCCCCTTTCAGATGGAACCCCCCTATAAGGGTGAGTATTCTCTCTCCTGTCAAATTAATTGCATGCCTCACGATGTTTATTATTCCACTATGCCCACAACCGCTTATCACTACAATTCCCCTGTCTGCCTTGACTATTAGGGCAATGTCATCTCTAACCGGATCCTTCCTCCCGTTAGGGAAGTAGCCGACAGCCCTGTCCCAGGTAGTCCTCTCAATCTCCCCAGAGCTCATGAACCCAGGAAGGAATTCCTGGGGCCTATTACTAAGGTGAAACCTTGCTCCCAGCTCCTCAAGCTCCTCCCTTGCAAAGGGAATGCCTATCTCCCTCCTCCTTGGTTTTAGGGCTATTCTCTTCTCAAATATCCCAGGATGTGCATAGATATCGAGTGGTTTTCCTCTAGCTTCCAGAAGGGCCTTCAGGCCACCCGTGTGGTCATAGTGGCCGTGGGTTATGAATAGGGCATCTATATCTTTTGGATCGATGCCGAGTTCCCTCATGTTGTTGAGCAAAACATCTCCATCGGTTCCGGTGTCAACTAGAACCTTATATCCATTGTGCTCAACTAGCGCGGAAAAGCCGTGATAGCCAATTAAACCCTTCCTGTAGCCGGCATGGTTCTCAAAAACTATCGTTACCTTCATAGCCAGTCACCTCTCAAAGAAAACCTTGTAGTGCTTCACGAACTTCTCCTTCTCAAGGAGGAAATAATCATCTTCGGGATAGTATTTAGCTAACTCGGGATTATCTCCAGCGAACTTCTTTATTGCTTCCATCGATTCCCACACCGTGATTAGGAGAAAGTGGGTAACATCCCTCTCGTCCCTCCTTGTGAAGTACATCTTTTTTAGCCCTTCAACGGAGGAGTAATCTGGGGCGGCCCTTTCGATTAGGAATTTCTCATATTCATCGGCCTTTTCTCTTGGAACCTTTCCGTGCCATATCCTACCGATCGTCATAGATTTAACTCACCAAAGAAGTATAAAAAGGTCACCAGCCTTCTCGACCCCAACCTCTTCCTCTTCCCATCCCTCTACCCATGCCACGGCCCATGCCTCTTCCTCCGCCCCCCTGGCCCATTATCGCCTGAGTCAGTTCTCCCCTAAGGTAGGCTTCAATGGCTTCCTTCACGGTCATCGTTGGCGGCGCTGAGACGAACTTCATGCCCGCTGCCTGAAGAACTCCATACGAGTTTGGCCCAAACTGGCCTGCTATTACAACGTCAGCTCCCTGATCAATGCAGAACTGTGCTGCTGTAACTCCTGCTCCCCTTGGCTGTGAGTAGCCCGGATTTTCCACTACCTGAACGTTGACTATGTTCCCGTTTTCATCCACATCGACTATCGTGAACGTTGGTGTTCTTCCAAATGCTTGGTTCACCCTATCGTTTAACCCTCCGGTTACGGTCGCTACTATGAATCTCATCTCATCACCTCCGAGAAGAGTTAGGTGAACCTAATTTAAATTTTTGCTTATGCACATATCCTGGTGCAAAGGATTAGGTGATCCACAAAAATAGGACAACGCTCCTATGAGCACGTTAAGGTCTTTATGGAGCTCAGAAGTTGATACACAAAATTGTCCCAAAATGCTTAAAAAATGCCCCTTCCAGTTACACACGGAGGTGATTTAATGCTCAAAGTTGATGATCTTCATGTTGCCGTGAAGAGTAAGGAGATACTGAAAGGCGTGAGCCTTGAGGTTGGTAGGGGCGAGTTTCACGTTATAATGGGGCCGAATGGTTCCGGAAAATCAACACTCGCCCTTACAATTGCCGGCCATCCAAAGTACAGGGTAACCCATGGAAAGATAACCTTTGAAGGTGAGGACATAACTGATCTACCCCCTGATGAGAGGGCCAAGAAAGGGATTTTGCTGGCATTCCAAGTGCCTCCCGAGGTTGAGGGTGTGAGGATAATTGACTTCCTTACCCAGGTTCTTGGTGAGGTTAAGGGGATTGACATAGGGGAGGCCTATGAGCTCATAAAGAAGAAAGCCGAAGAGCTCTGGTTCAAGGAAGAGGACCTAAGAAGGTTCGTCAATGTTGGCTTTTCTGGAGGTGAAAGGAAAAGGCTTGAGCTACTTCAAGCCTTACTATTGGAGCCAAAGCTTCTCCTTCTGGATGAGCCCGACAGCGGGGTTGACGTCGATTCTCTAAGCGTCATAAGCAGAAAAATTGAGGAGTTACACAAGAAGGGGGTTTCAATAATCCTGATCACGCACTACGGCAGGATACTCAAACACATCGATAAGGAGAACCTTAAGGTTCATGTCATGAGGAACGGTAAGATAGTGAAGAGCGGAGGGGCTGAGCTTGTTGACCTAATCGAGAGGGAAGGATTCAAGGCTGTCTTTGGGGGTGAGAACGGTGAGTGAAACCCTAACACTCTCTGACGCTAAATCAATAATTGAGAACCAGATTGAGGAGCTCGCGAGGAGGAATAGGGAGCCAGAGTGGATGACGAGGATAAGGTACAAGGCTCTTGAGGAGTTCATGCGTGCTCCTCTTAATGATCCAGTCATCGACGAGCAAACTCTCCTCCACTTCATAGCGAAGCCAGAAATTGAGGGCCTGCCCGAGAAGATTGAGAGTCTAGATGACCTGCCCCCTGAGATGAAGGCCCTGCTCGACAGGCTCGGCATTAATGAAGTTGAGCAAAAGTATATAGCTGGTTTGGCAGTCCAAACTGATACTGGGGTAATCTATAACCAATTCCTCCAAGAGTGGGCTAAGAAAGGGTTAATTGTCCTGCCAACGGAGGAAGCAGTAAGAAAATACCCAGATGTCGTGAGGGAACACTTCCTCAAGCTGTTTAAGGCTGGAGAAAGCAAGCTTACCGCGTACCACACCGCGGTCTGGAACGGTGGGATATTCCTATACCTCAAAGAGAACCTCAAGGTTCCCTTCCCCTTGCACTTATTCTTCCTTATCCAAGAGAGCTCCCTAGCCCAGGCGCCCCACATAATTATAATAGCGGAGAAAAACAGTGAGGTTCACCTGATAGAAGGCTGTACTGCGCCTATACTTGTTAGACACTCCCTTCACTTGGACATGACCGAAGCTTACCTGCACGATAACGCCAAGGTCAGGTTAACGGTTTTGCAAAACTGGCCCGAGTACGTTCATACAAGACCGATGACCAGGGCTAAGATAGGAAAGAATGCTCAGTTCTTGAATACGACAGTTGGCCTTGGGGCCGGAAAGAGCAACATAGCGAATCCAAAGTATTGGGTTAGTGAAAACGGTTACGTGGAGCTTAACGGTATAATACTGGGACAAAAGGACTGGTACATTGACTTGGGAGGAGAGATGTACCTTCAGGGCGAGGGTGCAAGGGGGATAAACGCCAGCAAAGCGGTGATCATGGACGAATCGACAGTTATAACGAGGGGTAAGATCGTTGCCGAAGCTCCAAAGACCAAGGGACACATAAGCTGTGATGCCCTGCTTATGAGCGATAAGGCCAGGATGGAGACCTATCCAGGGTTAGTTAGTCTAGTGGATGATGCCGAGCTTAGCCACGAGGCCGCGATAGGTAAGATAAGGGAGGAGGAACTCTTCTACCTCATGTCAAGGGGACTAAGCGAGGAAAAGGCGACTCAGCTCATCGTTAAGGGCTTCCTAGAGCCGATGCTCAAGGACATCCCAATAGAGTTCTTAGTCGAGATAAGGAAAATAATCGAGCTAGCAGTCAGCGGCGGCATGTGACCTTTCGTTTTTCACCTTTAGTTTTGGAAACGCTTTTAGATGACACGTGTCATTAAACTTTCGGTGATCGGATGAACCTGATGAAGAAGGCCTTTGAAGAAGCAATGGGCAATCCCAAAATGAGGAGGAAGCTGAAGGTCAAAGCAGTGCTCTCTTTGATCCTCGTTGTAGGTTTCCTGGGAGTTGTGTTCATCACCGTTGGGACGATCATTGCGACGAAAACGGGGAGCTTCATGGGGATGACAAGGCTGGATTTCCTCCAGCTCAGGGCTAGATACGGATTGTTCATGATGGTTCTGATATTCCTGCACATCCTCATGAACAGGGAGATACTAAAGCTCGAAGCCAAGCTTTTGTTCTCCTGAAAATTCCTTCAAAAAACTTATTTAAGCCTACACCGAAATTCCTTTTTCATGTACAGAGAGAAGTACAACAGGCTCGGAGAGAGATACGAGGTTCTCGAGATTCCACTCGATAGGTACTTCAATCCCTTGAGGAAGAAGGCGGTGAGCCTAGCTCAGGGAAGAACGCTGGAGGTAGGAGTGGGAACCGGGAAAACACTTAAGTATTATCCTAGGAACGTTGAGCTTTATGCAATAGATGGTAGCGAGGAAATGATAAAGATTGCCAAGAGGAGAGCCAAAGAGCTTGGACTTACCGTGAAATTCTTCGTTGGAGATGTCGAAAAGTTGCCATTCCCGGATAACTTCTTCGATACGGTAATTTCCTCCTTCGTCTTCTGTACCGTCCCAAACCCCAGGAAGGGGATGGAGGAAATAAGGAGAGTTCTGAAGCCCGGCGGGAGGGCAGTTTTCCTGGAGCACACAATAAGCGATAGCGATCTCTTGAATTTCATCTTCCTTAAACCTCTTGATCGGATTCTTGGCTATCTGATAGATGACAGCACGCTAAGGAGAACTTACGATCTAATTAAAGAGTTCTTCGATGTTGAGCTCGAAGAAAAATACTACAGGGGCATTGTGAGGCTTGTAGTGGGAAGGAAAGGCTAGAACCAAGAGCGTGGACCGAAAAAGGGCCTTGGCCTCAGGAAGCTCCTAATTAGCATGATCACGACTAGGGCTATTACGTACGGGGCAGCAACTAGGAAGAGCTTGAAGAGTATGCACAGCATTGCGACTAGTAGTATTACGTCAATCAGCCAGTACAAGCCGCCAAATGGGGAATAAGGGAAAAAGCCCCTTCCGTAACCTCTACCCATGCCTCTTGGCAACTACCTCACCACCAGCCGTACAGCCATCTCAGGGTTCTTCTGCTTGGCATTCCTGTCCATGGACAGTAGCCCAGTCTTGCTCCCCAGCCTCTGCCTCCTCTGCCCCAGCCTCTTCCCCATCCTCTTCCTCTACCCCAGCCGCGGCCCCAGCCCCATCCTGGGCCCCACCAGTAGTAGGCTGGAGCTACTGGGGTTGCAGGGGCTGTTGGGGTAGCTGGAGCTGGAGCAACTGCAGGTGCTGGAGCGAATACCCTGGGCTGGGCTGGAGCTCCCTGGGTGACCATCTTAACTGCATCCTCAACCTTCGTTCCTGGGGCTACCGTGTAGAGCCTTATTCCAGCTGCCTGAATTGCGCTCATTGCGTTTGGCCCAACTTGAGGAGCGACTATTGCCTCTACCCCTTCATTTATGAGCGTTTGCACAGCTAGTGGGCCTGCGCCACCTGCAGCTGTAGCAGCTGGGTTCTGGATTACCTTAGTATTCGTAATGTTTCCGTTCTCGTCAACGTCAGCAATCAGGAAGGCTGGAGCTCTCGCAAATACAGGAGCGACAGTGTCCTCCAAACCCCCACCATTCGTTGGAACCGCAACCCTTACCATGGTCACCACCAATATTTTGTGCATATGCTCACAAATATAAAGTTTTCGGTTAGCCTAATTCCATAAAGGTTATATCATGCTAACCATGATTAGCCTAATGGTGGTTAGCATAATGGTAATTATCGAGCGTCGCGATCTTGATAATGTTTTGAATGCCAAGTGGTTACTCCTTTATGGGAGGAGGAAAACGGGAAAAACATTCTATGTGAGGGAAAAGGCGGATTATTTCAAATACTTCCTCGTAACTACGGGAGGCTCAATAATTGAGCTTAAGAGCAACGAGATATACTCTTTTAGTGAATTTATACGCCTATTGCCTCATTTTCTTTCCCAGGGTAGGATAGTAGTTGATGAATTTCATAGGCTGAGGGAACCATTTTTCTCACTCCTCCAGGGCCTCTCAGGTAAAGGGAGGATAATCTTGATAACGTCCACTAGACACTACTTCAAGAGGATTGTAGGGAGCAGCAGTCCCCTCTTGGGCCTCTTTTATATTAAAGAGGTAGGACTTATAGATCCTAGGGATGCCCTTAGCTTCATTGACAGATTAGGCTTTGAGAGAAAGTTAGCTGTAGAATTAGCGGTTCTAGCCCAGGAACCATGGCTGGCCCCTGCGATTGAGGCTCTTGGGGAGAACGTTTTCTCTACATTTGGAGATTCTCTTCGACAGACCGTTCCAAGCTTGGTTGGAGAAATCTTTAGAGAGGAGGAACGGGAGCTAACTAAGAGGTACTGGGCAATATTAGAGGCAGTTGCCGATGGAAAATCGGGAGTTGGGGAAATTGCTAGAGAGCTGTATTCACGAGGCCTCATAAATAAGGAAACGAACAGTGCAGTGACTCCGTACTTGGAGACTTTGATTGAAATGGGCCTCTTAGAGAGGATTAAGATCTTTGGAAAGAGAAGAGCTACTTTTAAGTATAGGCATATTTCACCAGTAGTGGATTTCGCGTACTACCTCAATGCTAAATACGGCTTCTTTGAGACTGAAATTCCTGAAGAGACCGTCAAAAGGTTGCTCGAGGAGAGAATGCCTCAGTACGTTGAGGTGTTCTTTGAGAGGTTGCTGGCTAGGGAGTATTCCCTCCAGCCCGTTAGGATAGAGAAACCTGAACTGGAAATTGATGTGTCTTTGGTTAGGAACAGAAAACTGTACCTTGTAGCTGAGGTTAAGTGGAAAGAGAAGATAAGGGAAAGGGACATTAGGAAGGCCGAAGACAAACTTGAAAAAATTGAGGCCAAGAAAAAGGTACTGATAGTCCCCGACAGGAGGGCTCTTCCAAGGATGCCTGAGGGTTTGGATGTCATTGACTGGAAGACTGCGTTGAGTTTTACTACTTACCAGACCTCCTCCCCAGGATCTGCTCGATAATTAGTCCCATAACCATGACGAAAACCACCGTTAGGCTTAGCCTTGCCAACATGAACTTTGCACCTAGAAACTGGAGCTCCACTAGTTCCTGTGGAATCTTTATGCAGGCCCAGGCCGAGAGGAATGCAACGACACTGGCAACTCGGGCGCCTTTCTTCAGCAGTGAGGCAGCTATCGGAAACGCCACGTAGAGCGGGCCCGTGGGGAAAGCTCCAATTAGTATCGCCAAGAGCATGCCCTTAAACCCTGAACTCCTCCCGAGGTACTTGACTATCAGCTCGTCTGGAACGAATACCGAGAAGAGACCCATAAGTATC
This sequence comes from Thermococcus chitonophagus, assembly GCF_002214605.1. NCBI lineage: Archaea > Methanobacteriati > Methanobacteriota > Thermococci > Thermococcales > Thermococcaceae > Thermococcus > Thermococcus chitonophagus. The sequence continues at coordinate 1,234,845 of NZ_CP015193.1, read as the reverse complement.
ATTACGGCTGGCATTATGAGGAGCATCTCTACGAGGAAGTTCTCTGATGCAGAGAAAACAGGAGCTCTCTTTTCCGGGTGCATCATTAGCAGAATGGCCGTTATCAGCGCCACAACCCCAAGGAAAATTATATCACGCAGGAACGCCTTTTTCTGGTTCTTCATTGCCTTTCCTGGGGTACCGTTCGGCCTCACAGTATCACCCCCACCAAGATGCCTATTATCAAAGCCATGATGAAGCTCAGCACGTTCCTGAGTACTGCGAACTTCTTCCCCAGAATCCTTATCTCGAGGGGCAGGGTAACGAAGCCTATCATCGTCAGTGTGGTTATGAAGACCGCGACTGACGTCACTGAGGCTCCCTTCTCAAGCAGAGAGGCCGCGAGTGGAAAGGCTATTAGCGAGGGGATGTGGAGTACCGCACCAAGTGCTCCCACTATCAAAATGCCCTTAAATCCTGCTTCTTGCCCCACTATTTTGGAGATTGTCTTTGGGGGCACGAATCCGGACATTAAGCCTATAATGAGGATTATTGCCAGCATCGTCGGCAGAATCTTGATGAACGACATAACTGCGATTTTTAGTGCATGCTTTGTCTTTTCCCTGTCCTTTCTAAGACCGAGAATCAGGCAGATAACGGCGAGGGCATTTATGAAGAGTGTCGTTGTATTCATGCGATCCCCCAGAAACATGAAAATCGTATGTATAAAAAATCACTTGTAAGCCTAGGAAGGATTTTTAAATGTTAGGCTGACCTAATTTTCGGTGGTGCAAATGAGATGCCTAAAAGTTGCGTTCGGAATGGAGGACGATGAAAAGCTCATAGACGCTCACTATGGAGACTCAAACTTCTTTGCGATCTACGAGATCTGTGAGGACGGTAGCTATAGGTTGCTGGAAAAGAGGACGAACAAAGCGAAGGAGATGGAGGAAGAAGATGAGGGCCATGGAGACCCCAGGAAGTTTAGGGCTATAATTGAACAGCTTAGAGATGTAGATGTTTTGGCAGCATTCAGAATGGGTCCCAACTTCCTGAGGATAAGGGATCAGAGCGATAAAGTGGCTTTCTTTACGAGGACTAGGGACCTAAAGGTTGCACTTCAGAGGGTTATTGAGAACTTTGATGAGCTGTGGAAACAGGTTCAGGAAAAGAAGGGCATTCAAAGGAACATGTAGCAGGCTGTTCTCTGATTCTGGTTGGTATTTTTATTTGTTTTTGTGGTCGTAGGTTTTGTTTTGTGGGCCGTTTACATTCGGCCTTAAAGCTAATGACTTCCCGTCTGAGGTGGCCAATAACCCCAATGTGGATGGGAGTACGAGGCCAACCACACCTGTTGCACTATAACAGGTAGCAGAAACGGTTCTTGACCGTTATTATCTTTTAAACCTCAATGATTGTTCCAGTTCTGACACTAACGAACTTCTCCTTGTACTTCCTCTTTACGTACTCCTTCGCCATATCCCCAGAGCAATGGGCTGGAGCAATTAACTCCGTCATCTCTGCTAGGTTATCTATCCTCCATAGGGGAGGAGAGTGGAAGCCTCCTATAACTAGATACGCCCTCTCGTAACCGCTAGCTTCGAGGACTGCTCTACTCAGCCTATCAACCCCAGGATGGCTGCACCCCACTATAACTACTAAGCCCGAACTCGTTTCGATTCCTATTGCGTGCTCAAAGTTATCAAGGGCTCCAGAAGTGTAAACCCTCTTATCAATTTCCCCTGGGCTCATAACCGGAACTGGATTGAAGCCCCACCTCATTGCCATTGGCATCCCTTCAAGGGGAGCATAGAGCTTTAGTCCGGGATTCAGCTCCGCAACGTAGGGTAAACCTCCATAGTGATCGTAGTGCCAGTGACTCAGCACGGCGAACTTCAGCCCTTTAAGCTCAACTCCGAGGACTTTGGAATTGTACGCCAGAACTAAAGGATTCGTGTCGGCATCGAACAGTATTTTCCCGGCTAAGATGCTCCATCCCCAATCATTTTTCAAGCCCTTGGAGGGAACGTTGTCGTTGAGGACTACGAGCTTCATGAAGCGATATAGGACCTTTGAACTTTTAAGCTTGAGGAGAAAATTTATAAGCAACTCACCAACTCAAGCATGCGGGGGGTTAATAATGGTGAGGCTCAAGGCGATCATTGTTAAGGATAGGGACGGCGAGGAGTTCCTCAGGTGCCCAAGGTGCGGGATGGTGTTCAAGAGGAGGAAGGACTACATAAAGCACGTTAACAAGGCTCACGGCTGGCTCTTCGGCAGGGGCAAGCCAAAGGGGAAGAGGCTCAAGAAGAAGTACGCCAAGCTCTCTCAGTGATTTTAATTTTTGATGATGAAACAGCCAGGACCCTGATGGGATGATGAATGGTGGGCTTAGCTGATGTCCCTGTTGCCGTCCTCTATTCTGGCGGCAAGGATTCTAACTACGCTTTGTACTGGGCCGTCAAAAATGGATTAAACGTCAGGTTCTTGGTTTCAATGGTGAGCGAGAACGAGGAAAGCTACATGTACCACACCCCAAACATAAACCTCACAGACCTGCAAGCCAAGGCCCTTGGAATACCCCTCGTGAAGGGATTCACCACAGGAGAAAAGGAGAAGGAAGTTGAGGATCTAAAGAGAGTCCTTGAAGGTCTCAAGATTGAAGGAATTGTTGCTGGGGCTTTGGCAAGCAGGTACCAGAGGGAGAGGATAGAGAGGATAGCCAAGGAACTCGGGCTTAAGGTCTACGCTCCAGCATGGGGTAGAGATCCTGAGGAATACATGAGGGAGCTTGTTAGGATTGGCTTCAAGTTCATATTCGTTGGGGTTTCTGCTTACGGCCTAACCCAGGAATGGCTTGGGAGAGTAGTGGATGATGCCATTATAGATGAGCTCGCGAAATTAAGAGATAAGTACAACATTCATGTGGCGGGGGAGGGTGGAGAGTTTGAGACCTTCGTTCTTGACATGCCCTTATTTAAGTACAGAATAGTAGTTGATGAAGCCGAGAGAATTTGGGAAGGTCTCTCTGGAAAACTACTGATAAAGAAAGCCCACCTCGAGCCTAAGTAGCCAAAGAACTACCCTTGGGTTTGAGTTTCATGTTTGTTAAGGATAATGAATATTTATCCAGTAGTAGATCCCAAGGAACGATGAGGGGCGAAGTTAGGGATGTTAGTGAGGATGGTCTTGGCATGCTTGAAGGTATACTGTTGCCATTTGCGTATCCTGGGGACGTAGTGGAAGTTGTGAAAACTAGAAGAAGGTTCGGAAAAGAAATTGGAGAGTTTACACTTCTTAAATCTTCTTCTCTTAGGGGAAGACCCAAATGCATGCACTTTGGAAGGTGCGGTGGTTGCCTGTGGCAGGGGTTGAAATATAGGGAGCAACTAAGGCTCAAAGCTGAGCTCTTCGAGAGAATAACTGGAATCAACGCGGAGATAAAGCCTTCCCCCAGGATATACGGCTTCAGGAATATCACGAACCTTATAGTTACCGTTAACGGGGTTGGCATGAAGGAGTTCGCGAGGCCGAAGACCGTCGTTCCCCTAAGGGAGTGCCCCGTCTTCTCCAAGGACTTTCCTATTTATGTGGAGGCGATAAAGGAGTTCCTCAGAGAATCCAAGCTTAGGCCGTGGAACTGGAAAGAAGGGGAAGTGCATTACGTTCAGATAAGAGAGATGAAGTTCACTGGAGAGGTAATGGTCAATGTGGTAGCTCACCTTGAGCCAACCGAAAGGGTAAAGAAAATCCTTGTAGAGGCATTTGACTTCGTAGACTCAATATATTGGAGCGTTAAAAGGGACAAGAGAGATGACCCCAGGGGAGTTCCGATCCGTATTCATGGTGAGGAGTTCATCAAGGAGCTTATTGAGGGGATATACTATTTTATTCATCCCTCTTCCTTCTTCCAGACTAATAGCTATGCCCTGTCACACCTTCTAAAGGTGGTTAGGGACTATGTTGAGGGAGAGAAAGTTCTAGACTTGTACTCCGGCATAGGAACTTTCTCTCTGTACTTAGCGAGTGAGGGTTTTAAAGTTAGGGGAGTTGAGATTAATGAGTTTTCAGTTTCTGCGGCAAGAAAGAGCGCTGAATTTAACTCACTTGAAGTGGAGTTTAAGGTTCAAAATGCAGAGAATGAAAATTTGTCTGGTTATGATACCATAATAGTTGATCCACCTCGGAAAGGTCTTGGATATTTTGCAGAGAAAATAGTAAGAGAGGGTCCTGAAATACTAATTTATGTATCTTGCAATCCTAAGAAGTTCGTTCTTGATTATCAAAATTATCTTGCTAGAGCATACAAAATTAGAGAGGTTATGCTAGTTGACATGTTCCCGCATACACCACACGTTGAGGCCGTAATAAAACTTCTTAAAAGCTAAATTTCGAATTTGCCAATTGTTCTACTCTCGGACTAGTTTTTAGATTTTATGAGGGGTTTTCATATACCTACATTTTGCAAATTTTTTAAGATGAAGTAGTGACTATATGTTATGTTATATAAAGCAATTCCTTGATATGGTGTTTTAGATCAAGGTGGTCTATAAATGTCTATGTAATCTCCTGTATAAAATATTGATTAGAATTCAATCTTTCGTTCATAATCCTTATATAATGTTCAGCCTTAATATTATTGATATTGCAGGATATGTAGCAGGTATAGCAAATATTTGGATAATACTCACATTGATGGGGTGGTATTAACATGTCCAAACATGAGTTAAAGAAAAAGGTATATGTTGTCATTATATTTACATTTGTTTCAGTAATAGCACTTGTCAGTGCAGCAGTATTCGTTTATAGAGGAATGACCACAACGATAAACGTTGGAACTTCAACGTCGGGGGTATCTTGTGTGGGATTTTTCACAGCTGGTGATGCCCCCAATCTACCCTCTGCAGGAACAAACGCAAATGCCCAGACTTATGGGACTAACACAATTTCAGTTACTAAAGGTAGTGCAGTATGTACTACTGCTGGTGGAGATACACTTTATGATTCGGTAACGATAACAGTTCCGATAACAGTTGGAACTTGGTATATAAAGGATGTTGTTGGATTTGGAAACCTTGGAGGGCAGACTGTTTATGTTTGGCCAAAAGTGGTATCTACCCTGGGTTCAACTTCAGCGATCTCAGGATATGTAATGATTTACAATGCTTCTGATGGCACACTCATAGCGAAGATTGATGTAAAGACTGGGAGCATAATCTATGGTACAACCCCCATAACAATGAATAATGGGACAGCTTGGCAAATTGATATCAACCTAGAGTACTCTGCAACTGCAACTGACTCCTTCAAACTAGCATTCTACGTATCACAGCAATCAACTGAACAACCAAGGTGATGAATAAGTGGTTATAGCCAATAAGCGATCTCTGTTACTTTTTCTTATTTTCGGTTTTCTTGTATTTACCCTTATGGGCAAGCTTATAAGCTTCCCAATAGCCTTAATAATAGTCTCTGATGCTCCTGAGTATAGGCTGGGTATTGGCGAAGCCACATACTTGAGGAATGTATCGGCTGGAAATACCGTCCTGGCTTGTATGGACCTCTTTCATACTGCATGTATTTCCGGCAAAGTTATTACGAATTTGGGAGATTCTTTAGTACTGCATTCGCTTGGAGCTAACCAAGAGGTAAATATTAGAAAGGGCAATATAAAATACGTTCTTGTGGCTGATTTTCCGATGTGGGTATTGGGTATCTTGCTAATCCTTTTATTTGTCATCGTTATAAGGGAGTTTCCTAGTGTAGGGTCTATGATTATAGTGTACACTACTCTGAGTCTTGGCATCCTTGGTGCTTTTTATGTGCCTCAATGGGAGCTCAAATACGAACCTCCCACTCCTGAATTCGGTGGGTATAAGATAATATACAACCAAAGCCTCCTTGTATTTGACGTCTATATTACCAACTCAAAGCTCAAAATGAACATTGAAAGTGTAAGTTGCGATGTTTGGGAATACAAGAACGTTACTTCGTGGGTCAATGGAAGCAAGGTCTTCATAAAGCTGCCTTCTGACATATTTTTAGAAGTGTATAAGGAGAGTGAAGAGCGCATTAACAAAACATCTTCCACTTTGATTACTAAAGGGACTCTATCATTTCTCGTTAGATGTGACATGAAATTGAACCATGGTAATTTAAAATTGAAGTTCCCAGTAAGTGTAGTGCTTGAAGATTTAGCTCTTAGAAATATCAATGGAACGATAATTTTGACAAATCAAAATCCAATTCCGATACCCGTTTATGTGGAATTCATAAAAACTAACGATATCTCAACAAAACTTATCTGTAGCAAACGTGTTATTCTGCCAGCATTTTCTTCAACACAGCTATATCCTTCAAATGGTACAAAGTGTAACAATGCTGATTTTATAAGAATCAATTATGTTCTATGGGGTTTGAAAAGGGGAAAGGGGGTAAAGGTAAAATGAGGAGATTAGATCTAAAGAGTGTGATAATTATTAATATTGGCATTACATCAGGTTTATCTCTAGTTTCTCTGTTCTTCCCCATAGTCCGATTTGAAGGGTATGCAGTCTCCGGGATGGTTTCAATGATATCATCCAAGCTCTCATACTTTGGAACTTCTGTTGAGTTTAAGGCACTTGACGCTACCTCTTTTTTATCAGTTCTTGTGCTTGGCAACATAATACTAACGTTCGTCTTTTTAACTTTGTACTGGATCCGAAACTTAGATAAATATTTAATCCTCGCTTTGCTTGCTAATCTTTTAATGTTTTCGATTTTAATGTCCCTCATAAGACTGACAGTTGATGATATATTGCCTGTTTTACTTCCTCAATTGAAAGTTTCTGGAAGTGGAGGAGTCTTGTATTTCAATGAACCTGTCATTACATACACTTTTATGTATACACTCCTTTCAAAATTTAGGTTTATATACTGGATATTTTTCTTGAGTCTGATGATTCTATTTGGCTATTTATTAGGGGATTATTACAGGATATGGGGTGAACAGAATGGATAAAATAAGGGGGTTTATACTGATAATCCTCTTAATTTCATTTGTTATGGCAACCGTATTCACTGAGCGTATCTTATATGTCACGATATCTGTTGATACTCCTGTGCTGTGGCTCTCTGGTCAGAATACTACTCAAACTGAAGTGGACTTAAGAGATTACAATACAACAGCTATAATCTATGCAAACTCTACATTCCAAAGAGTAGAAAGATCTGCTGTTTTTGCGGATACCTTTGATAGTGATCCTTTCGTTTCTGGAGCTCTCATAAATGTTACGTGCGCGTGGCAGTATAACTCAACAGGGAAGTTTGTATATATCACCCAAACTTCTTCACCAACGGGGAGTGGTGAATGCATAGCTTATGTTCCAAAACAGATTCTGGGGAGTCCAATATTTATTGGGGTGGTTTCGAGTATTTTAGATGGATACGGCTATTCTGATGTTGTGCTGTTAAATAGTACCTTCGATGGTCTTTATGCCTATGGAATTTATAGAAATATAAACGGTAGTGCCCTTTATGATAATTTTACTCTTAACATTGATGGTAGATACTCTGAAGTTTATGGAACTATTATTGTCACGGCAACGGGGGCTGGTACTATAACGTCCAATGGAGTTACTCTGTATTCTGTATCCCCCGGAGATGTTGTCGAATTTGATATATCAGATTACCATGACGGCTCTACAGGGACGGGATATTTTGCTTTATGGATAAATAACTATGACGGGACATTATCATTCACGGATATTTATGTCATTAGTGTTAAGGTCAATGGTAATGTCGTAGCCACTAATATGGATGTAAATGCTAGTTTTACAGTTGATCTCACGAATATAGTCTCAAATCTTACAATTCACGTGAATTCAACACCTGCAGGATGGACTCAGCTAGATTGGGCAGGCTCAAGCATTATATATGGTACTGATAACAGTGAGATATACATATACAATACTTCGGCATCTCCTTCAAGAGAGCTTAATTTTGCCCCCCAGAGCGGAGGATCTAGTGCTTATTATGCGGCTCTTGCAACTGGAGTGTCAGTAAATGGGACCCTTTATGGGGGCTCTGCGAGTGTTGTCTCTGGAGGGGAAATAAGAAGGTATAATGGGACATGGACAACACTAAATTCGACTTACTACAATATTTCTACTGGAAATTGGTATAGCATGCTGGGAAACTATTCTTTAGGCGATCATAGCCTAAAGGTTAATGGAACATTGATAGTCGGACCAGTTTATGACAATGTTATATCCCCTACATACGCCGCCATTGGCTCTTACTACCTTTCAGGTACACTAAATGTCAGTTTTGACAACCTTATAATAACTGTAAACAAAAGCCCTGAGTACGTATACTTTACTAATCTTCCTCCAAATTGGAGCGTCTCAATTTTGGTAGAGGTAGGGACCACTCAATATAATGTGTCTTCTGCCACTGTTGATTCTTCGGGAGTTGCCAAAGTTCCAATATCTCTTCCTGCGATAATATCCTGTCCTACAGGCAATCCTAAGGATTGTACATTCATAGTAAACGGTACAAGTCTCGGAGGCACTGTGTATATAAAAATAGCAGACCAATACGGGAATACGGTAACTCTTTGGAATCCCCCAGATAACACCGTCATTGGAGGAGATGTATATGCATTTAAAAGTGAGCTAATATCCTTGGACATTTGGAGCGAACCCGCTCAATCCGTATCCTTATGGCTAAAGCTAGTATCAACTAACTGTAGTGGATTTGAATGGTTCAAATTTAGAGCATGGATAGAAAATACAAGTGAGAGAACATCTGAAATATTAATAGAGGGTGGAGTTACTCTCAATGACACAACAACATATCTTCAAACATCTGCGTCTTCAACAACGATCATAGGCTATATTAAACTTGAAGCATATGTAGTTCCGGGGTTTACGTGTGAAGTTACGCTTAATCAGTACTACAACTTCAGCGCTCCTGGAGTCTTTGGCGGAAATAGGGTGTACCTAGAAATTAAAGGCTCTTAGTAAGTTAAATTTTTAAGCGTTAAGATATTGGTTTAAACATGCGAAAGCTAATAATTCTAGTACTGGTCAGCTTAGGCTGGATATTCAATTACTCCCACAGAATGGCAGTTCCTTCCCTTGCACCTCTAATAAGAGATGATCTTCATATTACAAATGCTGAGATAGGCTTGTTGATGACGTCCCTACTCTTACCTTACGCCTTAATTCAGGTTCCCGCGGGATACATTGGAGACAAAATCGGGAGGAAGAGGTTGCTCGTTCTCAGCATACTTGGTTATTCTCTATCGTCAGCGTTTATAGTACTCACAAAGGATTATTGGGACATGCTCATCGTTAGATTTATCTACGGATTATTTGCCGGATTATATTATGCACCAGCAACTGCCCTAATAAGCGAGGTCTTCAGGGAGAAGAAGGGCTCGGCCCTTGGATTCTTCATGGTTGGTCCCGCAATAGGGACCGGGGTAACCCCACTAATAGTCGTTCCAATAGCTCTAACCTTTAACTGGAGGCTTTCATTCTTAGTTCTCTCACTTATGAGCTCCTTTGTCGCGGTTTTGCTTGCCTTTGCTGTAAGAGGAGAGGTTTCTAAGCCTGAAGTTGTGAGGTTTTCAATCCCAGGAAATGTCTTCCTCTTAAGCCTAGCAAATTTCCTGGGCCTTGGAGCGTTCTTCGCCCTTCTAACTTTCTTGGTTTCGTACTTAGTCTCCCAGGGAGCTAGCCTTGAAAAAGCTTCTGCAATGTTCTCTCTGCTCTCGATGATAGGGATTTTGGGCTCCATTTCGGCTGGCTTCCTTTACGATAGGATAGGGAAGGTCAGCGTTTCTCTGGCCTTTCTTATGAATGCTCTCTTTACATTCCTTATACTTATTTGGCCGAATCCAATCCTTTTAATACCTCTTGGCTTCTTCCTTTACTCGGTTGGTGGAATAATAACTGCATACACATCAGAGAAGGCTGGAAAGGAAAACTTGGGGGTTGTCATGGGTTTCGTGAACATGGTCGGGTTTTTTGGAGCTACAATTGGTCCCTACGTTGTCGGAAAGCTCATAGATATCGCAGGCTACAAAAGGGCGTTATTGCTTGTCCCTCTAGCGTACTTAGTTTCGACACTTCTGATATTCTTGGATATGAGCCCTCGTCATCGAGGTACCGGGCCGTCATCGTTCCCTCGACCCAGGCTCTCTGAGGACCCATTCGAAGTCTGAAAGGTCAAAGACCAAGAAACCTCTCTCCTTAAGCTTTTCCTTTTCCTTGATCCCTTTTCCGATTATTCCATAAAACTTTTTCCCTTTAACGTTCACCCTTTCGCTCTTTTCAATTAACTCCTTCAGTATTTTTATTGTCTCTCTATAGTTAAGAGTCCTCCATTTAACCTCAAAAAATGCTGAATTTCCAGTTAAACTGTTAATTGCAACTATATCAATCTCCTGTTCCTTATCCCACCATCTTCCTATCTTGGTGAACTTGAAGGGCAATTTCTTTCCATTTATCCTTATTAGAAACTCCCTGCACACCCTCTCAAAGACCTCGCCGAGGTACTTGTTGAAGTCCTCTTGGAGGTCTGAGAATGTTATTGCCCCTATTTCAATATCGTCCTTATATGGATAGACGAAGCGAAGCCAGAACTTGTAGTAAAAGTCCTTAACTCTGTATATTCCAAACCTCTTCCTCTCCCTTACCGTCACCGGAAACTCCTTGTATATTAGGTCGAGCGTTTCGAGAACTTTCAGGTACTTTGGAAGGTTCGTTACTGCGACTTTCGTCTCGTTTGCAATCTCCGTTAGCTTAGTTTTTCCATCGTTTATTGCTTTCAGGATGTTAAGATATGTCACCGGCTCTCTGAGCTCGTCCTTGAGCAGTCTCTCAGCGTCCTCATAGAGAACGCTGACTTTGTTATAGAAGTTCCTCTCTATGTTCTCCTCAACCATTAGTGAGTCGTCAAAGTACTGGAGATACGCGGGAATACCGTCTATTACACCATAAACTTTTACGAGATCCTCCCACGAATACTTAGGAAACGCCTCTCTGAGGTGAAAAAAGCTTAGAGGGGATAGCTTTATCTGGGCTGTTCTTCTCCCGTACAGGGGATTTTTATAGCTGAGAAGGCTTTCCATTGTGGAGATGGATGACCCTAGGAGTATTAGCATTACCTCTGAATCTTTCAATATTTCGTCCCAGATATACTGGAAGAGTGAGGGGATTGATTTGTCCTCCTCAATCCAATATGGAAACTCGTCAATCACGACAACTATCTTCCCGAACTTCTTAAGCTCCGCGAAGAACTCCTCCAAACTTTCAGCCTCTATGAACACGTTGAACTTCCTGTTGAAGCTTTTTATTAGCCTGCTGATTTCAAGTTCCATTGGCTCCTTCCGCGCAAGGAAGTAGAAGCTTTTCTTATCCCTTATGAACTGTTTAACTAGCTCCGTCTTTCCTATTCTTCTCCTTCCGTAGATCAGAATTAGGTGAGTCCTACTTTCTTTGTACCTCTTTTCTAGCTCTTCCAGCTCAAACTCTCTGTCGATAAATTTTAATACCATAATATTAAATATTATGTTATTAAATTTAAACCTTCTCATCAAAGCTTATTAATCCCAAAGCTTAACGTTCAGATGGTGGTTTTCATGGAAGATCCCTACATTTGGATGGAAAACCTGCAGGATGAAAGGGTTCTAAAGCTAGTCGAAGAGGAAAACAGAAGGTTCAAGGAGTTCGTGGGAGAACTGAGCGATAAACTGTTCCCGGAAGTTTGGGAGTACTTCTCTATACCAACTGTAGGTTCGGCGAGGATAACTAAGAGGGGAATAATAGTCTCGATGAGGGAGAAGGACAGGCAGGTCATAAGATGGCTTAACGGTGAGGTTATAGTTGACTCCAAGGAGCTAGAAAAGGAAATTGGCGATGAGGTTCTCTTGCAGGGCTTCACTACAGACAGGGAGGGAAAGAGGTTGGCGTACAGCTTCTCAATAGGAGGTGCCGATGAGGGAACAACGAAGATAATAGACCTCGAAACAGGAGATGTAATAGAGGAGATAACACCCTCGGTCTGGAACATAGTGTTCCTGGGAAATGGCTACTACTTCGCTCGCTTTTATAGGAAGGAGAAGACTCCTGACGGTGTAAATCCCCCAGCTGAGAGGCTTTTCTGGAAGGACGAAGAAGGGGAAAAGATGGTATTCGGCGAGGGCCTTGGCTCGGGCTACTTTATGGGGCTTTCAAAGAGTTCGGATGAGAAGTACGCAATGCTCACGGTAACGTACGGGTGGAACAAGGCCGAGATATACCTTGGACCTATTGACAAGCCTGAAGAGTGGAAGAAAGTTTATTCGGCGGAGGTTCCGGCGGAGCCCATAGATGTAGTTGATGGGAAGCTCTTCATCCTGACAAGGGAGGGGGAAGGTCTCGGGAAGATCATCGCATTAAAGGATGGCCAGGTGGAGGAAGTAGTTCCGGAAGGCCAGTTCCCCCTTGAGTGGGCGGTCATCGTTAAGGACAAGATGGTAGCGGGAAGGCTCGTTCACGCGAGTCACAGGATTGAAGTTTACACCTTGGACGGCAAGAAGGTGAGGGATTTCACTTTTGACTTCCCTGGGAGCGTTTATCCCTTGGATAAAGACGATGAAAGGGTTATCTTAAGGTACGAGAGCTTTACTGTTCCCTACAGAATATACGAGCTGAAGGATGAACTAAGGTTAATCGATGAAAAAAGAATCGAGGGCAACTTCAAGGTTGAGGAGGACTTTGCAATATCTAAGGACGGAACGAGGATCCACTACTTCATCGTGAAGGGGGAGAAAGATGAAAAGAAAGCCTGGGTCTTTGGCTACGGTGGCTTCAACATCTCTCTAACGCCAAGGTTCTTCCCCCAGGTAATTCCGTTCATAAAGCGCGGTGGAGTATTTGCGATGGCCAACTTGAGGGGAGGTAGCGAGTACGGGGAGGAGTGGCATCGTGCAGGAATGAGGGAGAACAAGCAGAACGTCTTTGACGACTTTATCGCCGTTCTGAGCAAACTTAAAGCTGAAGGCTACAAGGTTGCAGCTTGGGGAAGGAGTAACGGAGGGCTTTTGGTCTCAGCAACGCTCGTTCAAAGGCCGGATGTTATGGATGCCGCCCTAATTGGCTATCCAGTGATTGACATGCTCAGGTTCCACAAGCTGTACATAGGAAGCGTCTGGATTCCGGAATATGGAAATCCCGATGATCCAAAGGACAGGGAGTTTCTGCTGAAGTACTCGCCCTACCACAACGTTAAGCCTCAGAAATATCCCCCAACCCTTATCTACACTGGCCTGCACGATGACAGGGTTCACCCTGCTCATGCATTGAAGTTCTTCATGAAGCTCAAGGAAGTTAATGCCCCAGTGTACCTTAGGGTCGAAACTAAGAGTGGTCACATGGGTGCTTCACCTGAAACGAGGGCAAGGGAGCTCACCGATTTGCTTGCATTTGTCACAAGAGTTCTATGGGACAAAGTTGTCCAATAAATATATCTCCTATTTTTCTTGCTTTTATTCCACTTAAAATCGAGACCTCAAACTTTTCTTGTTCACATGCATGAACAATATGCATGCATTTCGTTCATATGCATGAACAATGTCACTTCCTCTTAAACTCCAAGAGTAATTCTTTCACGGCCTTTACGAGTTCTTCTAAAGTTGCCTTGTCGTGAGAAATTCCTATGGTTATCTTCATATCGGTTGTCGCGAAAGATACATAGATCGTATTTCCCTTGCTGTGAGCGAAGAATTGCTCAACGGTTTCTTCCCCCGCATCAACTTCCTCTTCCGCCCCACCTATTACTTCGGGATCTCCCTCGAATATCATCGGCTTTGGCTCCATCGTCATCACACCCTGCTTGGGTCGTGGGCTTTTAAATTTAAGCCTTTGGTTAAATTTAAAAACATCCCTCTTAATGCCTAAAGCGAGGTGGAGAGAATGAAGCCAATGTACAGGTCAAGGTCATGGAGGAGGAAGTACGTCAGGACCCCAGGAGGGAGGGTTGTAGTACACTTCGAGAGAAGAAAGCCTAAGATAGCTCACTGTGCCATCTGCGGCAGACCTCTCAACGGAATACCAAGGGGCAGGCCCGTTGAGATGAGGAAGTTACCAAAGACCAAGAAGAGGCCAGAGAGGCCAATGCCATACCTCTGCCCCAAGTGCATGCGTAGGGTAATGAAGGAGCAGATTAGATCTCAGCTCGTTGCCTGAAGGGGTGCCCCATGCCAAAGGGGTGCCTCGTCATAACGGTCAGCGGTTTGGCTGGCTCAGGAACGACCACGCTATGTAGGAAGCTTGCTCAGCACTACGGCCTTAAGCACGTCTATGCCGGGTTAATATTCAGGCAGATGGCCAAGGAAATGGGCATGAGCTTAGAAGAGTTTCAGAAGTATGCTGAGCTTCACCCCGAGATTGACAGAGAAGTCGATAGGAGGCAGATCGAGGCTGCAAAGGAATGCAATGTTGTTATAGAGGGCAGATTGGCCGGATGGATGGTCAAGAACGCTGACTTGAAAATATGGCTTGATGCTCCAATCAGGGTTAGAGCTGAGAGGGTTGCTAGAAGGGAAGGTATTAGTGTTGAAGAGGCGTTTATGAAGATAGCCGAGAGGGAAAAGCAGAACAGGAAAAGGTATTTAAACCTGTATGGTATCGACATCAACGACCTTTCGATTTACGATTTGATAATTGACACCTCTAAATGGTCGCCCGATGGGGTCTTCGCAATTGTGAAGGCTGCCATCGACCACCTTGACCCCGTCGGCGACGCGGGGTCGAAAAAAGAATAGGAGGTGGGATGAATGCCTGCAATTGAGGTTGGTAGGATCGCTGTAGTTATTGCAGGTAGAAGGGCTGGTCAGAAGGTAGTTGTTGTGGACATAATAGACAAGAACTTCGTTCTGGTTACTGGGGCTGGCCTCAACAAGGTTAAGAGGAGGAGGATGAACATCAAGCACATCGAGCCCCTTCCGGAGAAGGTCAACATTCCAAGGGGCGCCAGCGACGAGGAAGTTAAGCAGGCCCTCGAACAGGCCGGCATAAGCCTGGCCTGATCCTTCTAATTTTGTTTTGAAAAACCCTTATAAGGAGCTTTTCTATATACCTCTAGGGGTTTTAACTTTAGAGGGTGCTTCTTATGATAGGCGAGATTTACTACTCACGAAAGTTCCTACAGCATAAGCCAGAAAACTATCATCCAGAAAATCCTGGGAGATTATGGATTTTGATGTCCGCTATAAGAGAACTCATGCTCGATGACAGAATTATTGAGCCAATCCCTGTGGACGAGTCTTTTGTTAAGAGGATTCACGACCCTGCATACGTTGAGCTCGTTAAAAGGGCCGTCGAGGAGGGGAGAAAGTATCTTGATCCAGACACTTACGTGTGCCCAGGAACTTGGGAAGCAGCCCTCATGGCCTTGGGGGCATCAAAATTAGCAGCATTAGCGGCATTGCGATATGGAGGGCTAAACATGGCTCTTGTTAGACCGCCAGGGCATCATGCAGGAAAGAGGGGAAAAGCGATGGGTGCCCCAACACTCGGCTTTTGCATATTCAACAACGTCGCCGCTGCAGTTCTGGCTCTGAGGGAGGAAGATCTCGAAAAGATTGTTATAATCGATTTTGACGCCCACCATGGAAATGGAACTCAAGAAATATTCTGGCAGGATCCCGATGTTATCCATATAGACATCCATGAGCGGGACATTTATCCTTGGACTGGCTATGAAAGGGAGATAGGTGGAGGATTAGCTAAAGGAAGTAAAATAAATATTCCCATGCCTCATTATTCTAATGATTCGGATTATATATTTGCCTGGGATGAGATAGTTGTTTCTATCCTGGAAAATGTTAAGCCCAAGGTTGTTTTAGTGTCTGCCGGGTTTGATGGATTTAAAGGGGATGGGTTAACAACCCTTAAGCTTACTGAGAAGTTCTTCTCTTATGCCGGAGCCTCTCTTAGAAGGTACCCTGTTGCTATGATATTTGAGGGAGGTTATGATGTTGGTCTAAAGAGAGGGTTCCCTGCTTTTGTTAAGGGTTATGAGGAAAAAGAAGCCAAAGACAATGGGCAACCTAGCTATGAAACGCTTAAAATCGTTGAAGAAGTGAAGGATATTTTAAGTCCTTGGTGGTCTTTTTAGTTTAATTATCGAAAAAAAATAGGAAACAAAGTATGGGACGTTTTAATGTGAAGACTAGTTCTGGTGGGCCCGCGGGGCTTCGAACCCCGGACCTCCCGCTTATCAGGCGGGCGCTCTAACCAGGCTGAGCCACGGGCCCATGCTGGTGCCCCGGCCGGGATTTGAACCCGGGTCGCGGGATCGAGAGTCCCGCATGATTGACCGGGCTACACCACCGGGGCACGCCCAATAGTTCTCCCCCAAATCGCATTTAAAAAGTTTTCGCTTCAAGAATCTCCAATACACTATTAAGCAGGCCACTTACTTCCCCAGGTTTAAACTCGAACTTTTTGAGAGGCTTTAATAGAGGCATTAAATCTTCTGTGACAACTCTCCACGGTTCCTTAATGCTTGAAATGGCATAAATGGCCTTTTTGTACTGGTCTCCATCAAAAAGAACGGCCTTCCCTGGGGCTACAGCTATTATGAGATCGGAAGCTAGAGCTGAAGTGCAGGGAGCGGCGAGATTGTTGTAGGACTCAATTATGGTCAGTTCATGGTGGTTCTGTATAATTCCCAAAGCCTTATCTGCTTCCTCTCGTCCTCTCATCACTAGGTATTGAACTTCATCGGCCTTTATTTCAATGGGTTTTGTAGTCTCTATTAATGGCTCTATGATCTCTTGCATTGGCCGTGTGAGCTTCTTAATGTTATCAGGAACGTAAAAGTGATCTTCAAGGATTCTTAAGAGAACAACGTTCGTGTGGTATGATATTGCAGTGTATGAAGAGCTCTTCCATCCAACTCTCTCGGGATCTGGAGGTAGTAGAAGTGCCGTAACGGGGCTCTCAAGGTGTACTGGATCCGAGCTTTTTGCCGTTATGTGTAACTTGTAAGAGTCCTCACCTATCAAAAATCCAAACTCCACACTTTTGAGAAGATATTCATACTGGTACCATCCATTGAAACCACTTACTGGCTTTGCTACTCCAACGTCGATTCCATGCTCTAGGGCCTCTCTTATTAGGGATAGTGCTAACGTTGTCTTACCTGAATCATAGGGAAGTATGCCAACTATCAGCAGGGATACCATGACCACCTCCCTCACTCTTCCGGAAGTATGTAGTAGACGTAGTTTGGCCTATTCGTGAACTCATCTATGTAGACGACAGTTCCTGGCCTTGGAGGCTTCATATAGTGAATCTCTCCCTTCTTAGTAGTTACAGCTGCGAATGCATCTCCAGTCCTAACTCTGTTTCCAACGTCTGCTATTAGGGTAACTACGTACCCTTCTACCGGAAGCAGTAGGAGTTCGTCTCCTTTCTTGAGCTCTATTCTAGTTCTTCTATCTGGATAAATTATAATCGCATCCACCTTCATCCTGTGCTCGTACTGATCAACGTAGAAGTGGAACCTATCGTAAACCTCTTTTGCTAAAAACTTTGCTCTGTCCTTGTTTATAAACTCCGGAAGCTTTTCTCCTTTCTTTAGTCTGAGCTCGATGTTGTCTTGGATGACTATGCAGTCATACTTGGCCCTTCCATCTTCATCAAAGCATTCGTCATATGTTGCTTCAACATATAATTGAGGTATTCTTGCCATATATTCCACCCCCTACTACGAAACGCTTATTAGCTTTAAATGTTGAGGGAGGGTCAACAAACCTGTTTACAACTTTCAAATGTTGTAAATATTTTCGGACTACAAAACATTTATTAGAATGCCTTAACAAACGTCAAGTGGTGGATTACAATGAAAGGCTGGTGGGGAAGGATTCTTAGAGTTAACTTGACCACGGGAGAAGTAAAAGTTCAGGAATATCCCGAAGAAATTGCAAAAAAGTTCATTGGAGGTAGGGGATTAGCCGCGTGGATTTTGTGGAATGAAGTTAAGAACGTTGATCCTCTCAGCCCCGAGAACAAATTAATATTTGCTTCAGGCCCCTTCAACGGTCTCCCAACTCCAAGCGGTGGAAAGATGGTTGTCGCAGCCAAGAGCCCCCTCACGGGCGGTTATGGTGACGGTAACCTAGGTACAATGGCAACCGTTCACCTGAGAAAGGCTGGTTACGATGCTTTGGTTGTTGAGGGTAAGGCAAAGAAACCCGTTTACATCTACATTGAAGATGATAACGTGAGCATTTTGAGTGCTGAAGGATTGTGGGGTAAGGGAACCTTCGAGACCGAGAGGGAGCTTAAGAAGATACATGGGAAGAATGTTGGAATTCTCAGCATAGGTCCCGCCGGTGAGAACCTAGTTAGGTACGCTGTTGTAATGTCACAGGAGGGAAGGGCCGCAGGAAGGCCCGGAATGGGTGCTGTAATGGGAAGCAAGAACCTGAAGGCTGTGGTAATTAAGGGTACAAAGGAAATACCAGTTGCTGACAAGGATGAACTAAGAAAGCTCAGCCAGGAGGCTTATGAGGCAATTCTCAACGCCCCAGGATATCCGTTCTGGAAGAGACAGGGAACAATGGCTGCAGTAGAGTGGACTAACGAGAACTATGCACTGCCAACGAGAAACTTCCAGGATGGCCAGTTCGAATTCGCAAGGTCAATTGATGGTTATACGCTAGAGGGAATGAAGGTCAAGCAGAGAGGCTGTCCGTACTGTAACATGCCCTGTGGAAACGTTGTCCTGGATGCTGAAGGACAGGAGAGCGAACTTGACTATGAGAACGTTGCCTTATTAGGCTCAAACCTTGGGATTGGAAAGCTAAATGAAGTAGCTGTCCTTAACAGGATTGCAGATGACATGGGTATGGATACGATAAGCCTTGGAGTCTCAATAGGATTTGTCATGGAGGCTAAGGAGAAAGGACTTCTCAAGGAAGGTCCAGAGTTTGGTGACTTCAAAGGTGCTAAACAACTCGCTTATGACATAGCCTACAGAAGAGGCGAACTTGGCAACTTCGCAGCCGAGGGAGTCATGAGAATGGCAGAGAAGCTGGGGGATGACAGCTTCGCAATGCACGTTAAGGGCCTAGAGGTTAGCGGATACAACAGCTACATCTATCCTGCAATGGCCCTAGCTTACGGAACTTCATCAATAGGTGCCCACCACAAGGAGGCTTGGGTAATAGCATGGGAGATAGGAACGGCACCAATTGAGGGAGAGCAGGCTAAGAAGGTCGAGTACAAGATAACCTATGATCCAATAAAGGCTCAGAAAGTCGTTGAGTTGCAGAGGCTCAGGGGTGGACTCTTTGAGATGCTCACCGCATGTAGGCTCCCATGGGTTGAAATCGGCTTGAGCCTAGACTACTATCCAAAGCTCCTCAAGGCGATAACTGGGGTTACATACACATGGGATGACCTGTACACGGCAGCTGACAGGCTCTATGCACTTATCAGGGCTTACTGGGTTAGGGAGTTCAATGGCAACTGGGATAGAACCAAGGACTATCCACCAAAGAGGTGGTTCGTTGATTCCCTCAAGAGTGGTCCATACAAGGGCCAGCACCTTGACAAGGAGAAGTACGATGCACTGCTCTCAGAGTACTACAGGATTAGGGGCTGGGACGAGAGGGGAATTCCGAAGAAGGAAACCCTTCAGAAGCTTGGCCTTGACTTCGTCATTTCAGAGCTTGAGAAAGTTACGAAGCTCGAGTGATCAGATTGCAAACTCTCTCGCCCACTTTTCATACTTTCTTATCTCCATTTTCGTAACAGGGCTTTTAACTTTCTTAAATGCTTCCTTAAAGTCATTCATCTCCAATGGTCTCACGGCAAGTTCTTTTCCCGTGAGTGAGGGTATTTTCAGAGGATCCATTAACTCTGGATTCATCTCTTCAAGCATTTTCATTGAAGCCAATTTAACAACATTTGCTATTTCCCTTCCAGAGTATAGCCTTTTCACGGCTTCCTTGGCTAGCTTTATCAAGTTCAGCTTGTATTGTAGGCCTCTGAGGTGTATCTTAAATATCTCAACAGCAGCCTTGACGTCAGGAAGAGGAACGTAAATTCTTATTGGCAACCTTGATAACATCGCCTCATCAAGATCCCAAGGAGCATTTGTAGCTGTTAACAATATTACCTTCCCCGTACTGTCTTTAAATCCATCTATCTCTGCTAGAAGCGTCCCTATCATTCTCCTAGCGGCGTCATCTAGGCTAGTTCTCTTCATGGTTAGGGAATCTACTTCATCTATGAAAATTACACTAGGGCTAAGTTGCCTGGCTAAGGAAAATAATGCTGAGACTAACTTTGAAGATTCTCCAAAATACTTACTCAGTAAATCACTTGCCTTGACACTAAAGAAAGTTGCATTTAGGCCATTGGCAACTGCACTTGCTAAGAGGCTTTTTCCCGTTCCTGGAGGTCCAAAGAGGAGGATCCCCTGTGGAGGTTCTACAGGGGATTTTGCTATGCTCAAACCGACGGCCTGGGAAACTAGTTTTTTAGCCTCACTAAGTCCCCCTATGTCATTCCAAGTTACAGTACTTTTCTTAATTAGGATTTTTATCTTATCAACGTATTCATCCTTCCTTTTTTCTTTTCTCTTGTGAATGTTTTTGGCTTTCTGTTCCCAAGCTCTTGCTTGCTCCAAGAGAATGTGGGATACGGATAAGTTCTCGCTAGCCAGCCTTCTAAGCAACTCTGAACATCTCAAGGCTATTAGCCTTGCTCTATCATATTGACCAAGGGCCAGGGCTTTCTCAAACTCTTCTTCACATCTCTGAATTTGAAGTAGTTGTAGTCGATCCATTGTTTACTATGCCTCCTTGATTAATTTTTGAGTATATCCAAATACTTATGTGGAAAATCCAATTTAAATAGTTTGGTGCCTCCATGATAATTATTTTAAGCAGAGATCTCTTTGAGGATTAGGGGATAGGCATGCTTGATATTAAGCTCATAAGAGAAAATCCAGATCTAGTTAAGAATGACCTGATAAAGAGGGGAGAGTTAGAGAAGGTTAAGTGGATAGATGAGATACTAAAACTTGATGCAGAGTGGAGAGCTAAGCTCAAGGAAATAAATAAGCTAAGGCATGAGCGGAACAAGATCGCTATAGAGATCGGAAAGAAAAGAAAAGCTGGGGAGCCAGTTGATGAGTTATTAGCCAGGAGTAAGGAGATCGTTAAGAGAATTGAAACTCTAGAGAAGGAAGTTGATGAACTTAGAAAGAAGATAGACTACTATCTCTGGAGACTACCTAACATAACACACCCAAGTGTCCCTGTGGGTAAAGACGAGAACGATAACGTGCCCATAAGATTCTGGGGGAAGGCGAAGGTCTGGAAGGGCCATCTAGAAAGGTTCCTTGAGCAGAGCCAAGGAAAGATGGAGTATGAAGTATTGGAATGGAAGCCTAGGCTTCACGTTGACCTCTTGGAAATCTTAGGAGGAGCCGACTTTGCAAGGGCTGCTAAGGTTAGTGGCTCAAGGTTCTACTATCTGCTTAACGAGATCGTAATCCTTGACTTGGCCTTGATAAGATTCGCTCTAGATAAACTAATAGAGAAGGGATTCACACCAGTAATTCCACCCTACATGGTCAGAAGGTTCGTGGAGGAAGGTGCAACGACATTTGAGGATTTCGAGGATGTGATCTATAAGGTGGAGGGAGAAGACCTATATTTAATACCAACTGCCGAACATCCATTGGCTGGCCTGCATGCTAACGAGATCCTTGATGGAAAAGACCTGCCTTTATTGTATGTGGCATTCAGCCCATGCTTTAGGAAGGAAGCGGGAACGGCAGGAAAGGATACCAAGGGCATCTTTAGGGTTCACCAGTTCCACAAGGTGGAGCAGTTCGTATATTCAAGACCTGAGGAGAGCTGGGAGTGGCACGAGAAGATAATAAGGAACGCTGAGGAACTCTTCCAGGAACTTGAAATTCCCTACAGAGTGGTGAACATCTGCACTGGAGATTTAGGCTATGTTGCAGCGAAGAAGTATGACATCGAGGCATGGATGCCGGGGCAGGGAAGATTTAGGGAAGTAGTTTCCGCGAGCAACTGTACGGACTGGCAGGCCAGAAGGCTGAACATAAGGTTCAGGGACAGAACAGATGAGAAGCCCCGCTACGTCCACACCCTGAACTCAACGGCCATAGCTACTTCAAGAGCAATCGTTGCAATACTTGAGAACCACCAACAAGAGGATGGAACGGTAAAGATACCGAAAGTCCTGTGGAAGTACACGGGCTTTAAGGAAATAGTTCCCGTTGAAAAGAAGGAGGGGTGTTGTAAGGCTTGATCCTCGTTCTTGATTCTTCAGTTTTTATTCAAGGTATTGACGTTGAAGGCTACACTACCCCAGGAGTTGTTGAGGAAGTTAAGGATCGAGAATCTAGGATATTCCTTGAAGGCTTGATATCTGCGGGAAAGGTTAAGGTGATAGAACCTTCTGCTGACGCCATAAGTACCGTTAAAAGGGTAGCGAAAGAGACTGGAGAACTTAACGAGCTCAGTAGAGCAGATATAGAGGTTCTTGCGCTTGCCTATGAGCTTAAAGCCGTTATATTCACCGACGACTACAACGTTCAGAACGTTGCAAAGTTCCTGGGGCTGAAGTTTAAGACGATGAAGAAGGGAATAAAGAGGAAGATTAAGTGGAGATACGTCTGCATAGGTTGCGGTAGGAAGTTTAGGGAACTTCCTCCTGAGGGTGTTTGCCCGGACTGTGGCAGTCCTGTTAGGCTTTTGCCAAGGAAGAAACTTTAATCGTCTTTATCTCAAAGGCTCCCAGCTTTACCCTATTCTTGACTTTCCCGAGAACTTTAAGCTCGGGAATATCTACCTCAACTCCCTCGCTCGGTATTTCAACTTCTAGGTCGCCTTTGGATGGGTTATATAGTCTGATGATGTATCCATCTCCATCCTCGCTGAGCTTTATTGCACCTACTACAGCATCCGTTCTCATCAAGGAAAACTTCCTCTTTCCTGGGCTCCCCTCGGTTACTCTAAGGGGTGACCAAACTTCAAGGGCTCTCTTGTACACCTCACCCTCGAACCAGTAGCCCTTGTGGGGATATAGGTAGTATGTAAACTCTCCCTTTCCAGTATCGCTCCATGGATTGGGGTATATTGGAGACTTCAGCAAGCTTAAACCTATCTTGGAGTCCCAGTTTGTGTAGCCATGCCTTGATGTGCATATTATGGCAACTCCGTGTTCTCCATCGCTAACGTCTGCCCACCTCAATGCTGGAACTTCAAACTTTGCCTGCTCCCAGGGAGTGTTCCTAACTGCGGGTCTCCTTATTACTCCGTAGGGGATGTCATAGTAGGCGCTCCAGTTGTGAGTGTTAAAGTTGAACCACGCCTTCAGGAGAACCTCTTTGTCCCACCAGTCAACCTCTGTGTGAAACTCTAACAGTTTTGACTTCCTCTTTAGCCTTATCCTCTGAATAACTTTAGAGTTCCCATAGATTTTCTCCACAGTTATTTCGGCAATATAGCCATCATTCCGAGTTATCTCCACCCTAACTGTTTTGAGTTTCTTGCCTTGGATTAGGAAGTCCTCATTCACATCCCAAGCATCCCACATTCCCGGTGTGTCTACATGGGCCATTATCACGTTGCTGGGGCTCCTTATTCCTTCCCATTTGAGCTCCTTGTTGTACAGTGATATTATCTCCCCTTCATCGTTTATCTTCACTCTAAGGTAGTCGTTCTCAAGGATGAAAGTGTCATCTTCTCTGTACGCTTTCACGAATCCTTCATCAATTGGCTTAAGAGAAGACCATCCTAGTGGATAGGCCTTTACGAGAACGGGCTTTCCATCTATTTCAATTACCTCCTCCCTCTCCCAGGGTAAGTCATTGAACACTAGTGATTCACCTTGAGCTATTCTCTCCGTCGCTTCTCTAATTATCTCATCAGCCTCTCTTATTACGTCCTCAAGATCCCTTATCACTTCGTCGTAGACTTCCTTTATTGAGGATCCTGGGAGAACGTCATGGAATTGATGAAGTAGGGTTCTCTTCCACAACTTCTCTAACTTGTCTTTTGGATACTCCATTATACCCATAGAGTGAGCGAGGGAAGCCCATATCTCCGCGCTCCTGAGCTTTGATTCAGCCTCAGCCATTAGCTTTTTCACGTTCAGGTTTGTTGTGTACGTCCCTCTATGAACCTCGACGTAGAGCTCCCCTTCCCAGGTTGGCATCTCGCTAACGTGCTCCTTGAGTTCCCTCAAGTACTCCTCTTCTGTTCCCTTAATCAACTTTGGAATGTACGGGACTTTGTTCATGTGCTTCATCATCTCTACCATTTCCCATGTTATTCCTCCTCCCCCATCCCCGTAACCGTAGGCATACAGCAAGAAGGGAACTTCGTACTTGTTCTTGTATCTCTTCCACTGCTTGTACAGGCTTTTAGCTGTCATTGATGATTTATAGCTCATCATTAAGTGGACTGGAATTTCCGTCCCATCAACTCCCTTCCATATGAAAGCGTGATAAGGAAATTCGTTTCTCTCGTTCCACAGTAGTTTGTACGTCGCAAACATCTCAAGACCGCTTTTCTTCAAAAACTGGGGAAGAGAAGCTGGGAACCCGAAGGTATCTGGAAGCCAACCTATTCTTGCCGTTTTATTGAACTTCTCCTTAAAGTACCTCTGTCCATAGAGGAGTTGTCTTGCTATTGACTCTCCATCTATAAGCTGAACATCACTCTCAACCCACATCCCGCCAACTAATATCCACTTTCCTTCCTCAATGAACCTTTTCACTTTCTCAAAGAGGTCTTTGTCTAACTCCTCAAGCCACTCATAGTACTGGGCTGAGCTCTGGACGTAGGTTATTCCGTACCTCCTCATGAGCCTCTCTATCGTCGAAAACGTTCTGAGAATCTTTTGCTTTGTCTCCGCATACGTCCACAGCCAAGCTGCATCTATATGAGAATGGGCAAAAGCGTAAGCTTTTCCAACCTTTGGAAAAGCTTTTCTAAGCCTAGCTAGGGCTTTCTCGAGCTTTTCTTCAACGTCGCTAATTTCACTTAGGTATTCTTCTTTGCTTGGTCTCGGTATATCCTCTATGTATCCTTTCAACTCTCCAATTCCATAAACAGCCGACAAGAACATGTAGTCTGTTCTCACTTCTCTGATGTCAAACCTTCCGAGCTTGAGCTCCTTGATCCCGAGTCCTCCATCATAGAGAAGCATTCTAAGCAGGGTTATTTGCCTCAAACTTGGAACTGTTTTTACCGTTATTAAGATGTCAGAGAGCTCCTTTAGTAGAGCTTCTCTCAGATCCTCCTCCTGAAGCACTTCAATGAAGCTTATTAGATCGAGGAGCCTTTGAGCTAGTACGTAGGGCTCCCACATTATCCCAACAAGCATTGCGTACTCTATCTTTATTCTCCACTTGTGATAACCAAACATCGTTAGTGGTGATATTATAAGTTCCAGCTCGTGTCTTCCGGGTCTTATCGGGATGTAAGTGTGGACGTCATCTATTGTCCCATAGGCCATCCCGTCCAGTCTAACGAGAGCATTACCTTCCATACAAACTTTAATGAACCACTTTAAACCATCTCTGGGAACTTCTACTGTTGTTTTTAGTCTAATGAAATCCCCAGGTTTAGCCTCTACCTCGAAGGGTAAGTTAATGCTTTTTCCTTCAAAATCCCAGGTCGGGAGAAATGCATGTTTTCTTATGGACGTTGCCATTAAATCAAAGGCTTTCCTTTCAATCTCAGCGAGACTTAACATAATGCATCACGGACATATATTTTATGAAATCCCTTTAAAGCGTCAGCGCTCATAGGGCTCATCATCCCTCGGCACTCAATACTCATCATCCGCTTAAGTAGTACCTAACGATATTCCTTAACTCTTCATTTCTCTCTATCTTCATCCTTAAGAACCTTCTTAGCTGGGCATTTTCGGCCATTAGTCCGATGAGTTCAATCGCGAGGAGCTTATTATCCTCAGAAACCCCGTAGGCCTTAAATCTGAGTGGTGCATATTCCTTTTCAAGTTCCCATACTTTTTTCTCGAGTTCCTTGACTTCCTTTTCCAGATTCCCTAAATTCCTCCTTGGTTGCCTAAAATTCCCAGATAATGCCCTGACTATAACATCTTCGACGGAGATGTTAAACTTCCTGCTAATCTCAGTTATTCTTGAAGCTAAATCTTCATCAATTTCAAGAACGATCTTACCAAACCCTTTGTCAGGTTTAATAATTATCCTCATTGTTCTCAAAAATTATAATTTAAATAAAGGAGATCCTTGTTTCTACGCCTGTAATCTGGCTTAAAATGCTTTCTAATATTTCAGCTTTCTCCGGGAGCTTGTTTCTGTCTCTGCTAAATACCAAAACTTTGTAGTACTGCTCCCCTCCAGGCTTGTAAACGATATTTACACCAAATACTCCTGCTGGATATAGAAGATCCATTGCGAGCTTCTTAACGTCATCGGTTCCCTTTATGTCTCTACCTTCGATTACTCTAACTCTCTTGCCTAATTCTCTCATGAGGAACTTTATATTCTTGCCACCTTTTCCAATAACAAGTGGAACGTCCCCTTCTCCAACTATTAGGACTATTAGATCTCCTGCCTCAACTGCCTTCTTGAACTCTACATCGGCATCTCCAAGCAACTTGTAAAGCATGCGTGATATTTTAACGTCAAGCTCGGTTATAATGCCCTGTTCTAGCTTCTTTTCATCAGCGGGACAAAGAATATCGTCTGTTTTGAGACAAACCTCACAGATTGGCGCCTTCATTTTCTCACCTCCAGAATTCGGGATGAAAGCTAAGAGCTCTTACAGGAGATTATTTAAAAACCTTATCCCTATAAAAGACCTTATAAAGAAGAAGTTTACAAGTCCTTGGGGGTGATAGCGTGAGGGTTCTCCTCATACACAGCGACTACATAGAGTATGAAGTCAAGGATAAGGCCCTGAAGAACCCTGAGCCCATTCCTGATGAAATGAAAAAGGGTCGAATGGATGAAGTTCTCGTTGCCTTCATAAGTGTTGAGAAAGTGGACGAGAAAAATCCAGAAGAAGTTGTGGAGAAGGCGGTTGAGGAAATTGTAAACGTCGCAAAGCAGGTAAAGGCTGAGAACCTATTTGTTTATCCCTTCGCCCACCTGAGTAGCGAACTTGCAAAGCCTTCTGTGGCTCTAGAAGTCCTTAAGAAGATTGAAGAGAAGCTCAAAGAGAAAGGCTATAACGTCGGGAGGGCACCATTTGGCTACTACAAGGCATTTAAGATAAGCTGTAAGGGCCACCCACTGGCTGAGCTCAGCAGGACCATAGTTCCAGAGGCCGCAAAAGAAGAGGAAGTTCCAGAGGCTTTGAAGAAGGAAGAAACCGAGTTAGTGAGCTACTGGTACATCTTAACTCCAGAAGGTGAGCTTATTGAGGTCGATAAGTTCGACTTTACTGGCTATGAGAACTTGAGAAAGTTCGTAAACTATGAGATAGCGAAGAACAGAATTGCGGATAGGGAGCCTCCTCACGTTAAGTTGATGCTCGAGCACGAGCTCGTTGATTATGAGCCTGGAAGTGATCCTGGAAATTTGCGCTACTATCCAAAGGGTAGGCTGATTAAATCGCTACTCGAGCAGTACGTTACCGAGAAGGTGATAGAGTACGGGGCCATGGAAGTCGAGACTCCCATTATGTATGACTTCGAGCATCCAGCACTTGAGAAGTACCTAAACAGGTTCCCGGCGAGGCAGTACATAGTTCTCAGCGGAGATAAAAAGTACTTCCTCAGATTTGCTGCATGCTTTGGCCAGTTCATGATAAAGAAGGACGCAATAATAAGCTACCGCAACCTCCCGCTTAGAATGTACGAGCTTACTCGCTATTCATTCAGGAGGGAGAAGAGGGGCGAGCTTTCTGGGCTAAGGAGGCTTAGGGCATTTACAATGCCGGACATGCACACACTGGCCAAAGACATAGAGCAGGCCAAGGACGAGTTCAAGAAGCAGTTCAAGCTCAGCATGGAAGTTCTCAAGGGAGTTGGCCTTAACCCTGAGGATTATGAAGTAGCGATAAGGTTTACGGAGGACTTCTGGAAGGAGCACAAGGACTTCATAATTGAGCTTGTCAAGCTCATCGGAAAGCCTGTTCTAATAGAGATGTGGAGGCAGAGGTTCTTCTACTTCATACTCAAGTTCGAGTTCAACTTCGTTGACAACCTAGACAAGGCCGCAGCTTTGAGCACTGTGCAGATTGACGTTGAGAATGCGGAGAGGTTTGGAATCACATACTACGACGAGAATGGTGAGGAGAAGTACCCATTAATCCTCCACTGCTCCCCAAGTGGTGCCATTGAAAGAGTAATGTACGCAATACTGGAAAAGCAGGCAAAGCTCATGCAGGAAGGAAAGAAGCCGATGTTCCCGCTCTGGCTCAGCCCAATACAGGTCAGGGTAATTCCAGTGAGTCAGGAGTACCTCGACTATGCACTGTACATTGCGGGCAAGCTTGAAGGAGCAAAAGTAAGGGTTGATGTTGATGATGAAGATGAGAGACTCAGCAAGAAGATCAGGAGGGCAGAGAAGGAGTGGATTCCCTACATAGTCGTAGTTGGAGCAAAAGAAAAGGAGACTGGAACGATAACCGTAAGGAGAAGGGAAGATGGAAAGCAGTACGAGACTAGAATAGAGGAGCTAATCAAGGAGATAAGGTCGAAGGTCGAGGGCTTCCCTTACAAACCAAGGCCCCTGCCCCTGCTCCTCAGCAAGAGGCCGAAGTTCAGAGGGTGACCCTCCGCTTTTATCATTTTTATCATTGGAAGAAGTGAGAGTCCCGCCAATGCAACTCCAGCAGTAAAGTCTCCAGGAATGCCAATTGTACTAGCCAGGTATCCGCTTACAATGTTTCCGGCTATAGCTCCTCCCGAGGAGACAAAGTTGTATGCTCCCGCTATTCTTCCCCTGTTCTTTTCTGGACTTCTGTTTGATATTATCGTTGCGGATGAAACACTAATCAGGGACCAGCTGTAGCCGAGGAGCATGTATCCGAGTACTGCCACCCCAAGGAAGGCGTATCCTGTGAGTGCTAGGGAGAGTATTAGGACTAAGAGCCCCAGCAACCTCACGCCCTGGCCCAAGATGAAGTCGTAAGTTCCATCCTTCCTAAGGGATCTGCCAACCTTTAAGTACGTCGTCGCAGAAATTGTCGAGCTCGCCAGACCTAAAACGTAGAGGAACTTTCCATCGAATCCTTTCTCCTTGGCCAGCATTGGGAACTGTGTTAAGAGGAGCATTGAACCGGCCCAGAGCAGGGTTGAAGATAGGAAGAGGGGCATTAAATCTCCCCTTAGCGTTGAGATCCTGGGGATGGAAATCCTGCGCGGGAGGTAGAAGAAGGTTGAGGGAGACACTCTTCTGATGTATATCGGGCCTTCCCTAATGTTCTTTGCGGCAATTATCACTGAGAACATCCCAATTAGGCCCAGGACTATTGGAATAGATCTTATAGGGATCGTGGCTATAAGTATTAGACCCAGCAGCAGCCCTGCAACCCAACCCCATCCTCCTATTTCATTAAACTTTCCTGTGGCTTCCCCAATCTTGGGCTTGTTGAACTCCCTTGAGATTAGAGAGACTGGGATTGGAATAGTTGCCGCAACGAAGAATGTGTAAAGGAAGGTAAGCAGTATTAGGCCCTTTATTGAGGTCATAAAGGCAAGTGCTATACCCAATATAGAGCTACCGATGAATCCTGAGATTAGGAATATCTTCCTTCTTCCCACTTTATCGCTTATTCTGCCCCAAAATACTCCTCCTATCATTGAAGCAAGGCTACCGGCGCTTCCCAAATATCCGAGATCAACTGGAGTTCCCCCTTCTTGGATAGCTAAGATTGGGATCAGCTGGGACATGCCTCCTGTGAACACTTTGAACGGAATGAAAGAATAGAACCACCTACCATGCTTGATCTTTCTTGTAGCTTTCTCCCTTGATTTCAGCATCACGATATTTCTACTTCTCTTACTTTTCATACCCTTCATCGAGGATAGGCGAGGGTCATCGTGAGTTTATAAAGAATTCGAAAAGGGTTTATATTCTGAACCAATTTATGAGTCAGAAGAGCTTCTCTATCTTAATTCTCTCCTTGGTAAGCTCATCTGCAACGTGTAGCTTAAAGGCCAATGGCCTAAATCCTTCATCTGGGCTTCTTACTACATAAAGCCTCTCAATAATTCCGTCTGGCTCGAGTTTTGACTTGGTCACTATTACATAATCACTAATCCCGGAAACCCATGCTATGAACTTTCTGGAGAGAATGTCGCTGTTCATCAGGAACATGAAAATCGTGTCGGGATGGTACTTTGACTTATGAGCTAGATCCGCGTTTATCAGCTTTAGGGTTTCCTCTTCTCCAAACATGAAGGTTGCTCCTTCAAGGGCATAAATGGCCCGGACTAACCCTCTCTTCTTGAATTTTGGTTGGAGTCTTTCAAATACGAACAGAATCTTAGGGTTTATGGTATCAACGTCTACAACACCATGAAGGTAATAAACATTGGGTATATCAAAATAAGTCTCATATTTAGATCCAAATACGTCTATTATTGCCATGTTGTCGTTTTTGAGTTCCTCCTCTATGTCTATTCCGACAGCAGAAGCTAGCTTGAAGAGTGTCTTTAGGGGCTGATTGTAGTTTGACAGGACTACAAATTTGCCCTGCTCAAGTAGCTCAGCTATTGTTCCGAAGAACAATTGCCACCCTGAAGAGTATGTATCGTAAATTATTGACACAACTGCACCATCACTTGGAACAACTTTGAACGTTTCCATAGCTATCATCTGAGAAATATTATCCTACACAGATTTTAAAATTTTTCCAAATTATTGCCTTTATTTGTTAGAAAAATTTCAAAGTTAAAGAGAGTAGAACAACTTCTTCAAGTTTCTCTTAAACGGTGGCCATACAACCCCTCTGTCGGTAATTATCCCTGTTAGATATTTATTGGGGGTTACATCAAATGCGGGATTGTAAACTGGAACGTCCGGGGCTATTCTGCACCCGCCACATGTTAACACTTCCTCAGGTGATCTCTCTTCGATGGGTATCTCCTTACCGCTTTTCAGGTTCATATCAATGGTAGAGAGTGGAGCGACTGTGAAAAACGGAATTCCATGCTCCCTCGCAAGAACAGCAAGCATATACGTTCCTATTTTGTTTGCAAAGTCCCCATTTGCAACTATCCTATCAGCACCAACAATTATTGCATCGACAAGGCCCTGTTGCATTACAAATGCTGCCGCATTGTCAGCTATTAACTTCACATTTAAGCCGTCATAGCTGTACTCCCAAGCACTCAACCTTGCACCTTGAAGGACTGGTCTAGTTTCATCGAGCCACAGTAGCTTTAGCGTTCCATCCTTGTGCATAACCCTGACTACGGCCCCCACAGTTCCCAGATGGACGGTTGCCAAGCTTCCAGCATTGCAGTGAGTAAGTACGTTGCCCTCTGGGAGAACTTCAGCTCCATAGTGTCCCATCCTTAAGTTTGCCTCAACATCTTCATCCGCTATTTTCTGGGCCTCTTGAACTATCAGCCTTCTTATTTCGTCAAGGGAATCTTCCCTGTGCTCCTCAACGAGGTTCTTAATTCTGTTTAAAGCCCAGAAGAGGTTAACAGCTGTGGGCCTCGTATTCTTAAGCGTTTCATAGGCCTTATAGAACCCATCAAAAAACTCTTCTTTTGTCTTCGCTTTGGATGTTTCTGCGTACAGAGCCAATCCGAAAGCTGCCGCTGCACCTATTGCTGGAGCTCCCCTGACGGTCATGTTTTTTATGGCCTCAGCAACGCTTTCAACTGTTCTAAACTCTTCAACCTTGAATTCCCTTGGGAGTAACTGTTGGTTTATCATGTAAACTATCCCGCTCCTATACTCAACACTCCTCGGGAGCTTTGTTAGGTCCTGGGGTCTATACCTAATTCTCATACTTTCACCACAATGGCCTTAGAGAAATCGTTTAAAGTAGTTTTCTAAATGTTTTTTCATGATATATGATCTCGGCCTAATGAAGAAATTTTTCGAGAAAGTTTTAGTGGAGCTAAAGGAGGAAGAGGTATACACGTTGTTCCTAATGACCAGAAGGAAGTGGTTTTCGAGGCTGAGCTCAAACTATGAGTTGCTTGACTATAAAGTTTTGACTGAGTTTGATTTTAAAAGGTTTTACCGGGCTGTTTTAAGGTTAGTTCCCCAGGAATGTGCATACATTGACGTAAGAACTGAGGAGTGCATTCCAGTAAGTGCAATGGCCCTGTACGTTGATGTGATCCCCAGGGACATCAAGAAGGGTGTAGTTAAGACGTTACAGGATTTCATAAACCTGCTTGCGTTTCAAGAGAACGTTGGTAAGTTGAAGAAGTTTAATAGAGTGTTCCTATCGAACCTTCAAAAGTCCCCTGGGAGGAAACCCTACTTCATAATCGATGTAGACTCTAAAAACACGCAATTGGTTGACTATATAATTGAACAATTAAATAATTACTCAATTCCTGCTAGATGGATAAGCGAAACCAAGGGAGGATTTCACATCATAGTAAGGAGAGATGGGGAGTGGATGAGAGCGTTCTATAAAGAAGTCCTGCCAAGATTAAACCATGAAAATGTAGAAGTCAAGCTCGAGAAGTCAATACTGACTCCAATCCCAGGAACCCTGCAAGCAGGATTTCCAGTTAAGGGTGGCTCTTATGCTATTTAGGGGGAAGTACCTGGTAAAAGTTCTGGCAATAAATGAGCCATGCAAAGAGATAGTTAGGGGATCTTACGTTATCCTGGGGAACTCGGAATATGAGATTGAACTCAGGATTGAACCTTTCATGGAGTTTAGGAGGGAATTTTGCCTCATTAAGTGCGAAGGCAAAGTAATACTCTCAGAAGACTGCAGATACGTGGGAGAAGTATACTGGGTCAAGGATGCGAAAGGGTTATGGAAGTTAATCCAAGGCAAAAAGAGCGAAGAAGCATTTCATTTAATTCTAGCCCTAATAACGGCTTTTCTCCTCTATTCTCTATTAAGCTTCATAAAGAGTTCATCATTCTGGACTGCTACTGCCGTTCTTCTCTTGATATTCCTCGTCATGATGGATCTTTCTAAGCTAGTGCAATACCTTTTAGTTGGATACGTTAAAGCCTCTTAAACTTTCTTAACGAACTAATTCATGGTGATATCATGGTTAGGATAATGCCTGTTGACAGGTTAAGCGACGATGACATCCGAGAGATACTTACGAAGTACAAGAAGATAGCGCTTGTCGGAGCCTCACCAAAACCTGAAAGGGACGCCAATGAAGTCATGAGGTACCTGCTCGAGCATGGTTATGAGGTTTATCCCGTTAATCCGAAGTACGAGGAAGTTTTAGGTAGGAAATGCTACCCTTCAGTTCTTGATATCCCCGATAAAGTTGAAATAGTAGACCTGTTCATAAGGCCAGAGCTTACAATGGAGTATGTGGAACAGGCGATAAAGAAAGGGGCAAAAGTAGTGTGGTTCCAGTTCAACACGTACAATAGGGAAGCTTTCAAAAGGGCCAAGGAAGCTGGTCTAATTGCCGTTGCTCACAGATGCATAAGGAGGGAGCATGAGAGGTTGTTGGGTTAAAGATTTAAGTTCCCCTGTGATACCTTTCAATGCCCCTCCCCTCTCACACCCCCGCGAAAGGTGACCGGGGGGCGGTCGGGGAGGGGACACCCTAAATTTTATATGTGAATTGTAATTCTAGTGTTGGTGATTAAATGGAGAAGGACAAAGTCGTGGGGATAGCCTCTGTTATTGTAGGATACCTGTTAGCCGCTGTCAGCATGTACCTTCTTGGATATACACCCTCACTGAAATCCTTCCTCTTCGGAATTCTAGGCATGATAATTGCCCTTGTAATTCAATTTCCGCTTCAATTCTCCGTCATATTCCTTAGGGATAAACTCGGGCTAAGTACAGGGCCTGTAGCTGTAGGGCTGGGCCTTTCAGCAGGATTTTCCCAGGAACTTGTAAAGTATGTCCTTCTCAATGGGAAAGACATTAGTGTAGCGGTAGCATTTGGTCTCGGTATAGGATTGTTTGAAGCCCTATATGCAGCTCCAATGGTTCTCTACAAAGAGGATCTCCCAGAACATATGAAAAGTTTAGTGGAGAAAACTCCATGGCTCGGCATATGGGAGAGATACTTTGCAACACTCTTCCATATTGTTACTTCTGTCATACTGACATATGGTGGGATAACGTGGCTTATAATTCTCATTGTACTCCATGGAATTGTCGATTCCATTGGAGAGTTGCACAACCTTGGTGGAAATAGAACAGCCCTAATAATTACAGAGATTCTTCTGTGTATTCTCTCTTTGGCATTGTTTTTGGCCTCTCCCCTTTAGCCCCCAGTGCTCTTGCTACTAATTATTGCCATTATCTTCTGGTGCAGTTGTCTAATTAATTCTCTCCTGTCTTCCATTAAAACCACATCACTAGCCCCAACTACCTCTAAGTTGAACGCGAATGGGCTTGGATACTCGTGCTCCTTAACGATGACCTTTATCTTGCCCTCCTTTATCCAGCTCAAGAACAGTTCGGCACTCTCAACGTCCATCTTATCCTCCATTATTTCTCTGTACACCTCTTTAAGCAGCGGAAAGTCTGGATAATTCTTCTTGAGGAAGTTTAGAAGGGTTTGGGCGTTCATTTGTTGTCTACTTAGGCTCCTCTCCCTTCCCATGTACCTCCTTAGAACTAGTAATCCTCTGTTCGCTACGTGCCTAAATCTCCTCTTTAACAGTTCTGTATTGTCCAAGGCTCTCTTTAGGGTTTCC